>NZ_JAPCIS010000014.1:4609-85566 GCF_027707425.1 Aeromonas sp. QDB63
GGCCCGGGTTTCGGCCAATGAGGGATGCCGCCGTGCTTGTACCGTACCGGTCCTACAACCCCTTGGCGCTCAGCATCTCCTTGTAGCGCTGATACAGCAGCTTGACCCGTTCCACATAAGCCCGGGTTTCGGCCAATGAGGGATGCCGCCGTGCTTGTACCGTACCGGTCCTACAACCCCTTGGCGCTCAGCATCTCTTTGTAGCGCTGATGCAGCAGCTTGACTCGTTCCACATAAGCCCGGGTTTCGGCATAGGGCGGTATGCCGCCGTGTTTTTGCACCGCACCGGCGCCTGCATTGTAGGCGGCGGTGGCCAGGGCCACATTGCCGTCATACTGCTTGAGCAGACCCGCCAGGTATTTCACCCCGCCAAAGATGTTCTGCTCCGCCAGCAGGGCGTTGCCGACCCCGAGCTCGCGCGCCGTGGCGGGCATCAGCTGGGTCAGTCCCATGGCGCCCTTGCGGGAGACGGCCAGAGGATTGAAAGCGGACTCGGCATGGATAAGTGCCCGGATGAGGGCAGGCTCGACCTGATAAGCCTTGGCTGCCGCCTGTATGGTGCTGGCGTAGTCATAGAGGAAGAGGCCTGTCGTGCGCCAGTTGACCTTGGACGCCGGATCGCAGGCATAGCAGTCGTTGAACAACAGCAGTTCGTAGTGAACCTGCTCCGGCATCATGTCGGAATAGCGTATGACCCCGTTCTTTTGTACCGACTTGTAGACCTGGATCTGACGGCTTGCAGGCTTGGCGGGTTCAGGGGAGGGGAGCGGCGCCGTGGTGAGTGCCACGGTACGCGGCGTGGGAACCGGGGAGGAGACAGCCGTCTCCGGGGTCAGGATCACCACCTCTGCCGGTGGCGGTATCTGAGCCGGGGCTGTGTGGGAAAACAGCGGCATCATGCCCAGCAACATCCATGCTTTCAACGGCTTGCTCCTTAAGCCTCGTTAGCCACGTTGAGTAAAGCATTCGGGATGGCGCAGAACAAGTTCCCGTGAACAGGGGAGGCTGGAAATGTGATGGCAGAGGGACGTCCCGCCTGTGTGCTCACTCAGGACAAGGGGCGCGGCTCATGGCGTCAAGGGACGCATGATCGCAACCTCGTCTTTTCCATCGAGTTATTGGCTTTTTTGTAAGTTAAAGGCGTGTTATCTTGCTGTTGCTCCACTCTGGTCAGATCTCTTCGTGGAGCCAGAGAGCGAGCAGGAGAGGGCCGGTATGGCCAGAGCGAAATGGGCATGACAAGCAGGCGAGCGATGGAGCTCAGATTCGAAGAGTACTGTGATGCGGATCTTTCCCTCATCAGAGACTATTACGAGACGACGTTTTCCCACTATGTGCCGGATTTGGCAGAACGGATTTTTGTGGTTCGTGATGCGCACTGGCTGGTGGGGGCGGTGCGCCTGCGCGATGAACAGGATTACTACCACTTGTGCGGCTTTCGTCTGCTCCCTCACTACCAGTCCCTGGGGCTGGGGTCCCGCTTGCTGCAGCATGCCTGCCGCGATCTTTCCGACAAGCCCGTGATCTGTCACGCCCTGCCGTTCGAGAAACCCTTCTACCTCAAGGCGGGATTTGACCACCTTCCCCTGCATGAACTCGACGGACCCCTTCACTCCCACTATCACCAGCAGCACGAACAGGGTTACCAGATCGAGCTGCTGGTGCGTCAGGCGAAGGCGCCTGTTTTCAACTGACGTCTTATTGGGGTTTGGTCAGCAGGTGGATCTTGCCTGGTGACAGCTCCAGCCCCAGCAAATTTTCCTTGAGCCAGGCCTGATAGGGGTCCTTGTCATCCAGCTTGTAGACAGGCTGGGTCTCCAGCCGTTTCTCCATGCTTTGCAGCAGCATCCTCAGCATGAAACCAAACTTCTGTTCCGCCGCGGCAGGCTCCAGCTTGTAATCGATGAGCTTCATGTTGTCGAGGAAGAGCGCACTCCTGGCCTTGTCGTAGCGGGGCCTCGCCTCATAGGTCATGTTGAGGCGCGCGTCGTACTCGGTCTGATCCGGGAGCGCGATTTTCAACTTGCCTTTGCCAAACACCCTGGCGGTATCCGGGCTCTGGCGACCAATCTGCACATCGCTCTGCTCGAGTTGCACATGGGCCTTGATGATGCCGGGCAATTCCAGCTGTTTGTCCACTTGCACCTGGGATTGCAGGTACTGATTTATCTGCTGCTCATTGATGTCATATGAGCCTTGACCTAGCATGGCCAGACTCAGCAGCATAGATTGCAGGATCATGCTAACGACCTGATAGAATGGGTGTGCCCCATAGCATACCATCCCGACCCTGTGGGGTCTGCCCGTGCCATCTGTCCAATACACCAAGGAGTCGCCTTGCTCGACGGTCTGGAATACGACATTCAGTTGCTGTTTTCCCGCTTTCTCGGCTGGTTGTTGCTGTTGTTTCACACCGTGATCGTGGCAGGGATCTCCCTGAGGGTGGTGATGAAGCGACGTCCCATCGGGGTATCCCTCGCCTGGTTGGCCCTCATCTATGCCATCCCCTTCGCCGGGGTCGGTTTCTACGTGCTGTTTGGCGAGATACGCCTTGGTCGCAAGCGGGCGGAGCGGGCCCAGGCCATGTACCGTCCTTACGCCATCTGGATCCGCCAGCTCGCGCGCCTCTTCCCCCAGCACTGCTGTGAGGTGGGCAGCAAGGCACGCCCGCTCCACGATCTGATCCAGGGGCGCTTGGCCATGCCCATGCTCTCGGGCAACCGGATGACCCTGCTGCACAAGCCCAAGAGCATCGTAGAGGAGATAGTGCGCGACATCCGGGGCTCCTCCCAATCCTGTTATCTGGAGTTCTACATCTGGCACCCCGGCGGGGATGTGGACGAGGTGTGCGAGGCGTTGATGGAGGTGGCGGCACGCGGCGTGGATTGTCGTGTCTTGCTCGACTCCATCGGCAGCAAGACCTTCTTCCGCTCCTCCTGGCCCAAAACCTTGCGTGCCGCCGGTGTCAAAGTCGTGGAAGTGTTGCCGGTCGGCGCCTGGCGTATCCCGTTTCAGCGCCAGGACTTGCGTATGCACCGCAAGCTGGTGGTGATCGATGACAAGGTTGGTTATACCGGCTCCATGAACATGGTGGATCCCCGTTTCTTCAAGCAGGATGCCGGGGTCGGCCAGTGGGTCGACATCATGATCCGGGTGCAGGGCCCCGTGGTGCCGTTGATGTGGTCCACCTTCGTCTGGGACTGGGAGATGGAGACCGGCGAGCGGCTGCTCGACAGTCTGCAACATGAGCCGGAAGCCTGGCCCCAGACCAACTACCGGGCCCAGCTCATTCCCTCCGGTCCCTTCGTCGGCGGTGACTGCATCCAGCAGAGCCTGCTGCTCGCCATCTACCAGGCTCGTCACCATCTGGTGCTGACCACCCCCTATTTCGTGCCGGACGATCCGCTGGCTGCGGCCCTCTCTTCGGCGGCGGCCCGCGGCGTGCTGGTACAGTTAGTTCTGCCTGCGCGCAACGACTCACTGATGGCCAACCACGCCAGCAACTCCTTCATGGAGGATCTGCTGGCGGCAGGAGTGGAGATATACCGCTATGATGCCGGACTGCTACACACCAAGAGCGTGCTGGTGGACGATGATTTCGCCCTGGTGGGCACGGTCAACCTCGACCGGCGCAGTCTCTGGCTCAATTTCGAGATCACCCTGCTCATCGACAACCCGGTGTTTGTCGCCGAGATGAACCAGCTGGTGCAGGGCTACATGCTGGAGGCGACCCCCATGTCGCTGACCAGGTGGCGTGCCCGCCCCTGGTACAAAAAATTGCTTGAGAACATCTTCTACCTGTTCAGCCCCCTGCTGTGACAGCCAGAGCGTGGAACCCAAGCCGTTGTCTGGCTTGTGTTGATGCCCATCCTCCCCGTAGAGTGCGCCCATGCACCCGCCATTGAACCATTGTGGAGAAACAGAACTGATGAAGAAAAAAGTGGCCTTGGCCGTCGGAGCCGTGTTGGTGGTGGGAGGGCTTGGCGCCTGCTGGTACACGGGCAATACGTTCGACCGGATCCTGGCCGAGCAGATCGCCAGGGCGCAGCAGGAGAGCGGGATCGAGGTCACCTGGAGCCCGGAGACGGAGAATCTGTTCAC
Organism: Aeromonas sp. QDB63; assembly: GCF_027707425.1. NCBI lineage: Bacteria > Pseudomonadati > Pseudomonadota > Gammaproteobacteria > Aeromonadales > Aeromonadaceae > Aeromonas > Aeromonas sp. QDB63. The sequence continues at coordinate 8,711 of NZ_JAPCIS010000014.1, forward strand.
CCGCGACGGCGTGCTCAAGGTGGTGGTGCCGCCCCAGACGCTGGCGAGTTTTGATCCCCAGCTGGCGGGAAGCGAACCCATCGAGATGCAGTTCGCGTTCAACAGCCGCCTGTTGCCGCTCTATATCAAGAGCCACCTCCAGCTTGATACCGCACAGGGCACGCTGGCGCCCATCCTGACTTCTCTGGGGATGCAGCAGTGGCAACTGGGGGCAGAATCGGCGAGCAGCCTCTGGACCATGAGCAACAGTTCCCGCTTCTGGGTGAGTGACTTCAAGGTCAAGGAGGGGCTCAACGAGTTCACCTTCCTGCCCTTGAACGGCGACTATCGCGGGGATCTCGACGGCAATGGCCATCTCACCGCCCACTGGTTGGGGATGACGGTCCACGATGCCCAGAGCAAGACAGATCTGGCCTTGGCGGATCTCAAGGGCAGTGCCGACATGGCCGAGATCAGCGGGCTCTGGCTCTCTCCCCGCAGCGATGCGACCCTCACGGCCTTCACCCTGACCCAGCCGGGGAACGTCAAGATCACGCTGGAGGGGCTGATCACGGCCACCGAGCTGGCGGGGGACGATCTTCAGACGCTCTCCACTCGCTATCAGATGAAGGTGGCGACCCTCAACATGGAGAGCGAGGAAGACCGGCTCGCGCTGACCCAGGGAAATCTGGATCTCTCCCTCAAGGGGCTGGATCTCGAGGGGTATCAGACGCTGCAAGAGGCCAGCAGCAAACGGGTGGACGAAGCGGCCATCCAGGAAGCGCTGGACAAGATGCTCCAGAGAGGGGCCACGCTGGAACTGGCGGATCTGAGTGCGCGATTGAACGGTGAGCCTGTCAGCCTGCAAGGGGAGGCCAAGCTGGCGTCCACCACCCTGGCACAGTTGATGGGCAGCGAGGAGGGGATGCAGGCACTCTCCGGTCTGCTTCATGCCCACCTTGGGGAGAAGCTGGGCCAGGCCGTTCCCCAGTTGGCCCCCATGCTGGAGCAATTCACTGCCATGGGATATCTGAAGGCGCAGGAGTCACAGCTTCAGGCCGAGCTCAAGCTCGACAAAGGGGCCGTGACCGTCAATGGTCTGCCGCTGCACCCGTGAGTGCCGCGCAATGAAAAAGGCTCCCTCGGGAGCCTTTTTTCTGGGGGCGCGCAGCCGCTTACTTGAACACGACTGTCTTGTTGCCGTAGACGAAGACCCGCTCGTTCAGCACCAGTTCCAGCGCCCGGCTCAGCACGGATTTCTCCACGTCGCGTCCGGCCTTGGCCATGTCATCGGCACTGAAGGTGTGATCGACGTGGATCACGTCCTGCTCGACGATGGGGCCTTCATCCAGATCGTCTGTGACGAAGTGGGCGGTAGCACCAATCAGCTTGACCCCGCGGTCGAAGGCCTGACGATAGGGGCGGGCGCCGATGAAGGCAGGCAGGAAGGAGTGGTGGATATTGATGATCTTGCGCGGATAGGCTTCGACGAAGCTTGGGGTCAGCACACGCATGTATTTGGCCAGGATGACGTAATCCGGCTGGTAGCCATCAATGAGCGTGCGCACTTGCTCCTCATGCTCGGTGCGGCTCAGATCCTCGTGGCTCACGCAGTGGAAGGGGATGTCGAACTTGCCGGTCAGCTCGGCGAGGGTGTCGTAGTTGCCGATGACCGCGACGATGTCCATGTCCAGGGCGCCGGCATAGTTCTTCATCAGGATGTCGCCGAGACAGTGGGTCTCCTTGGTCACCAGGATGACGATGCGCTTCTTGCCCGCCTTGACGAGACGACGCTGGGCGCCGGCAGGCAGGGCATCATCGAGGTCGGCCAGCAGGGTCTCGTCGTTGAAGCGCCCTTCCAGCTCGGTGCGCATGAAGAAGCGGCCGTTTTCGTGATCCACGAACTCGTCGTTCTTGTTGATGTTGAGCTGGTGCTTGTAGCAGATGTTGGTGATCTTGGCGATGAGACCCTTGGCATCGGGGCAATCGGTCAGCAGTATTTTCTTTTCCATCTCTGTCATGATTCCGTTTGTGATGTTGGCACCCGGTCTGCGCGGGCGCGCGCGTTTTTGCTGGCACTATGCCACAAACGAATTCAGAAAGGACAGCGCGCCGTGTATCGGGTGGTGCTCGCGCGAAAATTGCAGTGCAGCCAGCACCCGGTTTGTCTTTGATGGGTTTTTGGCTGGCATCCTGCGTCTTTTTTCTTTAGGCTGTCTGCGCTTATTCTCAGGGCGGGGCGAAATTCCCCACCGGCGGTATCCCGATGTGACTCGGGGAGCCCGCGAGCGCCCGACCCGGCATTCATCCGGGACGGGGTCAGCAGATCCGGTGAGATGCCGGAGCCGACGGTCATAGTCCGGATGAAAGAGGATAAGACAGATATTGCTGGCCAGACCCTGACGGGTTGGCCGCCGCATGGCTACTTCTGTCTGCCTTTCCATGCCCTGATTCTGGTCCTTGTCTTTCTTAGGAGTCTTACCATGAATCAGTCTCTACTCAGTGAATTCGGTGATCCCATTGCTCGCGTCGAAGCCGCGCTGGCCGCCCTGCGTGCCGGTCAGGGTGTGCTGGTGGCCGATGATGAAGATCGCGAGAACGAAGGCGATCTCATCTTTGCCGCAGAAACCATGACCAACGAGCAGATGGCCATGATGATCCGCGAGTGCTCCGGCATCGTCTGCCTCTGTCTGACCGACGAGCGGGTTCGCCAGCTCGAGCTGCCGATGATGGTGGAGGCCAACTCCAGCCACTATCAGACTGCCTTCACCGTGACCATCGAAGCGGCGCAGGGGGTGACTACCGGGGTGTCCGCTGCCGATCGCATCACCACCATCCGCGCGGCCATCGCCGACGGAGCCCGGCCCTCCGATCTGCATCGACCCGGCCATGTCTTCCCGCTGCGCGCCCGTACGGGTGGGGTACTGACCCGCCGTGGTCACACCGAAGCGACCGTCGATCTGATGCAGCTCGCCGGGCTCAAACCTTACGGAGTTTTGTGCGAGTTGACCAAGGAAGATGGCTCCATGGCCAGGTTGCCGGACCTGGTGGCCTTCGGTCGCCAGCACCGGATGCCGGTCCTGACCATCGAAGATCTGGTGCAATATCGTCAATTGCTGTCAGAACGTTCAGCCTGAGCCTCATACGAAATTGTAATAAGCCCAAATTTTGGTTACGCTTTGTGCGAACCTCATCTAGGGACACTCATTTTTGCTTAAAGTTTGTACGGAAAGTGTGCAGCTAAAAAAAAATGAGGGTTTTAACGCATTTATCTGTGATGAGGCCTATCCAAACTATGATTTTTTTGTGCCATAATCACGCCGCTTGCTAAACGTCTGGCGAGTTAAAGGGAGCTTTTAAAAATGAAAAAAATGTTGTTGGTAGGTGTTGTTGGTCTGTCCGCTCTGCTGGGCGGTTGTGCAAACACCAGCGAACTGGAAACTTCCGTTCAGAATCTGTCTAACAAAGTTGACCAACTGGCTCAAGATGTTAGCGCTGTTCGTGCTGATCAGTCCAAGATCGCTGCTGATGTTGCAGAAGCCAAGCAAGAAGCTATGCGTGCTAACCAGCGCATCGACAACATGGCTACTTCCTACAAGAAGTAATCCATGCGAAAAAATGGCGCATTTCAATGCGCCATTTTTTTTGCCTGAAATTCATCAAATTACCGCGTTTCCCCGCTGAAACCCGCCTGACAAGGCAATGCCGACGAATCGGCATCCCCTCTTCTGATTTTCCTGTCGCTCAATAGAGCAGGCTGTAGAGCTTGCGACGATAACTCTGCGCCGCCGGGTGCGCGCCCATGGTTGCCAGCACATCGAGATAGATCTTCTTGGCATCGCCAAAGGCGAGATCACGTTTGAGGATGGTGAACAACAGGGCCAATGCCTCCTCTTGTCGACCAACCTGGCTGTAGAGCACCGCCAGCTCCTGGGCGAGGGCATGGTCATCAGGCTGTTCAGCGTGGCGCAGCTCCAGGGCGCGCAGCTCAGGACTGTCGCTGGCCTGCAGCGCCAGCGAGAGGCGGGAGCTCAGGGTCTGGTAATGATCATCCTGTGCCACCATGGGGATGGTCGAGAGCAGGCTCTGCGCCTCGTCAAGGAGATTGAGATCCAGCGCGGCCTGTATCAGCCAGAGCGTGATGTCGTGACGCTCGGGGGCGAGGCGATGGGCCTGGCCAAGATGGGTGTGCGCCACATCGGCTTGCCCGTTCTCCAGCGCCTGCTTTGCCTGATCGAGCAGCAACTCCTCCTCTTTGGGGGCAAAGGCGGCGAAATACTGGCGCAATGTGGCTTCATCCTGCGGCCCTTCCAGAATGGCCTGTTCATCCGGGCGCCCCTGATGGAACAGCACCAGCGCGGGCAGTGCGCGCAAGGCAAGCTGGCTGGCCAGAGGTTGCAACTGGGGGTCGTTCATGTCGACTTTGGCCAGGGTCACCGCTGCATTGGCCGGGCCGACCAGCGCTTCCACCTGCGGGGTCATGGCCTGGCACTCCGGCATCTGGGGCGCGTGGAAATAGATGACGACCGGCTTTTTCATGGACGCATCGAGCAATTCTGCGTGGAAGTTCTGGGGAGTGATGTCGACGATCATGAGGCTGACTCTCGAAAAATGGTGTGGATCAACATGGGGTCCAGCGGGATGGAATTCAAGCGCGCATCCAGCAGATGGGCATCGACCCGGCGAGTCGGGGCAGCCAGGCTGAGCCATCCGCTGCCCGCGGGCCAGTCGCGGATTTCATAGCGGCGATTGTCGAGGTGATTATTGAGCTGCCATGCCTGCTCCGGAAGGAAGCAGATCTTGTCGAGCCCGGCGGAAATACCATCGCCATGGGCCTTGAGCACAGCTTCCTTGCGAGACCATAGCCGATAGAAGGCCGAATGTTGCTCCTCTCGGGGCTGGGCGTTCAACCATTGGTATTCGCTTGGCGCATAGAAGCGTTTGGCCAGCGGCAGTATGGGGCGGTGACGCAATCCCATCTCGATGTCCACCCCAAGGGGGCCCTCCTCACAGAGGGCGATCACCAGCCACTCTCCGCTGTGGCTGAGGTTGAACTGCCAGCGATGACTGAGCAGTGTCGGTTTGCCATGCGCACCGATGCCAAAAGTCAGGGCATCGGCACGGCAATGGAGTCGCTCGGCCAGCAGGCGGCGCAGCAGCACCCGGCCGAGCAGGTACTCATGCTGGCGACCCGCCTGGTGGATCTCGTGCCAGTGACGGCGTTCATCCGGGGCGAGTTCGGATGCCAACCTGATCACCAGGTCTGCATCAACGCTTGCCGTATTTAACAAATAGAGATCCGCAGATAGCATAATATTTCACTTAAAAATGGGGGTGAAATAGCGATAACAGTCCGTTTGATGAGCTCAAAACCGATGCTTTCAAGATTGTATATTGTTTGGGCATGATCACATAAATTGCGCTAAACAGAGCATTTCCTTGCAAAAATGTGAGGTCGATTGGGATTTTCGCTTGCCTCGATAGAATTCTTGGATATAGTCGGGTGCTGTTGCCTTATAAATTGCCCTTTCGGGCTGCATTTTAACAAGTTTCACTCTTTTTGCGGGGATAAAGGATTGCGCCACCTGATGCTACTGCTGGTCGCGCTCGGAATGGTGGGTTGTGCATCGGCACCCCAACCCGAGGTCGCGAGCAAGATCGAGGTTTCCATGATGGAACCCGTGATTGAACCCGAAGTTTCACCAACCCCTGACGTCAACGAAATCCTGACCGTATACAAAGAGTGGCGCGGCGTTCCTTACCGGATGGGAGGCAGCAGCCAGCGAGGCATCGATTGCTCCGCCTTCGCCCGTGAAGTGTTCCGCAATGCCGTCGGCATCGAATTACCCCGTGATACCCGCTCCCAGGTCCATGAAGGTACTCGGGTTTCCAAACAGGATCTGGTCGAAGGAGACCTGGTCTTCTTCAAGATCAACCGCCGCCTCAATCACGTGGGCATCTATGTCGGCAATGGCGAATTCATCCATGCCTCCACCCGCGCCGGGGTGACACGCTCCAAGCTCGACAGCAGTTACTGGCGCAGCAAATTCTGGCAGGCACGCCGGATAGACATCTGAGTCAGGCTGGACAAACGGCTCGCAGTACGGACTGTTTTTCCAACCTCACTTGAACCGGGCCCTCAGGGCCCGGTTTTTTTATGACCCTCGTTTAGACTTTCCCTGGTCGACTCTCTATAGTGTGGCCCCCTTGATCCTCGGCAGGTCCAGCATGACACCCCAGCAGAAAACCGGATTGCACCCGCGCAATCGCCATCAGGCACCCTACGACTTCGACGCGCTCTGCCTGCGTACCCCGGCGTTGACGCCTTTCGTGTTCACCAACGAGCACGGCACCCGAACCCTGGACTTTGCCGATCCGGCCGCCGTCAAGACGCTCAACCGGGCATTGCTGGCACTGCACTATGGCATTGCGCATTGGGATCTGCCCCCCGGCTATCTCTGCCCGCCCATTCCGGGCCGGGTAGACTACCTGCATCGAGCCGCGGATCTGCTGGCCGAGAGCGCGGGATGCGTACCGACGGGCAAGCAGGTTCGAGTGCTGGATGTCGGTGCCGGGGCCAACTGCATCTATCCCTTGCTGGGCGCCCGGGAGTATGGCTGGCGCTTCGTGGGCTCAGACATCGATCCTGTGTCGGTGAAGGCGGCGACCCTGCTGGCCACCAGCAATGGATTGGGCAACCAGATCACATGCCGTCATCAGGGTAACCCCAAGCATGTCTTTCGCGGGATCCTGGGGCCGAAGGAGCACTTTGCCCTGACTCTGTGCAACCCGCCGTTTCATGCTTCTCTGGCGGAAGCGAGCAAGGGGACGGAGCGAAAGCTGCGCAACCTGGGCAAGGGCCAGGCAGTGGCCGGGGCGCCCGTGCTCAATTTCGGCGGCCAGAAGGCCGAGCTCTGGTGCGAGGGGGGCGAGGCGGCGTTTCTGGCGGCCATGATAGAGCAGAGCAAGGAGTTTGCCAGCCAATGCCTCTGGTTCAGCTCGCTGGTGTCGAAAAAGGAAAATCTGCCGGCCGCCCGCAAGGCGCTGGTCAGGGTCGGTGCACGGGAAGTGCGGGTGCTCGAGATGGCGCAAGGCAACAAGGTGAGCCGGATCCTCGCCTGGAGTTTCCTGGACGATGGGCAGCGCAAGACCTGGTGGACAGCCCAGGGGAGATGATCGAGGACGGGGCTCAGTGGCGACACGGGCCCCGTCTCTTTTTCAGATCAGATGTTGATTCGTTTGCAGCCTTCCATTCAATCGTTTTCCTGCCCGTGTTTGCTCGCATGTTAGTAACCACTCTCGCGCCTGGTACAGGTGTACGCCGAGATTTTTTTGTACTTGCTGATGAAACTTTCATAAAATAGGACTGGTTAGACCTCTTTACAGGCTTTGAATCGAATAGGGATCGGTAAATGAAAGTTGTCGATTTTCTGAAGCACAAGCGCGAAATTCTGGCGCAACACCCCTTTGAGCTCAAGGATTGGCTCTCTCCGGCGATCCGCGACTACTGGCGTGAGTTTCAGCAAAAGGCACACCTTCACCCCTTGCTGGGAAGAGTGCTGGATCTGCAGGGGGAGTCCCAGGATGCCCGCCAGCAAGAGGCTGCCAGAGTCACCCAGGTCGCGAATGGCCAGCCTGCCCTGGCGCAGGATCCCGTGGTAGAGCTCGAAGGCGAAGCGGCGGCACTCTATGCCGAGTTGCAGACCCGCATCGGTGAAGAGACCCATGTAGGTGAGTGGTTGCAGGTCACCCAGGCGTTGATCAACCAGTTCGCGACCGTGACCGGCGATCATCAGTGGATCCACACCGATCCCGAGCGTGCGGCAGCCGAGTCTCCCTTCAAGACCACCATTGCCCACGGCTTCCTGACTCTGGCCCTGCTGCCCCAGTTGACCGGTTCGGTGGACGAGAGCACGCCGGAGTTCCCGACCGCTCGCATGGTGGTGAATTTCGGCCTGGAGCAGGTCCGCTTCCCTTACCCCATCAAGGTGGACAGCAATATCCGCGCCCGTACCAAGCTGTCGCGTGTCACGCCCATCAAGGGGGGCATCGAGCTCCTCAAGGAAATCAAGATAGAGATCGAGGGGATCCGCCGCCCTGGCTGCGTCATCGAGTCGGTCACCCGGATCTATTTCTGACGCGCTCGTCTTGCGTCCATGAACACAGGCCCACTTCGGTGGGCCTGTGTCGTTTCTGGCGGGTCAGAAACTCGCTCCCAGGGTGATGAGGTGACGCCACTCCTTCTCGCTCACATCCCTGTGCAGGCCGTGGTAGTCGAGCCAGGCATCGTCCCAATCCAGTTCGCTTGACCAGGAGAGGCGCAGGTGATCGTTGAAATAGTACCTGAGGCCCAGGCTGCCGCTGACGGACTGCTTTCTGGTCAGGTAGGGGGAGGGTTGATCGACGAATTTTTCATAACTGCCCTTGCCAAACAGCTCGAATTTTTCTTCCCAGAGGGTCCAGGGCTGCCGGTAGTCCCACCCCAGGCTGACGAAGGGGTAATTGATGATCCTGTCGTCAAACAGGTCGGAATTGCTCCACACCTCCGGCCTGAAATAGGCCCGCTCCAGACCGAGCTGTGTAATGAGCTCCAGCCGGCGTTGCCTGTCATTCCAGAAGCGGTAGCCGGGGCCGGAAGCATAGTCAATCTCCAGATAGCCGGCATCGATCATGTTGTAATCGATGTCGACGGAAGAGCGAAGGAACCAGTGATCGTCGAAGAAAAAGTCGAGCTTGGGTTTGAGCTTGTATTCGTGGCTGTCGGTGATGTTGTTCGCCGTTTCGTAGATGTACTCGCCATCCAGGCTGTAACGCCAGTCCAGATTGGCAAACTCGGTGGAGACCTTGAGATTGACGTTGTTGGTCTTCTTGGTGTTCTCCTTCAGCTTGATGTTGAGATCCCCGTTCCCTGTCAGCAGCCAGGCATTGGCCTCGTCAGGAGAGTCCAGCAGGGGGATCCCCGTCTTGGTGAGCGGCTTGGGTTTTTCCTGCTTGTCCAGACGCCATCGTTTGATGGCGCGGCGCGGGACCGTCATGGCCTGACTGTAGGCGGGCTTGATGCGGATCTGCTCGTCCGTGATCTCCTCTATGGTCCCGCTCAGACGATCGCCGTTGCGCATCCAGAGGATGTCCGCCATCGCCGCGGAGCCAGGCAGCAGAAACAACAGGCAAACCACATGACTGATTCTGTTCATGGTGGTCAGGCCTTCAGCCGCTCACGGGTTTGGGCAGCCCGCTCTTGCGCTCGAGCAGGGCGGTCACCTGGGCACTGTCGATGTCGGGGGCAGCGATGAACTGCTCGGCTTCGGGGGAGAGCACCAGCGGCGCCCCTTGTGCCATCTCCGCTTCGGTGCGGGAGAGGGGGGAGTGTACCTCCAGCCAGCGACGACCGTCGGGTTCCACCGCCATCTTGACCGGCTGGTTGATGACCCGGACCGGGGTGCCGACGGGAACAAGGCCAAACAGGGTTTCGATGTCATCCGGGCGCAGCCGGATACAACCCGCGCTGACTCGCAGACCGACCCCGAAATCCTTGTTGGTGCCGTGGATGAGGTAGTCCTTGTTGCCATAGCCAAGACGCATGGCGAACTTGCCGAGGGGATTGTCGGGGCCGGGGGGGACCACGGCGGGCAGATCGATCCCCTTCTGCTCCAGCCAGGACTTGCGGACCATGGGGCCGGGCACCCAGGTCGGGTTGGGATTTTTCGCAATGACGGTGGTGGTCATCTCCGGCGTCTCGCGGCCGATGTCACCGATCCCGATGGGCAGCACCATCACCTCCTGCTTGCCCTTGGGGAAGTAGTAGAGGCGAAGTTCAGGCAGGTTGATGACGATGCCTTCTCGCGGCACGTCGGGCAGCAGCATCTGGGTCGGCAGAGTGAGCCGGGTGCCCGGGGTGGGCAGATAGGGATCTACGCCGGGATTGGCTTCGAGCAGTGCCAGAAAGCCTGTCCGGGTATGCTTGCCGACCAGTTCCAGATGATCGCCAGGCTGTACGATGTAATCTTCCAAGGCGCCGATGAGACGGCTGTCCGCTGGTGGCAGGGGATAGGTGTTGGACCAGACAGGTGCGGCCCAGAGGCTGGCGGCAGCCAGCAGCAGTGAGACGATACGAGTGTTGAGCATGGTTGTTCCTATCGGCTGGGGTGAGGGACGGGTTCCCTTCCAAAAAATGAGCAGAGATTGTCAACGAATCCCGCGGGGATTACCAGTCCGGCACCATGACTGCCGGGAGGGCGGTGGCGAGCGCGTCACAGGGTGTCACTGGCCCTTCAGGCTCGCCGTATTCACCCGCCGGGAACCGGGTACAGGGTGGAGACAGTGAGCGAGGAGGCGTTGCCGGGTGAAAGTCACTGGCGTTGGGAGGGGCGGGATCGCCGGATGGCGGTTTTATCGCCAGTCGTCTGATCTGCAACGAGATTTACATTGATTTCCCGGCTAGGGTTGGGTCAATATGAGTGCCCGTGGAGAGATGCCGGAGTGGCCGAACGGGATTGACTCGAAATCAATTGTGGCAGCAATGCCACCCAGGGTTCGAATCCCTGTCTCTCCGCCATTTATTCCCCTCAAGCCCGCGTCCGTCGCGGGTTTGTCATTTCTATCTCATCTCTGTCCATCCCCGGCTCAGCCATCTCCCAATGTCTTTCCCGATTTGGGGCCTGTGGTCATGGGGTTGCGAAGTCTCACCTCATTCTCTCGAATGTCTATGTCACCTGATTAGCCACTTGCCGGCCCAGACAGGTCTCCCGGGTTCATCACCAACATGGTGATGGGGAATGGGCCCGCACCTGCAGGGTCATCTGGCCGCCCCCGCGAGCTCAGCCATCGCGATCCCCCTGAGAGGTGCAGAAAGCGTGCGGGTAGATGTGTCCAGAGCAGGCCATTGGTGCTTGGTTTTCTATCCCGCAGCCATCATCAGAGCAACGTGGCTGCGGGTTGGAGACTCATGCCTTGCGGCTGGCGAGCTGGCGAAGGCGCTGGGTGCTCTGGTGCAGACTCTGGTGCTGCACCTCGTTCAGGGCGCAGTGCTTGAGCACGTACTCGGCGCTGGCCACCACCGTCTTCCAGCGCGGTGCCTTGGGCAGGGTGTCGAGGTTCAAGTACTTGTCGAGGGTGCGGGTCTGGGGACTGGAGCGATCCATGTAGACCCGCCACAGCTTGCTCTTCTCCGCCAGCACTGTCTTGCCCTTGCCGGTGCTCTGCTGCCAGGTCTCCAGGGTGAGACGCATGGTGTCCACCAGGGCGCGGCGCAGAGGTTCGTCATCCTGCTGGCGAATGAGATCGTCCGCCAGCGACCTGAACTCCCCTCCCAGCCGGCTCAGTTCCCCCAGCAACTGGCCATCCTCAATGATGGCGCGGCGAGAGAGGCTCTTGAGGGCGTTCTCCAGTGCAGCCATGCGATTGTCGTCCTGGCGCGGTTCTGTGCCAAGGGTCAGCGCATAGGCGTGCTGCCCCCCCAGGTTGATGGGCAGGGCGCGGGCGTTGAGGGTGTCTCGCTGGCCCGCCACCAGGAAGTCCAGCTCCCGCTCCGGCTGCGCGGTCATGTCGGGCCAGTGGCTTGCCAGCGGGGTGGCCAGCCACTCGTCCAGCATCTGCCCCTCCATGGCTTCCGGCTCCTGACCCAGCAGGCGCGCCAGGGCCCGGGAGGCAAACAGCACCCCCTCCTTGCTCATCGAGGAAGACCATGGGGTCGGCCCCCTCGCCAAGCAGGGCGAGGAGCCGCTCCTGATCCTGGTGCAGTTGCTCCTGGAGCAGCAGACGGTGCTCTATCTCCTGTTTGAGCAGGCGGTTCTCCACCAGGGAGGCGCGCCCGGCGCTGGCCTCCAGCAGGGCCCTCACCCGGGCGAACAGCTCCTCCTTGCAGAAGGGTTTCACCAGATAGTCGTTGGCCCCGGCGTTGAAACCCTCTTCAATCTCCTTGGGCTGGTTGAGGGCGGTGAGCAGCAGCACCGGCAGCTTCTCCTTGGGGTGCTGCTGGCGCAGACGGCGGCAGACGTCGAAGCCCGAGAGGGTGGGCATCATCACGTCAAGCAGGATGAGATCCACCGGCTCCTGAGCCAGCTTGGTCAGGGCGTCGTGGCCGTCGCTGCTGGGCAGGATGCGATAACCGCAGGGCTGCAGCAGGTGGCGCAGTATGTGCAAATTGATGGGCTCGTCATCCACCACCAGGATGACGGGGGCATCTTGCGGCGGGGGCGGCAGATCCTCGCTCTCCCAGTCCGGCAGGATGACGGGCTGCTGGCGCACCAGCTGGTGCTCTATCTGGCGGCTGTCGAGGGTCAGACTGCCCGCCTTGCCGCTGGCCAGCGGCAGGGTGAAGGCGAAGGTGGAGCCGACGCTCGGCTCGCTCTCCACGAACAGCTCCCCCCCCATCAGGTGTACCAGCTGGCGGGTGATGGAGAGACCGAGGCCTGCTCCCTGCTTGCTCACTTCCGGGCTCATCTGCACCAGGGGCTCGAAGATGTGCTCCAGATGGTCCCTGGCGATGCCGATGCCGGTGTCGGTCACCTTGATGCGCAGGAAGTTGCCCTCCACCAGGGCGCTCAGCACCACCTTGCCCTGGGGGGTGTACTTGATGGCGTTGCCCACCAGGTTGTAGAGCACCTGCTCGAGGCGCTGCTCGTCCGCCAGCACAGGGGGCAGCTCGGCGGGGCTCTTGTCCACCAGGGTGAGGGGCTTGGCCTGCACCAGGTGCTGGCAGAGATCCAGCACCAGCCGGATGACCCCCTTGGAGGAGACCGGCTGGGGGTGGATCTCCAGCTGGCCGTAGCGCATCTGGTGGTAGTCGAGCAAGTCGTCCACGAGGCGGGCCAGACCGTCGGCGCTCTTGATGATGAGGCCGAGTTGTTTCTGCTGCCCTTCGGTCAGGTCCTGCTGGCTGGCGAGCATGGACTCGGCCATCCCCTTGATGCCGTGGATGGGGGTGCGCAGCTCGTGGGAGGTGTTGGCCAGGAGCTCGTCTTTGAGCTTGTCCGCCTGTTGCAGGCTGAGGTTCTGCTTGTGGGTCAGCTTGACCTGCTGTTGCAGCTCCTGGGTCTGGCGTTCGATGAGCTCGATCTTGTCCTTCACCGAACGCTGCATGTGGCGAAACGCCTGGGCCAGCCGGTCGATGTCATCGTCGGTGCGGGGGATGGTGATGGGGTGATCCAGGGCGCCGTCCGCCACCTGTTCGGCGGCGGCGGTGAGGGATCGCAGGGGCGCCGTGATGGAGTGGGAGAGCCAGCGGGAGAAGAGGATCAGCAGCAGCAGTGAGCCAGCTCCCAGCAGGATCACCAGGGTCTCGAGCTGGCGGATGGGGGCATAGGCCTCGCTGGTGGAGATCTCGGCGATGAAGGCCCACTCGGTATCGAACATCTTCACCTGGGTATAGGCGGCCAGCACCTCGTCATCGTGGTAGGAGAGGAAGGGGCCGACCCCCTGCTCCCCGGAGAGGGCCTTGATGATGAGGGGGGTCTGCAGCGGCCGGAAGTCGGGGCTGAAGCTGTTCTCCACGCTGAATTCGGGGGCGAGCCAGGCGTTGGCGCGCATCCGCTTGTCCGGGCCGATGAGAATGGTCTCGCCGGTTGCGCCGAGCCCCTCCCGCTCCGCCATGATCTGGTTGAGCTTGTCTGGCAGCAGTTCGAAGATGACCACGCCGCGCACATAGTCGTACTGCATCACGGGAGCGGCGAGGTAGGCGACCACCTGGCCGGTCAGCTCGTTGCGGCCAAAATCGGTGAACTCGAAGATCTGCTGGGGCTTCTGGCCGCCATCGAGGCGGCGCTTGATCTTGGCGAAGGTGTTGCCAAGACCGCTGGACTGGTAGGGGCCCGAGAGCAGGTTGGTGGCGAAGTTGGCCTGCTTGGTGACCGAGTAGACCACGTCACCGTTGAGGTCGACCAGGAAGATGTCGCTGTAGTTGGATTTGCGCACCATGTCGGCGTAGCCGCGATGGAAGCGCTGGTGGACGCGGCCATACATCTCGTCCGCCAGGATGAGGGCGCTGATGGAGGGCTCTATCTCCACCTGACTGTCAGGTTGTTGCAGCTTGTCCCAGGAGCCCGGCACATAGCGGGCCTGGGCGCGGGCGCGGGCCTCCTGCGGCGTGGTGCCGAGCTTCTCGAAGGCACCGGTGAAACCGTAGAAGCGACCGATACTGTTGCCGGCAAAGTCCTGCTGGGAGAAGTTGATGATCTGCTCCTTGAGGTTGCCGAAGTAGTCTTGTAGCTGGTTTTTCTTGATGTTGCGCACCGAGACCAGATGGTTGGAGGTCTGGGTGGTGAGATCCTTGCCGTGGCTATAGAGGAAAAACAGGGTGACGACCAGGAAGGGCACCAGGCCCAACATGAAAAAAGCCAGCATCAGCTGCGGTCTGAGCCCCCGAGGCCTGAAGTTCCATTTCATCGCATGATTTTCAATTGAGAATCCAGTTACTAAGCGCGATGAGTTTCTGACTAAAGGCTAACTATTTCAATGGCTTTATCTTAAATTCGCTCGTCGGGTCACAGGGAGCGGGGGGATTTTCGACCAAGGCGTCTAAAGGGTGAGCAAACAGCACGGGAAAGGGCTCAAAGTGAGAAAAAAGGGTTGTGCCCGGGCTCGGGGTACGTATAATGCGCCTCGTTGTCAGGCAACTGGCACGCAAGCAGTAATGCGGGAATAGCTCAGTTGGTAGAGCACGACCTTGCCAAGGTCGGGGTCGCGAGTTCGAGTCTCGTTTCCCGCTCCAATACTCCATGGCACCAACCATGGACATCACTCTCAAGGCAATGCCTTGTCAGCATGGCGCGTTAGCAAAGCGGTTATGCAGCGGATTGCAAATCCGTTTAGTCCGGTTCGACTCCGGAACGTGCCTCCATCTTCTCCCTGTTATCCACATCACTGACGTTGTCCATCCGCCATGGCGGCCCAGGATGATGCTTCATTGCATGTCAGTCAGCCGTGAACAACCCTCCCGTTGCCACGTCTTGTGCAGATGCTGATCCATCTCGGCCAATGCCTCGCCCCTGGATCCGGACCTCTCTTCGCCCTCCTGTTCTGCCAGCGCGGCCATCTCCTTTATCAGCAAACCGCATTGCCACAGGCTGGCGGTGGGGACCCCGTGATAGGGGATGTCGATGGCATCGTCACGATTGAGCCGCCACTCCTGCCACTGGCTCCAGGCGAGCACGCCCAATGCCCCCAGCAGCGCTGCATCTGCAAGTTTCATCCTGTGTTCCCCCGTTCTGGTCCAGTCCTCGTTAACTCTGGAACAGGGGCCGCGTTTTGCCACCTTTGTTGTTTTTTAGTTAAAGAATGTAACCCGGTTTCATTTTTAGGCTTTTAGCCCCGTTTTTAATAAAAAAATGGCGCTGTCGGTGTAGTAATCCTACAATTATTGGCGTAATCTTTGTTCAGTGGTCTTACCAGTGAGGCGTTACATCATGTTTCATCCCTTCTCCCTGACTCAGATAATCCTTCGCCGCATCTTCGTCTTGGTGGCGGGTTTGCTCGCCTTCCCGGTGATGCTGTTTCGCCGGGATCGCGCCCGTTTCTACAGTTACCTGCACCGCATCTGGAGCAAGACCAGCACCAAGCCGGTCTGGCTCAAGATGAGCGAGCGAGGGGAGCGGATCTTCTACTGATCCTCCCCGTGACGCCCGCTTCACCCGGCGCCAGACTGGCGTGGCAGGCAGGCAGGGCGCACCTCCCGATATAAAAAACCGACACCCTGGTGTCGGTTTTTTTATGGGTCTCGAACCGCCACCGGCCTTGTATCCATGGCCGGTCCACGTTGTCTCTTGTCCCTGTGGGCGATCCTTTATGCGGCAAACGCCGGCGCACTCTCAGCCGCATTCTCAGCCGCGCCCGTGCGACATGACGGGAGGAAGGGCTGGCGGTACTCAGGGCGCAGGCCCAAGGGTGGCCAGCGCCGCGCGCAGACGGGCGAGGCCGATGGGCTTGAACAGGCAGTCGTTCATGCCGGCGGCGAGGCAAAGCTCCCGCTCGCGAGGCTGGGCATGGGCGGTGAAGCCCCAGACGGGCAGGCCATGGCCAAGGGCACGCAGGCTGCGGGTCAGCTCGAAGCCGTCCATCACCGGCATCTGGCAGTCGGTGATGACCAGATCGAAGGGGTGGCTGGCGAGGGCGCGCAGGGTCTCCAGGCCATTGCTGCGCACACTGACGTCGTGTCCCAGGTGCTTGAGCTGCTGGCGCAGCAGGATCTGGTTGGCGTGATTGTCATCGACCACCAGGATATGCAGCCGATGGGGGAGGGGTTGAGCCTGGTGGGGCTGGGGCGCCGGCATTGCCGTGATCGGGGCGGGGGGTTGCTGAGCGAGCGTGAGGGGCAGCCTTATCTCGAGCCGGGTACCTTCGCCGACCTGGCTGTGAACGGCTATCTCCCCCCCATCATCTGGCACAGGATGCGGGCGATGTTGAGGCCCAGCCCGCTGCCGGGGAACTGGCCCTGGCCGTGGGCGCGATAGAAGGGGGTGAAGAGCCGGGGCAGCTTGTCCGCAGGAATGCCGGCTCCAGTGTCGGTGATGGTGAGGTGCAGCACAGGAGGCTGCTCGCCCCCGGTCAGGGTGGCGGTGATGGCGACCCGGCCCTGCTCGGTGAACTTGATGGCGTTGCCGATGAGATTGAAGAGGATCTGGCGCAGGCGAAGGGGATCGATCAGCACCCTTGGCATGGGGGTGTCGGGCAGCCTGACCTCATAGAGCAGCCCCTTCTGCTCGGCCATGCCCGCAAAGACCCGGGTGACGGACGAGAGCAGGGGAGCGAGATCGCAGGGGGTGGGAGTCAGGGTCATCTGGCCCGCCTCTATGGAGGCGATATCCAGGCTGTCCCCCAGCAGATCCAGCAGACCGTTGGCGGAGTCGGCGGCGATGCGCAGCAGCTCGCCGCTGTGACGGCTGAGAGCGGGATCCTCGGTGGCCAGCTCCAGCATGCCGAGGATGGCGTTCATGGGGGTGCGGATCTCGTGGCTCATGGTGGCGAGGAAGTCGCTCTTGGCTCGGCTGGCGCTGTCGGCCTGCTGTTTGGCCTCGCGCAGCGCCTCTTCCAGCCGCTTGCGGTCCGTGATGTCTATCCAGCCGTCGATCACCCCGCTGATGGCCCCCTCCCCGTCGAAATAGGGCACCATCCAGTGATAGATGTCGCTCTGGGTCCCCCTGTGATGGAAGAGGCGATCCGCAAAGATGGGCTGCCCCTCCTGCAATACCCTGGCAAAGTCCTGCTCCAGCACGGCGATGCTGCCTGCATCGAGCACCCCTGACAGCCCCTGGGCGAAGGGCTGACCCAGGATGGCCTTTGGCTCGGCGCCGAGCTGGGTCAGGTATTTGCTGTTGCACAGCAGCACCTTGCCGCTCTTGTCCCGCACGACGATGGGGTGGGGCAGGCTCTCCCCCAGTGCCCGGATGAACCTGACATAGGCCTCCAGTTGCTGGCGGGAAGCCTGCTCGGCGCTGGCCATCCGCTTGAACATGCGGTTGCGATAGAGCAGCACCAGCGCCAGGGTGAGGAGCCCCACGAACACCAGGTAGACGATGTGGGCGTGGCGATCCATGAAGCCGGGAACCGGCAGTTTGCGGTTGCGCCACTCGTAACTCATCATGGCGAGCTCGTTGGGGGGGATGGCGAGGATGGTCTTGTCGAGGATCCCCATCAGCATCCCCTGTCCGGGCAGGCTGGCAAACCCCATCCGGATCGGCTCGTCATCGGCGGGGCCGGCGATGCGCAGCGGGCTCTGGGGATCATTGTCCAGCGCATGGCGGGCAAAATAGAGGGGCACGATGGCGGCATCCACCCGTCCCTGGGCGAGCACCTCCATCGCTTCTGCGGCACTCTCCACCTGGGTGATGCGGCTGCCCTCCAGTCTCTGTGCGAGGGGCACATGGTGCGTCATCGCCACCGTCTTGCCCGCCAGACTCCGGAGGGTGTCGATCCCTTGTTCCTCCTGGCGGGTGAGGATCACATAGATGTTGTCGGTGGCGTAGGGCACCGAGGTGTGCAGCCCGTAGTGTTCGGCCACCTGCTGGGAGATGGCGCCGATGAGGTCGATGGCGCCTGACTGCATGGCTTTTGCCAGCTGACGCTCGGAGTCTGCCCGCACGAACTCGAAGGTGAGGCCGGTGCGTGTGCGGATCTTGTCCAGCATGTCCACCGTCATGCCGACCAGCTGGCCGTCATGATCCAGGGCGCCATAGGGGTAGAGGTTGTCCATCAGCCACACCCTGATGGGGGGCGCTTGCCGCATCCAGGCCCGCTCGGCGGCATCATAGAGATCGGCGCTTCGCTCGCTCATGTCGCGGATGGGCCCGTTCCACTGGGTGAAGAGGGTGTTGCGCGCCCGGTCGTCGATGGCCGCCAGCCCCCGGTTGACCAGGCTGAGCAGGGCGGGCTCGGTGGCCGGGACGGCAAAGCGGAACTCGGCAGGCGCCAGCTCGGGCGGGGCCTCGCCCCGCTGGCGAAGGTTGTCGAAGCGCTCGCTGTTGAGGTAGTGGGTGGCGTGGGCATCCCCCAGCAGGATGTCGTCGCGGCCGAAGAAGACCGCATCGAACGCCTCCATGTTGGAGGGATAGGTCACCAGGGTGAGGGTGGGGTAGTAGCGGCCAAAGCGCGCCCTGTCTATCTGATCCCGGACGGCGGCCACCCGCTGTCCCGGTGTGAGCAGTGCCCCCCGATAACGTCTGGGCACGGAGAAGACGAGGGGGCTGCTGAAATAGGGGTTGCTCAGGCGGATCGCCCGGGTGTCACTGTCCGCCAGGGTGAGATTGCCGAGGCTGGCGAGGTGTATCTCCCCCCGTGCCAGGGCCCGGAGCAGGTGCGCCTTGTCGGGGAAGGCGCTCAGGGCAACGGGTTTGTCCAGCATCCGGGCCAGCAGGTCGATGTAGTCGGCACTGAGCCCCTCGACGCGCTGGCGAGCGATCATGGTGAAGGGGCGGTAGTCCTCTTGCAGGATGCCGACCCGCAGTTGGGACTGCTGGCGCAGCCATCCGAGCTCCACCTCCGACCAGCGGGGAGGCAGCGGGGCGGGATCGTAGCGGCTGTGCAGGGTCAGGGCCTGCACAGGTTGAAGGCAGAGCAGACAGAGCAGGATCAGTGTTCGATATAGGTTCATCTAGCCACCCGACGCGACAGCCATCCCTGCCAAGCCTCATCCAATGGCGGCCATTCTACCGGAAAATGGCTATAACGAGTCCGCTATTTCTCCACGCGCGTCGGCGAGAGCACGTCAAGCAGGGCGGCCTGGCCGCCCCGCCCTCAACCGAACTGGTAGGCCCCCATGTAGAGGCTGCCGTAATCCCAGCTGTCGTGCAGCTTTCGGGGTCTGTCGGCCCCCGCCGCGCCGAGCGCCACAAACAGGGGGCGCAGGTGATCGTCATGGGGATGGGATTCCACCGCGCCCGGCGCCCGGGCCCGGTAATCTTCCAGCGCCCCCCTGTCTCCCTCTGCCATGGTCTGCTCCAGCCAGCGGGCAAACTGGCTCGCCCACTGGGGAACTGGCGAGCCGTCCGGCCCGAGGGCACGCAGGTTGTGGGTGATGGCGCCGGAGGCGAGGATGCCGATCCCTTGCTCGCGCAGCCCCTGCAATGCCTCCCCCAGTTGCCACAGCTGGGCCGGGGTGAAGCTGGCCGGGATGGCGATCTGCACCAGGGGGAGTTCACTGTCCGTATCCATCAGGGAGAGGGGGGACCAGACCCCGTGATCCAGCTCGCGGCGCACCGGGGTGGCGGGCAGGCCGGCCAGCAGCAGCTGATCGCTCACCGCTTCCTGCAACCATTGCGGGCTCGTCGCGGGCCAGCGGATCTGGTAGAGGGGCTCGGGGAAGCCGTAGAAGTCGTACATCAGGGCCGGGCTGGGCTCGACGTTGATCTGCAGCTCGCTTCGGCTGAACCAGTGGGCCGAGATCACCACCAGCCCTCTGGCACCCTCGAGGCGCAGTTGCTTCAGGAACCGGGTCGCGGGCTGATCGCGCAGGACCAGATCCGGGGCGCCGTGGGAGATGAACCAGACAGGGGCGATAGACATGACAGACTCCATATGCGTTGTGCCGATGCGCGCGGCGCACCGACAACCCGAGGCCAGGGCGACATGCCGCTGACGATGTGGTCATTATCTGCCCCTATTGATGGGTTAACAATCAGGCTTTAAGGATAAGCACTCTTCACTTTTGGTTGATAGTCTGGCATCAGGGCGAGGGAGACCGGGGCAGAAACGACAACGCCGGCGCAGTGCGCCGGCGTTGTGATCAGGGTCCGTCGGACGTGGCCTCTGAGGGGATGCCCCGCAGCGCCACCGCCAAGATCAACGCGGGCCCAGGGCGGGTTTATTGAATGCCCAGCAGCTCCACGTCGAAGATGAGGACTGAGCCCGGCGGGATCTTGCCGGCGGCTCTGTCGCCATAGGCCAGGTTGGCGGGGATGTAGAAGCGGGTCTTCTCCCCTTCCACCATCAGTTGCACCTCTTCGGTCCAACCCTTGATCACCTGGTTGAGGCCGAACTCGATGGGTTCGCCACGGGCGACGGAGCTGTCGAACACGGTGCCGTCCAGCAGCTTGCCCTCGTAGTGCACCTTCACCTTGCTGGTGGCGGTGGGGTGAACGGTACCGGTGCCCGGTGTCAGCACTTCGTACTGCAGGCCGGAGGCGGTGGTGGTCACCAGGGGTTTTTCCTGGTTGCTGGCGAGGAACTCGGCCCCCTTGCGCACGTTCTCTTCCGTCAGCTTCCGGTTGTTGCTGCTGGAGTAGAAGTAGTAGGCGGCGCCGGCGATAAGAAGGGCTATCAGAATGAATTTCATCGGGTTTTCCTGTTCCTTGAAATCAGAGTGCAATGAAGGGGCATCTTATCCCAGCCGGGGAGGGAGGGCGAGGGGGGATGCTGGAGGATGTGACCGGACGGGCAAGGCACCGGGGGCATGATGCCCCCGGTTCGGATTTACTTGACGGCCACCATCATCAGGGCGGGCAGGGCGAAGAAGAGCCCGGCCACGTAACCCAGCGCCAGCAGCTTGTTCTCGCTGCCGACCCGGGCCAGGGCTTCGGCGGCCTTGATGGGCAGCTCCCGCAGGAAGGGTACCCCGTAGATGAGCACCACGGCGAAGAGGTTGAACAGCACGTGGACCAGGGCGATGGTCAGGGCGAGCTGGGCACCGGCACCGCTGATGGCGGTGGCGGCCAGCAGGGCGGTGATGGTGGTGCCGATGTTGGCCCCCAGGGTGAAGGGATAGAGTTGGCGGGTGCTGAACACGCCGCCTCCCGCCAGGGGGATCATCAGGCTGGTGGTGGTGGAGGAGGACTGCACCATCACGGTGACCAGGGTGCCGGAGGCGATGCCGGTGAGCGGGCCACGGCCCAGGGCCTTGTGCAGCAGCTCCTTGGCACGGCCCACCATGACCTGTTGCAGCACCTTGCCAAGGGCGGTGACGCAGAACAGGATGAGCAGAATCCCGATGAGAATGGTGGCGATGGCGCCCCCCTTGCCCGGCAGGAAGGCGACGGCACCGTCGATGAGATCCAGGGACGGGGAGATGAGGGGCTTCATGAAATCCATCCCCTTCATCGACATGTCGGCGGAGCCCAGCAGTAGGCTGGCAATCCCTTCCGCACTCTTTTGCAGCAGACCGAACATCAGCTCCAGGGGCAGGAAGATGAAGACCGCCAGCAGGTTGAAGAAGTCGTGCACGGTGGCGGCGGCGAAGGCGCGGCGAAACTCGCCTCTGTCCCGGATGTGCCCCAGGGAGACGATGGTGTTGGTGATGGTGGTGCCGAGGTTGGCCCCCATCACCATGGGGATGGCCATGACCATGGGCAGGCCCCCTGCCACCAGACCGACGATCACCGAGGTGACGGTGCTGGAGGATTGCACCAGGGCGGTGGCCAGGATGCCGAGCAGCAGCGCGACGAAGGGGTTGTTGGCAAAGGCGAAGATCTGGGCCGCGCCCTCGGCGCCGCCGGAGAAGCCCTTGAAGCCGTGGGAGACGGCGCCAACGGCGACCAGGATCAGGTAGATCAGCGTGATCACCGCGAGCCAGTTGAACAGGGGGCCGGGACGACGGATCTGCTGGGGTGCGGAAGATGCGGTGCTGTGCATATGGCCTCTTGGGGTCGTTCTGCGTTGAAAATGGACGGGCGCATTACAACAAGGCTCCATGACAGAAATATGACAACGTGACACTTTTATGATGCTTTGGTGACAGGGCGGCAGGTGGCGTCGCAGACAAAAGGTGTCGGAGCAAACGCCGATATGACGCCATCCGGCTCATCACCGGCCCCCGCCCTTGCACTGGGATCCCAGGGTTATATGCTGCCGGACTTTCCTGTCTTGAAACTGAGGAAGTGATGATGCGTGCATGGGTTTTGTGCCTCTCCCTGGGTCTGCTGTCTGCCGGTGCGCAGGCCAGCGTGTTCAAGTCCGAGTGCAACCTCGACAAGGCGGTCAGGAACGAGGCGATGAACGCCACCCTGGGGGTCAAGGGCAACTGCGATGCCGACAAGCTGGTGCGCCAGCAGAAGGAGAAGGCCAATGCCGAGGTGAAGAAACACACCACGGACGTGCTGGACAAGAAGACGGCGGGACTGAAAGAGACCAGGCAGCACACCAATGCGGCCCTGAACAAGCAGAGTGCCGGTGTGAAGCAGGCGCAGGACAAGGTCAACCAGACCCGCAAGGATGTCAACGCCGTGACCAGGGATCCGGTCAAGGCGGCCGCCACGGCCGTGCTCAATCAGGGGTGAGGGTCCGCGCACCTGACGTCTGAATGCAAGAAGGGGAGCCATGGGCTCCCCTTCTGTTTGGGCGTGTGTGCCGCCTTACTGGCCGTCGGCCGCTTCCTCGTACTGACGGAAGGGGATGCGGAACACGGCGAGGCGCAGGAAGAGGTAGGTGACCCCGATCCCAGCCCAGATGAGGCCAAGCTCCAGGGAGCTCTGCTCCAGGTTGATCCAGAGGGCGCCGATGGTGGCGGCCCCCAGCAGCGGCAGCACCAGGAACAGCAGGTGCTCCTTGAGGCTCTTGTTGCGCTTCTCGCGGACCCAGAACTGGCCGATCACCGAGAGGTTGACGAAGGTGAAGGCCACCAGGGCGCCGAAGTTCACCAGGGCCAGGGCCATGTCCAGATCGAAGGAGACCGCGGAGAGGGCCAGGGCCCCCACCAGCAGCACGTTGATGGCCGGGGTGCGCCAGGTGGGGTGGATATAGCCGAACACCCGCTCCGGGATCATGCGATCGCGCCCCATCACGTAGAGAATGCGCGACACGCCGGCGTGGGCCGCCATGCCGGAGGCGAGTACGGCTGCGGTGGTGCACACCAGCACCACGCTCTGGAACAGGGTGCCACCCACGTAGAGGGCGATCTCCGGCAGCACGGCGTCCGGCTCCTTGAAGCGGGCCAGATCCGGGAAGAACAGCTGCAGGCTGTAGGAGACGGTGACGAAGATGATGCCGCCGATGAGGGCCGTCAGCACGATGGCACGGGGGATCACCTTGCCAGCATTCGGGGTCTCTTCGGAGAGAGAGCTCAGGCCGTCGAAGCCCAGGAACGAGAAGCAGAGGATGGTGGCGCCGGTGAACAGCGGCAGCATGCTGGCAGACTCCACATGGAACGGACGGCTGCTCATCAGGGTGCCGGCCCCTTCACCGTGACTCAGGCCCCAGGCGATGAGGCCGAGGAAGGTGACGATGATGGCGATCTGGATGAAGACGATGAAGCCGTTGAGGTTCGCCACCAGCTTGATGCCGCGCAGGTTCAGGAAGGTCATCACGGTCACCAGACCGAAGATGAAGATCCAGGGCTCCACGGTGGGGAACATGGCGGTCAGGTAGATCTTGGCCAGCAGGATGTTGATCATCGGCATGAACATGTAGTCCAGCAGGGAAGACCAGCCCACCATGAAGCCCACATAGGGGTGGAACACCTTCTGGGCATAGGTGTAGGCGGAGCCTGCGGACGGGAAGCGGCGCACCAGGTGGCCGTAGCTGAACGCGGTCAGCAGGATGCCGCCGAGCGCCAGCAGGTAGGCGGTGGCCACGCGACCATCCGTGATGTCACCGACGATGGCGAAGGTATCGAATACCGCCATGGGCGTGAGGTAAGCCAGACCCATCACCACGACCTGGAACAGGGTGAGGGTCTTGAGCAGCTTGGCACCGGCCATCACGCTTTCTCCTCTGCACAGGCCCCGTGGGCGAGATGGGACGGGATCAGGGACGCGGGAACGCGTCGCTGGACACAGGGGGCGCCCATCTGTGGCACAGATGCGTGGCGCACGCCGGCGGGGACCGGCAGGAAAGCAGTGAAATGCCCCATGTTTTTCCTCACAACGTCGGGAGATTGCTTGGCAATCTGGTTATCAATTCCGGCACATGGCCGGCCTCTTGGTGAATGGTGGTGTGCCCCAGAAAAGCAAAGAACCGATGTTGTTGAAACATCGGCTCTCAAGGGGCGCCGTATTGTGCCCTCAGGGGGGGGGAGGAGACAAGCGAAAAAGGCCGCCAGCGGGGAATTTGTTCCCCCCGTGAGCGATCACTTCGCCACCGCTGCCGGAAAGTCGATGACAACCTTGTCATCAGGCGGGGCCCTGCTTTGCCGCCATGTGAAACCGGCGCCCTGGGGGCGCCGGTTTCGCTCAGGAGGCGTCCTGCTCGGGGCGGCCGAGGCGGACCCGGAACACGGTGAGGCGCAGCAGCAGGTAGATGGCGCCGAGGGCGGCCCAGATCAGCCCCAGCTCGAAGGAGGCGGGCTCCAGGTTGAGCCAGAGCACCCCGATGCAGGCGGCGCCGCACAGGGGTAGGGCGAGGAACAGCAGGTGATCCTTCAGGGTCTTGTTGTGACCCAGCCTGAGATAGAAGTGGGCAATCACCGCCAGGTTGACGAAGGTGAAGGCCACCAGGGCGCCGAAGTTGATCAGTGCCAGCGCCATCTCCAGATCGAAGGCCACCGCCGAGAGGGCCAGCATGCCCACCAGCAGCACGTTGAGAGCCGGGGTCTGCCAGGTGGGGTGGATGTAGCCGAAGACGCGGCTCGGCAGGGCGCGATCCCGGCCCATCACATAGAGCAGGCGCGACACCCCGGCGTGGGAGGCGAGCCCCGAGGCGAGCACCGCCACCGTGGTGCAGACCAGCACCACCGCCTGGAACAGCTTGCCGCCCACATAGAGGGCGATCTCCGGCAGCACCGCATCCGGCTGCTGGAAGCGGGAAATGTCCGGGAAGAAGAGCTGCAGGAAGTAGGAGACGGAGATGAAGAGCACGCCGCCGATGAGGGCGGTGAGCACGATGGCCCGGGGGATCACCCGATCCGCGTTCGGGGTCTCCTCCGACAGGGTGGTGATGGCGTCAAACCCGAGGAACGACAGGCAGAGGATGGAGGCGCCGGTCAGCAGGGGATTGATGTGCATCTGCTCGGAGAAGAAGGGGCGGCTGCTCGCCACCGTGCCGAGCCCCTCGCCGTGGCTCACGCCCCAGGCGATGAGGCCGATGAAGACGGCGATGATGCTGAACTGCATGATGACGATCAGGCTGTTGAAGTTCGCCACCAGCTTGATGCCCCGCAGGTTCAGGAAGGTCATGACGGCGGCCAGGGCCAGGATGTAGGTCCAGGGGGCCACGCCGGGGAAGAGGGCCTCCATGTAGATCTTGGCCAGCAGCATGTTGATCATGGGCATGAACATGTAGTCGAGCAGGGAGACCCAGCCCACCATGAAACCCACATAGGGGTGGAACACCTTCTGGGCATAGGTGTAGGCGGAGCCTGCCGAGGGGAACTTGCGCACCAGGTGGCCGTAGCTCATGGCGGTGAACAGCATGCCGATGAGGGCGAGCAGGTAGGCGGTCGGCACATGGCCTTCGGTGATCTCGGTGACGATGCCGAAGGTGTCGAACACCGCCATGGGGGTGAGATAGGCCAGCCCCATGATGACCACGTGCCAGAGTTTCAGGCTTTTTTTCAGACCGGCGGGGTGCGGGTGCATCAGGCGATCCCCCGCAGGCTGGCTGACGGGATCAGGCTGACGGTGAGGTCATCCTGCACGGTGGGGGCGCCAGTCCGGGATGCGGACGGATGGCGCAGACCGGCGCGGGCCGGCAGGAAAGCGATGATATGCCCCATGGAGTTCCTCACTAAGAAGCGGGTGTCGTGAGATGGCGTGCCACCTCGTTATCATTTCCGGTCTGTTCCGGCCTCGTTATGGATTTGTTTGGCGCAAAAAAAGAACCGGGCTCCGATGAGCGGACGGTCCTTGAATACGGCGGCGCATTGTGCATTCGTGATGCCCCCTTGACAAGCATATCAAGGGAGCAAAAACGCATTTTTTTGCACGTGGGCGAACGCGGTCTTCCGGATCAGGCCAGGGAGGCGGACAGGGCCTGCTCCAGCAGGTCGAGCCCCTCGTCGACGATGGCCGCCGGGGCGGTCAGGGGGGCGAGGAAACGGATCACGTTGCCACGCACGCCGCAGGCCAGCAGCACCAGGCCCCGCTTGCCTGCCTCGGCCACCAGCCGCTTGGTGAGATCCGGGTCCGGTCTGGCGGCATCCCCCTCCTTCACCAGCTCCATGGCCACCATGGCGCCGGGGCCGCGGATGTTGCCGATGCAGTCAAACCGTGTCGCCAGCTGGTGCAGGCGTGCCTTGATCTGCTCCCCCTGGGCCAGGGCCTTCTGGTTCAGGCGCTCCTCCTCGATCACCTCCAGCACCGCCAGGGCGGCGGCGCAGGCGATGGGGGAGCCCGCATAGGTGCCCCCCAGGCCACCGGGCTTGGCGGCGTTCATCACCTCGCTTTTGCCCACCACGGCAGAGAGCGGGAAGCCGCCGGCCAGGCTCTTGGCGAGGGTCATGATGTCGGGTTCGACACCGCTGTATTCGGTGGCGAAGGTCTTGCCGGTGCGACAGAAACCGGTCTGGATCTCGTCGCAGATGAGCAGGATGCCGTGCTGGTCGCACACCTGGCGCAGGCGCTGCATGAAGCTGGCGGAGGCGGGGTAGAAGCCCCCTTCCCCCTGCACCGGCTCGATGATGATGGCGGCCACCCGGGTGGGTTCGATGTCGGCGCTGAAGCAGAGATCCAGCGCGGCCAGGGCATCGCCTTCACTCACTCCCAGGTAGTCGGCGGGGAAGGGGAGGTGATAGACCTCCCCCGGGAAGGGGCCGAAGCCGGTCTTGTAGGGCACCACCTTGCCGGTGAGGGCCATGCCCATCATGGTGCGGCCGTGGAAGCCCCCCTTGAAGGCGATGGTACCGCTGCGACCGGTGTGGGCGCGGGCGATCTTGATGGCGTTCTCCACCGCCTCGGCGCCGGTGGAGAGGAAGAGGGTGCGCTTGGGGGTGGGGCCGGGCACCAGGGCATTCAATTTTTCCGCCAGCTCGATATAGCCGGAGTAGGGGGTGACCTGGAAGCAGGTGTGGCTGAACTTCTCGAGCTGCTCGCGCACCGCCGCCACCACCTTGGGGTGGTTGTGGCCGGTGTTGAGCACGGCGATGCCGGAGGCAAAGTCGATGTAGCGGTTGCCCTCCACGTCCCACAGCTCGGCGTTGTGCGCCCGGTCGATGAAGACCGGCAGCAGGGTGCCGACCCCCTGGACCACGGCCGCTTCGCGGCGGGCCTGCCACTGCTGGTTGTTGCTTGAATGACTCATCTTTCCTCCCTGAGGGGCATGGGCCCCGCTATTCCTGTGCCATCTGGCCATATGTGTGCCGCCAACTGCCCTCGGGCAGGGCGGCCTGTTCGCAAAAGGGGGCCCCGGGTGTGCCCTCTGGGCCCACAAGGCGCTCGGTCGTGACCGGCGCCCCCCTCTTTCTATCTGTAAAAACGATGGGCTGCGTCATAACGCATCTGTTTTAACGATGCGATTGCCCCTTCACTCCCCTCAGCGAATGCCGCCAAAGCAGAGGTATTTGGTCTCCAGGTACTCCTCCAGCCCTTCGGCCGCCCCTTCCCGGCCCAGCCCCGACTCCTTGATCCCGCCAAAGGGGGCCAGTTCGGTGGAGATGATCCCCTCGTTGATCCCCACCATGCCGTATTCGAGCCCCTCGGCCACCCGCCACACCCGGGCGATGTCGCGGCCATAGAAGTAGGCGGCCAGGCCATAGGGGGTGTCGTTGGCAAGCGCAATGGCCTCGGCTTCCGTCTCGAAGCGCACCAGGGGGGCGACGGGCCCGAAGATCTCCTCGTCCAGAATGGGGTTGCCCCGGGTGACCCCGGTCAGGATGGTGGGGTGATAGAAGAGGGGACCGGCGGGGTGGGCGTCGCCCCCCACCAGCACCCGGGCACCGGCGGCGACCGATTGCTGCACCAGCTCGGCCACCTTGCTGGCGGCGGCCGGGTTGATGAGGGGCCCGATCTGGACGCCCTCGCCCATGCCGTCCCCCACCTTGAAGGCCTTGACCGCGGCGGCGAGCTTCTCGGCGAAGGCGTCGTAGACGCTGGCCTGCACCAGGATGCGGTTGGCGCAGACGCAGGTCTGGCCGGCGTTGCGGTATTTGGACGCCAGGGCCCCGGCCACGGCGGCGTCGAGGTCGGCGTCGTCAAAGACGATGAAGGGGGCGTTGCCGCCAAGCTCCAGGGAGAGGCGCTTCATGGTGTCGGCGCACTGGCGCATCAGCAGTTTGCCGATGCGGGTGGAGCCGGTGAAGGAGAGCTTGCGCACCACGGGGTTGCTGCACAGCTCGTTGCCCACCGCGCTCGCCTGATGGGAGGTGACGATGTTGATGACCCCGGCGGGAATGCCCGCCTGCTCCGCCAGTACCGCCAGCGCCAGGGCGCAGAGGGGCGTTTCGGCGGCGGGCTTGATGACGATGGTACAACCGGCGGCCAGCGCCGGACCCGCCTTGCGGGTGATCATGGCGATGGGGAAGTTCCAGGGGGTGATGGCGGCCACGACCCCCACCGGCTGCTTGATGGTGGCCAGGCGCCGATCGGCGGAGAAGCCGGGGATGGTGCGACCATAAGCACGCTTGCCCTCTTCCGCGAACCACTGGATGAAGCTGGCGCCGTAGGCCACCTCTCCTTTGGCTTCCGCGAGCGGCTTGCCCTGCTCGCAGGTCATGATGCGGGCGAGCTCCTCCTGGTTGGCCATGATGCGCTCGAACCAGGCGTAGAGTTTGCTGCTGCGCTCCTTGGCGGTGAGGGCCGCCCAGGCGGGTTGCGCCGCGTGGGCCGCCGCGATGGCGAGGCGGGTGTCCTCCCCGTCCATGTCGGGCACCTGGGTGATGACCTGGCCGGTGGCCGGGTTCAGGACCTCGAACCGGCGCCCGCCCAGGGACTCGCACCAGCGGCCGTCGACATAGGCCAGGGATTTGATCAGGGAGAGAGCAGGTTGTGATGCTGACATAAGTAAGGGGCCTCGATAGTGGGTCTGGGTGGCGCGTTTATGTGGGCACCACCGTATAGAATAATAAGCACGTAACGACCATAAAATGAGCCGAAATGTTTTTCAAGTGTTAAATATATTTGAGTGAACTGGGCGTCACATGCTAGAAATGGGGCTGTGAGCGCGATTGTAGCGGTTTTCATTGCGCAGGGTGTGCAAAATAATGAACGATCTGGGTTGTGCAGGATAGTGAACGGGGCTGACGTTCCTGACTCACTATATTGACCAGTCGGCCCCAGGTATTCGAATGACCATGGAAGGAGGTGGGCGATGGAGCAATCCCGTGGCGAGGTCCGGTGGCGGACCATGACGGACAACCCCCTGGCGGAGCACGAGAGAAACATGGGGGAGCGGCTTGCCCGGATCCGCAGGGAGCTCGGGCTCTCCCAGCGCCGGGTGGCGGAGCTGAGCGGCCTGACCCACGGCGCCATCTGCATGATAGAGCAGAACAAGGTGAGCCCCTCGGTGGCCTCCCTGCAAAAGCTGCTGAGCGTCTACGAGCTGCCGTTGTCGCGCTTCTTCGCCGAAGAGGAGGTGGCGAGCACGCCCAGCGTGGTGATCAAGGCGGAGCAGCTCATCGAGCTCGGCAGCCAGGGAGTCTCCATGAAGCTGGTGCACAACGGCAACAATCGGCGCCAGCTCGGCTTCATGCTGGAGACCTATGCCCCCGGCACCGACACCGGCGGCGTGGTGAAGCATCAGGGGGAGGAGGTGGGCACCGTGCTGGAAGGGTCGGTGTTGCTGACCCTGGCCGGCCAGACCTATGAACTGTGCGCCGGGGACAGCTATGTCATCGACACCGGCGAGCCCCACAGTTTCAGCAATCCCTCGGGGCAGGTCTGCCGCATCGTCAGCGCCCACACCCCGGCCAGCTTTTAATGTGAACAACCCGTTGTGTTGGAAACGAACCGGTAAGGAAACAGGGATCATGACCGAACATGTAAAGAGTTACTACGCAGCCAGTGCCAACAAACACGCGCCCTATCCCACGCTCACCGAGCAGCTGGAGTGCGACGTCTGCGTCATAGGCGCAGGCTACACCGGCCTCTCCAGTGCGCTGCATCTGGTGGAGAAGGGGTACAAGGTGGTGGTGCTGGAGGCGGCCAGGGTCGGCTTTGGCGCCAGCGGCCGCAACGGCGGCCAGATCGTCAACTCCTACAGCCGCGACATCGACACCATCGAAGCGAACTGCCCGCCGGATCAGGCCAGGCTGCTCGGCTCCATGTTGTTTGAGGGGGGCCAGATCATCCGCGAGCGGATCAAGCGCTACAACATCCAGTGCGATCTGCAGGAGGGCGGGGTCTTTGCCGCCGAGACCGAGAAGCAGCTTCACGAACTCAAGGCGCAGAAGGCGCGCTGGGAGAAGTGGGGCAACGACCAGCTGGAGCTGCTCGATGCCGACGGGGTGCGCGAGGTGGTCGCGAGCGATCGCTACGTCGGCGCCCTGCTGGACAAGAGCGGCGGCCATATCCATCCCCTCAACCTGGCGCTGGGGGAGGCGGAAGCCATCCGCATGCAGGGGGGGCTTATCTTCGAGCAGTCTGCCGTCACCAGCATCACCCCGGGTCAGCCCGCCCTGGTCAAGACCGCCAAGGGGGCAGTGAAGGCGCGCTTCGTGGTGGTGGCCGGCAACGCCTATCTCGGCAACCTGGTGCCCGAGCTCGCCGGCAAGAGCATGCCCTGCGGTACCCAGGTGATCGCCACCGAGGTGCTGGGGGAGGAGCGGGCCCGTTCACTCTTGCCACAGAACTACTGTCTGGAGGATTGCAACTACCTGCTCGACTACTACCGCACCTCCGGCGATCACCGGCTCATCTATGGCGGCGGCGTGGTCTACGGGGCGCGAGATCCGGCGGACATCGAGCGGCTGATCATCCCCAAGATGCGCAAGACCTTCCCCCAGCTCAAAGACGTCAAGGTGGAGTACACCTGGACCGGCAACTTCCTGCTCACCCTGTCGCGCCTGCCGCAGTTTGGCCGCATCGGTCACAACATCTACTACATGCAGGGCTACAGCGGCCACGGCGTCACCTGTACCCATCTGGCGGGCAAGCTGCTCTCCGAGGTGCTGAGCGGTCAGGCGGAGCGCTTCGATGCGTTCGCCAGGCTGCCGCACTACCCCTTCCCGGGTGGCCGCCTGCTGCGCATCCCCTTCACCGCCGCCGGCGCCGCCTGGTACACCCTGCGCGATCGCCTGGGGGTGTGATGTCACCGATGGCCCGCCAGGCAGGCTGGCGGCAACAAGCAGAGGGAGGCGTTATGCCTCCCTCGTTTTTTGTCGTCAACCTGCCCGGGCACGGGGCTAGAAGCGGTAGGGGAAGCGGATCCCGATGGTGTAGTCCGGTGCATCCGTGGTGAGCCCGGCAGACCAGTTGACCGCCATGGAGAGGTTGTCGGTGATGGCCCAGGTCGACCCCATGCCAAAGCTGGCGGCGTTGGCATCGGAGCCAGTGACCTTCTCCATGGCAAAGCCTTCGGACCCCTGTTCGGACTCCATGGTGACGCGCTGGTTGATGTTGAAGGAGAGGCTGAAGCGTTCGTTGAGGGCGAATGCGACCCCCAGGCCATATTCATACCAGTCTCCCAACTGGATGCTGCCGGGCTGGTTGCCCGGCTGGTAGGAGATATCGTCAAAGTCCTGCTTGAGGCTGTGACCATAGTTGAGGCTGGCAAACAGGATGGCGGGATCCATGGTCTTGACCAGGGAGAAGCCGGTGGAGAGCTGCCAGAGCCCATTGCCGGTGGCGAGCTCCTTGGGGGTCACCAGGTTGCCCGATTCCGAGGTGTTGATCTCGATGCCGTAAGGATCCTTGCCGGTCGGCGCCTTGGCCCGGAAGTTCCACACCAGATCCGGCCAATCCTCGCTCTCTGCCATGACCCTGTAGTAGATGGCGAGGCTGAGATCCCCCAGACCGCCATCGCTGACGCTCTGCTCCTCAAAGTCGCGGCTGGAGTTCTCCTTGCCGGTGCTCTGGTAGTTGGCGTTGCGGAACATGTAGGGGAGGGCCAGCTCCAGTTGCCAGCGATCGTTGAGGGTGTAGCGGGTGATGACATCCGCCGTCCACTGATCGGAGCGCACCCGATCCAGGTTGATTTCGCCAAGGAAGATGGCGTCCAGGGCGAGGAAGCCGCGCAGGGCGAGATCCTTGCGGTTGTAGTGCTGGTAGGAGAGGCCCACATCGACGGTCAGGGCGCGGTCGAACACATTGTGCTGTTCGATCATCAGGTCTTCGGTGCTGCGGCCGACTTCCGGCGTGCGCCGTGAGGCGTCCTGCTGGGTGGAGGCGACGGCGGCTCCGGCTCCGACCCCGGCAGTTGCCGTCGTGGCACCGGCGGCCTTGACGGCCTCCAGGCGGGCCTGGAGCTGATGAAGGGCCTGATTTTGCTGGATCAGTTGCTGGCGCAGGAGATCCAGCTGTTGTTGCAGGGCCTCCTCTTCGGCCGTGGCCCCCCAGCAGGCGAAGGGGGCGAGGGCAATCAACAGCATGCGAGACTGTTTCATCTGGATACGTCCTTGTTGTTTATCATCCTTTCTGATGGTTCAGCCCCCGGGCTCACCGGTGCTCAGCGCGAAAACCAGATGCGGGTCTGATTGAGCGTCTGCAAACCGTCCCCTCTGACCTTGTTGAACTGCAGCAGCCCCCGGCTGAAGTCGGTACCGCGCAGGCTCTGCTCCAGCAGGACCCGGCCGTCGGAAGAGTGTAGTTGCAAGCCGGCATAATTCCCCGAGACCCGATAGGTGGCGGTACCAAGATCGCCCTGATGCTCGTAGCTGCCCGCCTGAACCAGGTGTCCCGTCATGGTCGGGGTGGTCAGTTCAATACCGGCCTGGTTGACCGAGCTGTTGCCACTCCCCTCCAGTTGAACGACCTGCACCAGCCCGGCCCCCTGCACCTGGGCCTCCTTGGCGGGCGTGGCCGCGGGCTTGACCTCATCCTTGACGCGCACATCCAGCTTGGGCTTGTTTTGCACAATGCTCAGCGCCAGGTTCATGGCCGCCGTCTGCTGGGCCTGGGCCGTGGTCAGTGACGAGATGAACTCGATGCCGAAGTAGCTGATGCCATGGCTGCTGACATAGCGGCCGCGCAGGTGGGCCAGCTCCCCGTCCGCCAGTTCGGGCGCAAAGTGGTCTGACAGATGGGCCAGCGGGTCCGGTGCTGCCAGCAGCGGAGAGGCGATGCCACCCAGGCTGCAGAGGAGGCATAGGGCGGGTCGGGTATTCATGATGACCTCACATTAGCTCTTTGTGCTGAAAACCGAATTCCAGCAGGGATGTTTCATTGACCGGGGCGAAGAGCCCATCCTTGCCTCTGACAGAGAGCGGGGGAGAGGGGTTGGCAAGGGGGGCATCGGGACGATAGCCCGCGCCGATGACGGCGAGGAGGATGCCGTTCCAGCTCTCCTTGAACTCCTTGAAGGTGATCACCCGGTTGCCGAGGGCAGGGTCTGCCAGATAGACGCGATCGTGGCGATCGATGGCCCGCAGCACGGCAAAGTGCTGATAGCCGCGAATGTTGAGCAGGACGATGGTGGGCACCCTCACCTGGCGCAGTTTTTCATCGCCCAGTCGATACCCTCTGACCCGCATGCCGAGCATTTGCAGGTACTGCTTCATGTCGAGCATGGAGAAGCCGTAGTGCTTGACCTGCTCCGGGTCTGCCATGGCAAGCATGCCATCCATGACCCAGCGTTCATTGGTTGCATGGCCGTAGGCGTAGCGCAAGATGGTGGCGACGGCGGCGGCCCCGCAACTGAAATCCGTATGTTGGCGCTCGATGTTGGCGTACCGGCGCTCCAGAATGCTCTGCACCGGTTTGTTGAGATCCCCCAGTGCCGGGAGATGCTCCCCCAGTGGCACCGAGCCCGCCCAGACGGCAGGACAGCACAGCAACAGCAACAGCCAGCGCATTCAGACCTCCAGTGTCAGGGAAAAAGGGGGCACTGGGCCCCCTCGCATCGACTTACTTGGCAAACCCTGCGGCCAGCGAGAGATTGTTCGCTTGCAGGTTGTTGGTCCCCGAGGAGACGTTCACCCCGATGTTGCCCACGGCACCGTTGAA
This sequence comes from Aeromonas sp. QDB63, assembly GCF_027707425.1. Classification (NCBI taxonomy): domain Bacteria; kingdom Pseudomonadati; phylum Pseudomonadota; class Gammaproteobacteria; order Aeromonadales; family Aeromonadaceae; genus Aeromonas; species Aeromonas sp. QDB63. The sequence continues at coordinate 43,075 of NZ_JAPCIS010000014.1, forward strand.
GGCGCCGCCATCGATGGTTGCCCGGTTGAAGGTTTCGCGGCTGGTGTAGGTGTTGACCACGGGAATATACCCGACGGCGTACCCACTGAGCTTGATGTCACCCTCTTCCTTGAACTCGAACTTGCCATCATCTTTCGGGTTGTTGTTGCCGTACCTGTCGTTGTCATTGTCGTGGCCATGTCCTTTCTTGACATCATGACCGGTACCGCCCCCCTCGTAATCGCCCCAAGCCTTGAGACCGAGGAACACTCCTGCCTTGTCAACCGTCTTGGTTGCACTCAGGCTTTGGTTTTCGGTCATGTTCTTGGAGATGCTCTGGCTGTTGGCCACGGTGGCCACGGCCATGTTGCCGGTGGACACGGAGGCTGCCATGTTGTTGGCCTGGACGTTACCCGAGCCCGAGGTCACGTTGACCCCGATGTTGCCTGCGGCATCCTTGAAGGCCCCATCGCCCACACCGGCCTTGTTCTGATGGCCGTGATTGGTCGTCCAGTTGTTGCTGGCGCTTTGGGTGGAGAAGACCTCGGCATCCGACGATCCGCCAGGGGCGCCATGTTGTTGTTGACCACGACCCATGATGAACTCGGCATCGACCTCGTCATAGGCGGCCAGGGAAGCGCTGTTGCCCTGTACGTTGGAGTCACCGGCTGCGACGTTGGCGCCGATGTTACCGGATGCACCCTTGAACGAGCCGTCGATCTTGCTCGTGTTCTCCGTTCTTGTATTGGCGGTGCCTATCATGGAACTGGACTGCTGGTTGTCCACGACGGCCATGCCGAGTTTGTTGACGTTGATGTAGCCGCCGACATTGACCCTGCCTTCGTATTCCACATCGACTTCTGCCTTGACCTTCTTGGTCAAGGTTGCCCCTGTCTCATCTCTGTCACCGCGGTAATCGGCGGATGCAGTGCCCGACATGGCCATGATGACCGCGGCGGCTAATGAGCTATAAATAAGTCCACGCATAATGAGTCTCTCCATTGAACTTTCAGCGGAAGATATGCCCATCGGCTGATACCCCCGGGCCTGGCTTCCTATCCCTGCGGCATCATGGGGATGCCGTTACTGCGCCAGCCAGGGGCAGGGAAACCATGTTGACTGACTGGTTTCCCTGTCCCGTGACTTGGTTCACCTGAATGACCCCCTTGCTGCCCGTGAGGGCGGTGTCATCCAGATAGATGCTGGTAGTGGTGTTGGCGGGGGGCTTTCCCCCTGGGGTCTTCGCGACACTGGAGCTGAGATTGATGTCGGTCACGACACCCAGGCCGCTGTCATCGAGGGACAGGGCGAAGGCGTTCAGTTGCTGGTTGCCCTCACCCGCCCCCTGATTGATGCCGACCAGTCCCCGGTTCTGGCTCAGGGCCGAGCCCAGGATGGCGACGCTCTGGCTGCCGTTCAGATTGGTGGTGGATTGATTCAGCTGACCAAATTGAATGACGGCCGGACCCGAAATGGCGATGGCGGCAAGATTGCCTTGTTGGTTGTTATTGCCGGCAACCATATTGACGCCCATGGAACCACGAATATTGCTCAATGCCTGAGCACCGAGATCGACCCGGTTTTGTGCCATTGAGGGGGTGGCAAATGCCAGAAAAGGAAATGCTGCCAATGCAATATATATTTTCATGTTCTGTCTCCATGTGCCAGGAGGGCTTATTGGAGAGAGCAACGACCATGCCAATTTACAACCATATGATTTTTAGCTGTTTTTTATTTGATGTAATTGTTTTTACGTCTCAATATTGAGAGCGACATATTATGTCGTGAAGTAAGCGCTTATTTATCAATGGATTTATTTTTTCTCACGGATAATTTGGCTGTCTCAATATTGTGGTGCCATCAATCTAAAGGCGGGATGGTTTATAGTTATCATCGTCTGGCCATATTAAATGGCGCCATTTGATGATAAAGGGAGTTATCTGGACAAGTCGTCAGACTCCTTCGTGCAGTGGCGATAACAAGGAGTTGTCCCTATGACAGAAACGGCATTGTTGCTCATCAATTCATGTGCCGTACTGGAAAGCCTGCTGGAACAAGGCGAGTGGCAGGTGGAGCAGGCAAGCTCCCTGGTGGTGGCAGAGAAAAAACTGCAGGAAAAGGACTATCCCCTGGTGCTGGTGGTGATCGAGCATCAGCAGCACGAAGCCCTCTACAACCTGATAGCGCAGCACTCCGGCGCCTTGTGGATCGGCCTCATCCAGCGGGACTGTCTCGCCAGCGAAGCCCTTCGCAATCTGCTGGCCGCCTGTTTTCATGATTTTCACACCTTTCCCCTGGACAGAGACAGGCTCTCCCACAGCCTGGGACATGCCCTGGGGATGGCGCGCCTCATCCGGCGACACCGCCCCCGACTGCAACCCCAGCTTCGTTTCATCCAGGGGGAGAGCGCCCCCATCCGCCAGTTGCGCGACCAGATCGTGCGGTTGCAGCATTGCCGCCTGCCCGTACTGGTGACGGGACCGAGCGGCACGGGCAAGGAGCTGGTGGCCCGGGAGCTGCACTACAGCACGTTCGGGGAGGAGAGCCCCTTCGTGGCGGTCAATTGCGGGGCCATGCCCCATCAGCTCATCCAGTCCGAGCTGTTCGGCCACGTCAAAGGGGCCTTCACCGGGGCACAGCACCACAAGATAGGCAAGATAGAGGCCGCCGATGGCGGCACCCTGTTTCTCGACGAGATAGGGGAGCTGCCGCTGGAGGATCAGGCAACCCTGCTGCGCTTCTTGCAGGAGCAGTGCATAGAGGCGGTGGGCAGCCACCTGTCGCGTCGTGTGGATGTGCGGATCATCGCGGCCACCAATATCGATGTGGAGCAGGCGGTGGCCAGCGGCGGATTTCGCATGGATCTCTACTACCGGCTCAACGTGGTGCGCCTGCGCACCCCGGCCTTGTGCGAGCGGGCGGAAGACATCCAGCTCCTTGCCGATGACATTCTGGCGGAAGTGCGGGGCGGGCGGGTGCTCAGCTTCACCCGCAAGGCGCGCCAGGCCATGCAGTCCTATGGCTGGCCGGGGAATGTGAGGGAGCTGCGCAACCGGGTGCAGCGGGCGGTGGTCATGTGCAGCGGCCCCTTCATCGAAGCCGATGACATGGAGCTGACCAACATGGACAGCCTGCTGCTCGACGGCTCGCTCAAGGCGGTGCGCGAAGCGGCGGAGCGTCAGGCCTTGCAACGGACGCTGGCCCGCTTCCCCGATCAGCTCGAGGAGGTGGCCCGCACGCTCGATATCTCCCGGGCCACCCTTTATCGCCTGCTGGACAAGCACGATCTGCTGTGAGGGGACGGCAGTATCGCCCCGTCATGCAAAAAGCCCGGGCAGCAGGCCCGGGCTGCTTGTCTGGCCCCGTCGTGGGGACTCGTTACTTCCGATGAGCTTCAGGCCATCTCCATGGCCAGGTGACAGAGTCGCCGCGCAGCCTCCTCCTCGCTCTTGACCACCTGATGCACGCCGCGCACGCGCAGATGATGCACCTCCTCGTGCTGGTGGGCACAGGCGGCGATGCGCATCAGGGCGCCGTATTCCTGCGCCCTGATGGCTATCTCACCGGCCAGCAGGCTGTCATCCAGGGTGATCAGCAGCCAGCTGGCGTTGGGCAGCGCCGCCGTCAGCAGATCCTGCTGGATGGGATGGCCCGCCAGACAGGTGATTCCCATGGCGCGCCAGGGGGCCAGCAGTCGCTCGTCGGTGTCGATCACCACCATCTCCCTGCCTTGTTCATGCAACTGCCGAATGAGGTGCTGGCCTATCTCGTCGGCGCCCACTACCACCACATGGCCCTGCAAGGGGCAGAGGTGAGGTGACCCATCGGTGCGTGGTTCGGGATGGCGCCTCAGCCAGCGCTCCACCTGGTTGAAGACCAGCGGATTGAGCACGATGGAGAAACAGGCGCCGACCAGCACCAGATCACGGGCGACTCCGGGGACCAGTTCGAGCATGACCCCGAGACCCATCAGGATGAAGGAGAACTCACCCACCTGGGCCAGGCTGGCGGAGATGGTCAGCGCCGTGCGCTGGCTGTGGCCAAAGAGCCGCACGATGGCGAAGGCGGCCACCGATTTGCCGATCACGATGACGAACAGGGTGGCCAGCACGGCCAGGGGCTCGCGCAGCAGGATGACGGGGTCGAACAGCATGCCCACGGAGACGAAGAAGAGCACGGCGAAGGCGTCCTGCAGGGGCAGGGTGTCGTTGGCCGCCTTGTGGCTCAGATGGGAGCTGTTCATCACGACGCCGGCGAAGAAGGCGCCGAGGGCAAAGGAGACGCCAAACAGCTTGACGGCGCCAAAAGCGATGCCAAGGGAGCAGGAGAGGACGGCCAGGGTGAACAGCTCGCGGGAGCCGGTGGCGGCGGTGCGGGCCAGCAGCCAGGGGATGAGGCGTCGCCCGCCGATGACCATCAGGGCGATGAAGGCAGCCACCTTGGCCAGGGTCAGGCCGATATCCGCCATCACCTGGGCCGGGGTCAGTGCCTCGCCCCCCTGCTGCAGGTTGGCGAGGATGGGGAGCAGTACCAGGGCCAGCACCATCACCAGATCCTCCACGATGAGCCAGCCGATGGCGATGCGTCCCTCGTTGGTGTCGAGCTGGCCGCGGCTCTCCAGGGCGCGCAGCAGCACCACGGTACTGGCGGTGGAGAGGGCCAGGCCAAACACCAGGCCGGCGGTCACGGTCCAGTCGAGCAGTTGGGAGAGGCCAAGGCCGAGCAGGGTCGCAAGGGTTATCTGGACGATGGCTCCCGGGATGGCGATGTGTTTCACCGACAGCAGGTCTTTCACGGAAAAGTGCAGGCCGACACCAAACATCAGCAGGATGACGCCGATTTCGGCCAGCTCGGGGGCGAGCCGCAGGTCGGCGACATAGCCCGGCGTAAAGGGGCCGCATACCACGCCGGCCGCGAGGTAGCCCACCATGGGGGAGATGCGCAGGCGGCTTGCCAGCATGCCGAAGAGGTAGGCCAGCACGAGGCCGCCTACCAGGGTGGTGATAAGGGGGAGTGAGTGGTCCATGTCGTCACCTCGCTAATGGCAGTCAGGGGCTGCCAGATCACCCGAAGGCGAAGAGGGCAGCTGTCAATGAGCAGGGGGCGAAAGAGACAGAAGTTGGCCGTATCAAGGGGAAATCTTGAGGGCAACAGATGCCGTTTCTATTGAAAAGTAATGCATTTATATGCCATGAGCAACACTGTTCCAGTTTTTGCGTTGGTTTTGATGAAAAGCATCTTTAATGCATCGCGATTGGGTGAGAAGAGTGTGCAGTTAAAGAAAAATTGGCAGGAGTAATCAATCGATGATGATATTGGGAGGCAAGGGAGAACAGCTATGAGCACACGGCATGGAGGAGGCAGGCCTCCTCCATGGTGAACGAGGGTGCTGAAGGGGCATCACTCTCCCCTGGCGACCCCCTCACGTCTGGGGTCTGCGGCTCCCAGCCAGCCGCCGGCATGGCGCTGGACGCCCTGCAGCCCGGAGGTCTGCTCGTTAAGCAGGACCTCGTGCCCTCTGGCCTTGAGCCCCTGAACCACGGCGTCGGGCGTGCGCCCCTGCTCCAGCTCGGTGGGGCCGTTGCGACTGCCGAAATTGGGCAGGTTGATGGCCTGCTGCAGGTCGAGCCCCCAATCCTGGGTGCCGAGCAGCGCCTTGCCCACGTAGTTGATGATGGCCGAGCCTCCCGGGGATCCCAGGCTCATCTCGAGCTCGCCGCTTGCCTTGTCAAACACCAGCAGGGGCGACATGGAGGAGCGGGGGCGCTTGCCGGGCTCCACCCGGTTGGCCACCGGCAAGCCGGCGGCGTCCACCGAGGTGAAGGAGAAGTCGGTGAGCTGGTTGTTCAGCAGGTAGCCGTTGACCATCAGCCGCGAGCCGAAGCCATCCTCGATGGAGCTGGTCATGGCCACCGCCATGCCGCTTTTGTCCACGATGGAGATGTGGCTGGTGGAGGGCAGCTCCGGGGTGGCGTCCCGGCCCCTGGCCAGCGCCCGGGGCGGGTTGCCGGGCTGGGCGACGCCCATGGAGCGGTTGCCGATAAGGTGCCCCCGCTGCGCCAGATAGCCCTTGTCCAGCAGGCCTGTCACCGGCACGTCGACGACGTCGCCGTCGGCCACGTACTGGTTGCGATCGGCGAAGGCGAGGCGTGCCGCCTCGCTGTAGAGGTGAATGGCCTCGCTGGAGGCGGCCAGTTGACCCTGCTCCCCCTGTACCGGTTTGAGGGCGGCCATGTCCCGGCTCTCCAGCATGCCGAAGATCTGGCCGAGGGCCAGGGTGCCGGAGGAGGGGGTCGGGAAGCCGCAGATCTCGCTCTGGCGATAGTCAAAGCAGAGCCCGTCCCGCAGCTTGGCCCGGTAGCTGGCGAGATCGGCGGCGCTCAGTACCCCGGGGTTGGTCGGGTGGGCGTGCACCTTGGCCACCATGGCCTCGGCCACCGGGCCGCGATAGAAGGCGTCGGGGCCGTCGCTTGCCAGGGTACGCAGCACCCTGGCCAGGGCCGGGTTGGTGAGCCGGGTACCTGCCGTCTTGGGAGTGCCATCCGCCTGATAGAAGTAGGCGCGGGCGTCCGGATCCCCGGCCAGATAGGGATCTTTTGCCAGCAGGGTGGCGAGGCGGGGGCTTATCACGAACCCTTGCTCTGCGAGGGTGATGGCGGGTTCGAACAGCGTGGCCCAGGGCAGCTTGCCATAGCGCTCGTGGGCCAGGGCCAGGGCTCGCACCGTGCCGGGGGCGCCGACGGAGCGCCCGCCCACCACCCCCTCATAGAAGGCCATGGGTTTGCCCTCCTTCATGAAGAGCTGATCGGTGGCAGCGGCGGGGGCTGTTTCCCGGCCATCTACCGCCGCCACCTGCTTGCCGTCCCACACCAGCATGAGGGAGCCGCCGCCGATGCCCGAGGATTGAGGTTCCACCAGGGTCAATACCAGCTGAACGGCGATGGCCGCATCGACGGCGCTGCCCCCCGCCTTGATGATCTGGTAGCCCGCGTCCACCGCCAGCGGGTTGGCCGCCGCCACCATGAAGTCACGGCCCTGCCAGCCCGGTTTGTCAATCCAGCCGCTGGCCGCCTCCGGGGCGATCAGGGTCTGGGGAGGAGGGACATAGTGAAAGCCATCCTGGGAGGCGCAGCCGCCAAGCAGGCCGAGGGCGACCAGTAGGCCGAGGGGTTTGAGGGACATGACAGGCTCCTTGTCGGTTTCTTGTTCACCTGCCGAAATGTGTCACACTTGGAGCTTGATTAAAAGTTTGTCTTAATACTCATATGGTTACAAAACTTTCAAGGAGGCGCTCATGACACACCGGGGGACGCTGGCGAAACCTTGCATGGCGGGGCTGCTCTGCCTGTTGCTGACGGCCTGCGGGGAGCCGACCTTCAGACCGCTGGCCCAGGGGGAGACCCTGCTCGCCTTCGGGGACAGTCTGACCGAGGGGCGCGGGGTGAGCCCGTCCCAAAGCTACCCCAGCGTGCTGGCGAACCTGAGCGGCCATCCCGTGGTCAATGGCGGGGTGTCCGGAGAGCTGAGCCAGGCCGGCAGGGCCCGCCTGCCCGGGTTGCTGGCCCGGCACAGACCCGCTCTGGTCATCCTGCTGGAGGGGGGCAACGACATCCTGCGTGGCAGCGGGGAGGCGGCCCTCAAGGCCAATCTCGCCGCCATGATAGAGGCGGTGCAGGGGAGCGGGGCCCAGATCCTGCTTGTCGGGGTGCCCCGAAAATCCCTGTTTGCCGATGGCGCTCCCCTCTACGAGGAGCTGGCAGAGCAGTACGGGCTGGTGCTGGACAACGACAGCATCGGCGAGTTGCTGCGAGACCCGGCCCTGAAGTCCGATACGGTGCATTTCAATGCCGAGGGTTACCGCACCCTGGCGCAGCGACTTCATCGACTGTTGCAGGAAAGGGGGGCACTCTAGCGAGGTGTCATGCTGCCGGGGCAGTTCGCCATGCTGCTAAAGCCTATGGGGTCAGGAGATTGCGCGGCGGCGCTACCCCGGAAGGGGCCAGCCCGTGGCGACGATGTCGATGGAGATGAAAAAACCGCCGTGAAGGCGGTTTTTTGCAATCAGGCTGAGCCAATTTGCTTAGATGGACTGCTCTTCACCACCCAGGGCAGCAAACAGGGCCGGGATGAACTGGGAGAGCTCGGCGGTGACCAGGGCGAAGTCGGCGTCCAGGCGGGCGACGGGATCTTCACTGGTGACGTCGTCGTTCTGCTCGCGCAGCTCTTCGCTGAACTTGAGGCGCTTGATGGAAAGATCATCCCCCAGCACGAAGCTCAGGGTCTCGCCCCAGTTGAGGGCCAGCTTGGTCACCAGCTTGTCGTTGGCCAGGTGATTCTTGATCTCCTCGCTCATCAGATCCTGCTGCTTGCAGCGGATGATGCCGCCGTGCTCCATGGCGCTGCGCAGCTCGGCTTCATCCTCCAGGGTGAAGGCGGTGGGCAGGTTGCCCTCGTTGAGCCACTCGGTCATGGTGATCTCGGGCGGGTTCTTGAGGGCCACCGGCACCACCGGCAGGGAGCCGATGGATTTGCGCAGGAGCGCCAGCAGATCGTCCGCCTTCTTGGCTGAGCCTGCATCCACCACCATCAGGTTGTCGGCAGGGTTTATCCAGGCGAAGGTCTGACTGGTGCGGCTGAAGGCGCGGGGCAACAGGGTGTGCATGATCTCCTCTTTCAGCGCCTCCTTCTCTTTCTTCTTGAGGGCGCGACCCTGCTCGAATTCAATGGCCTCTACCTTCTCCGCCAGCATCTCCTTGACCACGGTGCCGGGCAGCATCTTCTCTTCCTTGCGAGCGCACAGCAGGATGTGGCCAGAGGCGGCGTGGGTCAGGGTGGAGCCGAATTTGCCAAGGGGCTTGACCCACCCGAACCGGGAGATGTCCTGGCTGCCGCATGGGGTGAAGGCGCAGGCTTCCAGCTGGGTTTCCAGCTGCTCAACGGTCAGGTCGAAGGGGCGGGTAAAGCGGTAAATCTGCAGGTTTTTAAACCACATGGCGTCCTCGGTCTCTAGATTGTCCGGCGGGCATTGTACTAGAGAGGCGCTTTGTGATCAGCCAATCATTCTCGCTAAATAAAGGGCGATCGACCTCACAGGGCCCCATCTTGATCCCCCGGGAGCGGGCCCAACTCCCCTAGACTGCGAGTGTTCACATTGCTGACAAGGAGGCGACCATGTTGAGACAGAGTCGGCCGGAAGACATGGAAGAGATCGTCGAAATCTGGCTCCTGGCCTCCCTGCAGGCCCACGATTTCGTCGATGCCTCCTGCTGGTGGCAGGCTCAGGAGGAGCTGCGTACCCGCTACCTCGATCACGCCCGCATCTGGGTGTTCGAGGAGCGAGGGGATCTGCTCGGCTTCATGGCGCTGGTGGATGATTACCTGGCTGCACTTTTCGTGCGCCCCGATAGGCAGGGGCGGGGGGTGGGGCACGCCCTGTTGCAGGAAGCCAGATCCAGATGTGCCGAGCTGCATACCCGGGTCTTCGTGGAGAACGAGCCAGCGGTGCGTTTCTACCGCCGCCACGGCTTTGAAATCGGGGGGGAGGTGCCCGATCCCCTCACCGGCCATCTTCAGTACCAGATGCATTACCAAGCCGTCTGAATCTGACGTCTGGGGCTGCCCCGGTTGAAAACGGGGGGCACCATCCTCATCTTGTCTCCATCCCGGGGCGCCTTCGCCCCCGCTCTCTTCTCCTTATCGAGCCGTTTTCCATGAAGATCCTGCACACCGCCGACTGGCACCTCGGTCATCAGCTTCACGGCCACGACCGCCGCTTCGAACACGACGCCTTCCTCGACTGGCTGGCCGACACCATCAAGACCCGCGACATCGACGCCCTGCTGGTGGCGGGCGATCTGTTCGACACCGCCAACCCTCCCGCCGGTGCCTGGCAGCAGCTCTACCGCTTCCTGGCGCGGCTGCGCGCCGAGCACCCGGCACTGGAGATGGTGCTCATCGGCGGCAACCACGACTCTCCCTCCAAGCTGGATGCCCCCCACGAGCTGCTGCGCGCTTTCGACCTCCATCTGGTGGGCAGCATCAGCCGGGACGACGAGGGGCGCCTCGAGACCGAGCGCCTGCTGGTGCCGCTGCGAGGCAAGAACGGCGAGGTGGCCGCCTGGTGCGCCGCCGTGCCGTTTCTGCGCAGCAGCGATCTGCGCCCCGACGGGCTCGGCGAGGGGCAGGACAGACTCATCGAAGGGGTACGCCAGGTCTATGAGGCGGTGCTGAGCGAGGGGCGTGCGCGCTGCCATCCGGATCAGGCCCTCATCGCCATGGGCCACGCCTATCTGGCGACGGGCCAGCTCTCCGAGCTCTCCGAGCGGCGGGTGCTCGGCGGCAACCAGCATGCTCTGCCTGCCGAGCTGTTTGGCGCCGCCGACTACACGGCGCTGGGTCACCTGCACCTGGCGCAGAGTCCGGCCGAGGGAGTGCACTACAGCGGCTCGCCGCTGCCGCTCTCGCTGGCCGAGGCGAACTACAACCATCAGGTGCTGGAGGTGACGTTTGAGGGGGGCAAGCTGGCCCGGCTTGAGCGGATCCCGGTGCCCCGCGCGGTGGAGATGATCCGCCTGCCCCAGAGCGGCCTTGACGAGGCGCTCCAGGCCATCGAGGCGCTGGCGCTGCCCGCTTGCCCGCAGCAGGCGCAGCCCTTCCTCGAGGTGCGGCTGCTGCTGCCCAAACCCGAGGCCCGTATCCGCGAGCGCGTACTGGCCGCCATCGGCGACAAGCCGGTGCGCCTTGCCCGCATCACGACCAGTTATCAGGGCTCGGGTCAGGGGCTGGCGGACGGTGCCGGCCAGCGCCGGCTCGATGAGCTCTCCCCCACCGAGGTGTTTCGCCTCTGCTATCAGCGTCAGTTCGACGGGGAGCCGGAGGCCGAGCTGGTGGCGTCGTTTGAAGAGATCCTGGAGCAGGTGAAGGAGTCCAGCCAATGAAAATCTTGTCGCTGTCAGGGGAGAATCTGGCCAGCCTGACCGGTCAATTCACCATCGATTTTGCCGGTGGCGCCCTGGGGGCCGCCGGCCTGTTTGCCATCACCGGCAATACCGGCGCGGGCAAGAGCACCCTGCTCGATGCCATCTGTCTGGCGCTCTACGACGAGATGCCGCGCTTTATCGCCAATCGCAAGAACGTGGCCGAAGTGGGCCGCATGGATGACGAGGAGAAGCTCAAGGCCAACGACGTGCGCGGCATCCTCAGCCGCGGCCATGCCAGCGGTTTTGCCGAGGTGCAGTTTCGCGGCTGTGACGGCCGCATCTGGCTGGCCCGCTGGGCGGTGCGCCGGGCCCGCAACCGCGCCGAGGGGCGCTTTCAGGCCCAGGAGCGCAGCCTGACCGACGTGGCGTCGGGCCAGGTGTTCAGTGGCAGCAAGCGGGAGCTGCAGGATCGCATCGACGAGCTGGTGGGGCTCTCCTGGGAGCAGTTTCGCCGCGCCGTCATCCTGCCCCAGGGGGAGTTTGCCGCCTTCCTAAAATCGAGCGCCGACGAGCGTTCGGCCCTGCTCGAACGGATGACCGGCACCGAGCTCTACTCCGCCATTTCGGTCCAGACCCATGAGCGGGCGCGGGAGGAACAGCAGAAACTGGCTGCCATCAGCCAGCGGCTCGGTGACGTGGCGCTGATGGACGAGGCGACCCGCGAGCAGTGGGTGAGCCAGCAGATAAGCCTTGCCACCAGCCTCAAGCACGAGCAGCAGCAACAGCAGCTGATGCAGGACTTGCGCGATCTCAACGGCCGCATCGCAGCCCAGTTGCAGGCCTGTCAGGAGGGAGAGGCGGCCCTTGCCGCGGCCGAGGCGGCCCACGGTGCGGCCGCCCCCGAGCGGGAGGAGTTCGCCCGCGCCGAGCAGGCCCAGGTGGCCCGCGCGGATCACGACGAACTGGCTCGCCTCACCCTGGAGGTGCAGCAGCAGGAGAAGGCGCTGGCCGAGCTTGGCCCTGAACTTGGCAAGCTGGAGGAGAAGACCCAGCAGAGCGCCCTCACCGAACAGCAACTGCTGGCGGAGAAGATCGCCGCCGAGCGCGAGTGGGGCGCCCTGCAGCCTGAACTCAAACGGGCGCAGGAGCTCGACACCCGCATTCGGGAAAAGCAGCAGCAACTGCAGAAGATCCAGCAGGAGGGGGCGCAGGAGCGGGAGGTGCAGCTCACCCTGGAGCAGGGCTGGCGCCAGCAGCGCCAGCAGGTGGAGCAGCTCCAGGCCCAGCACCTGCAGTGGGGTGCCTGGCTTGAGGAGCACAAGGAGCTGGCGCCGGTGGCCCGCCAGTGGCAGCCCCTGCTCACCGCCATGCAGGATTGGGCCGAGGATGCCGACAGGCTGCAGCAACTGCTCACCCTGCGCGAACACAAGCTGCGCGCCCTCAGGCAGTTGCAGCACCAGCTGGAGCAGGGGCAGCAGGAGCGCGACTACTGGCAGCGCGAGCAGACCCGGTTGCAGCAACAGCAGCACGAATTGCAGGAGCAGCAGTGGGAGGGGCGCCTGGCCAAGGCGCAGGAGCAGTGGCAAGGGCAGACCGAGCAGCTGGGCCAGCTGCGTCAGCTGCTGGAGCTGGCCGACTATGGCCGCAATCACGGTGAGCAGCATGGTCGCCTGCAGCAGGATATCGCCCAGCTGGAGCAGGCGCTCGGCAAGCTGGCCATCCTCGGCGACGAGCTGACGCCGGCCCGCGAGCGGCTCGCCCTGCAACGGGACGAGGCGCGTCACGCACTGGAGCAGTCCCGTGCCATCGCCAGTTTCGAGCAGCATCGCCATATCCTGCGCGACGGTGAACCTTGCCCGCTCTGCGGCGCCGAGGAGCACCCCTATCACCAGAGTCAGCCACAGGTGGCGGGCATTCTGGGGCGGCTGGCGGAGCGCGTCCGCAGCCTCGAGCTCGAGTGGGAGCGGCTCAATCACCAATACATTCAGTGCGAGAGCGAGCGCCAGGAGCTGGCCCGCCAGCTGGCGGTGCGCCAACAGCATCTACCTGAGCTGGAGACGCGCGCCGAGCAGCTGACCCAGCGCTGGCAGCAGCTCGGCGGTGCCGAACTGCTGGGCCATCCGTTGCCGCTGCGTCAGAGCCCAATCGAGTGGAACGAGTTGATGAGTACCCTGCTCGGCCGCGGCCAGAGTCTGGAGCAGGGGCTGGCCCGCAGCCAGCAGCAACTGCGCGAGGCCCAGCAGGGGCAGCAGCAGTTGCAGGCCGTGCGCCAGCAGCTGAGCCAGCTGGCCAGCCAGCACCAGCAGTTCGAGCAGCAATGGCAGGAGGCCGACCGCCAGCGCATCGCCCTGGAAGGGGAGGTGAAGGGGATGGGCGAGCAGGAAACGGCCCTGCGCCAGCGCCTTGAGCAGGGGGGCAGTCGGCTCGACGAGCAGATGGGGGGCCAGCCCTGGCGTCAGTGGCTGGGCAGCCAGCAGTGGCGCGAGTGGCAGCGGGCCTGCGAGGCCTGGCTGCACGGCCAGAGCGAGTGGGAGCGGCTGACCGGCGAGATTGCCAGCCTCACCCCGGCCCTGAGTGCTCAGGAGGCGCGTCTGCAGACCCAGCGCGAGCTGCTGCACAAGCTCGAGCACGACTACAAGGAGCATGAACTGCAACGGCAGGGGCTGGTCACCAGTCGCGCCACCTGTCTGGGGGGCGAGGAGATTGCCCTGGTCGAGAGCCGCTGGCAGCAGCGGCTGCAGCAGCTGGCCAGCGAGCTGGAGACGATGCAGGGGGCGGCCCGCGCTTTGCGCGAGCGCCAGACCGAGATCAAGGCCCGTCTCAGCCATCTGGAGCAGGAGAAGCAGGTGAGCAGCCGGCGGCGGCGGGAGGTGCTGGGGCGCTGGGCAGCCCACGCCAGCAGCCTCGGCATCGCCGAATATGACCTGCGCCGCCTGCTGGCCATGAGCCCGGATGAGCTCAAGGGGCGCCGCGCCGCCTTGCAGGCGCTGGAGGATGCCCGCGCCGAGGCGCGTACCCGTTTGACCGAGCGGCAGCGGGCGCTGGCGCTGGAGGAGAGCAAGCGGGATCGTTACCGCGAGCATCACCCCGAGCTGGCCGCGTTGGCGCCGCAGGAGCTCGACAGCCGGCTGACGGCACTGGAGGCGCACTGCCGCACCCTCGACGAGCAGCTGTTCCAGTGCAAGAGCACGCTGGCCCAGGCCGAGGCGGCGGCCCTTAAAGCGGGCACCTTGCAGGAGGAGCTGGCCGCCCAGCAGGCGGTGGCGGATCATTGGCAGCGGCTCTCCGATCTCATCGGTTCGGCCAGCGGCGCCAAGCTGCGCACCTTCGCCCAGAGCCTCACGCTGGAGCGGCTGCTGCTGGAGGCCAACGCCCAGCTCGCCGAGCTCTCCCCCCGCTATCGGCTGGAGCGAGTGCCCGGCACCGATCTGGCGCTGCAGGTGGTGGATCTCGATATGGGGGATGAGGTGCGCTCGGTAGATTCCCTCTCCGGCGGCGAAAGCTTCCTGGTGTCGCTGGCGCTGGCGCTGGCCCTCTCCAGCCTGTCGTCGCGCCAGACCCAGGTCGAATCGCTGTTCATCGACGAGGGCTTCGGCACCCTGGATCCCGACAGCCTGGATCTGGCGCTCTCAAGCCTTGATTCCCTGCAGGCGGCTGGCCGCCAGATCGGGGTCATCTCCCACGTGCAGACCCTGGTGGAGCGGATCGGCGTGCAGGTGCGGGTGGAGGCCCTCGGCGGCGGCGAAAGCCGGGTGGTGCTGCCCGGATGACGATGTGTCGCCCATGACCCTCCATGAACAGAAAGGCCCCTGTCACAGGGGCCTTTCTGTTGGTGTGCAACCCGTCGCCGGTTATTTGCGCTCGGGCAGCATATTGGTCAGGGTGTTGTCCTTGAGCACATGGTGGTGGTAGATGGCTGCCGCCGCGTGCAGGGCAATCAGGGCATAGCCAATGTTGGCCAGCGTCTCGTGCAGCTCCTTGATGGTACCCTTCAGGCCGTCATCGGGGGCGATGAGGGCGGGGAGTGCCAGGCCGAAGAAGGGAATGGGCTTGCCCCCTGCGCTCAACAGCAGCCAGCCCAGCAGCGGGGTGAGGATCAGGAAGCCATAGAGCGCCAGATGGGCGAGCTTGGCTAGCGTGAGCATCAGGGGGGAGAGCTCGGGCACGATACGCGGTGAAGGGCTACCCACGCGCACCAGCAGGCGCACGACCACCAGCGCCAGGATCAGCAGACCCACCATAAAGTGAAACTCCTTCATCAGGTCGCGTCCGGCCGACCCTTTGGGGAAGATGTCCCTGAACTCCATCAGCGCATAGACGGCGATCATCAGCAGCAGGGTCAACCAGTGCAGCCCTATGCTCAGGCTGCCATAACGTTGTTCGGAATTTCTCAGCATCGTTGTCTCCTCGCCACTTAAGCGGCTTATCTCTTTTCATCCCGTCTCATATCGAGCCAAAGGACCCACAGGTATCCCTCTTGAGGGTACTCGGCTTGCTTATGCCCGTGTTGATCTCGATAACATTTCTGCCTGTTTGCCGTCATGCTGACCTGTGCGGGAGCCCATGGAGTATCGGGAGATGGAAGGGGCAAAAAAAAACCGAAGCACCAGGCTTCGGTTTTTGGCGGTCGCTGGCGTCAGGCCAGGGCGCATTATTTCTTGATGCGGATCACCGGGGTTTCGCCCACGGTCACGGCGCCAGTCATCTTCACCAGCTCTTTGATCTCGTCCATGTTGGAGATGACCACAGGTGTCAGGGTAGACTTGGCTTTAGCTTCCAGAACGGCCAGATCGAACTCGATGATGGTGTCACCGCGCTTGACCTGTTGACCTTCCTGAGCGATACGGGTGAAACCTTCACCCTTCAGCTCGACGGTGTCGATACCGAAGTGAACGAACAGCTCGATACCAGAGTCGGACTCCAAAGAGAACGCGTGGTTGGTCTCGAAGATTTTGCCGATGGTGCCGTCGCACGGAGCAACCATCTTGTTGCCGGCCGGTTTGATGGCGATGCCGTCGCCGACGATCTTCTCGGCGAAGACGACGTCAGGCACATCTTCGATGGGGACGATTTCGCCGGACAGCGGAGCAAAGATTTCGATGCCGCCAGTGTCAGAACTGTCGTCGGAAACCAGTTTCTTCAGTTTGTCGAACAGACCCATAGTAAAAGCTCCTAGAGATGATTGTCGCTGTTTGCAGCCGATCTTAGCAGACTGCCTTCTGCTTAATAAAGTTATCTACGCACGCTTCGATTTCGGCGGCGGTGGCAAAGCTCAGCGCCTGGTCGGCCATGGCCTTCACATCTTCGAAGTTGGTGTTGCGGATAAGCTTCTTGATACGCGGTACAGAGATGGCGCTCATGGAGAACTCATCCAGACCCATACCCAGCAGCAGCAGGGTGGCGCGTTCGTCACCAGCCAGTTCACCGCACATACCGGTCCACTTGCCATTGTCATGGGAAGCGTCGATCACCATCTTGATCAGGGTCAGGACGGAGGGTGACAGCGGGTTGTACATGGCGGAAATCATCTCGTTACCACGGTCGACAGCCAGGGTGTACTGGGTCAGGTCGTTGGTACCGATACTGAAGAAATCCACTTCCTTGGCCAGATGATGAGCCATCACGGCCGCGGCCGGGGTCTCAATCATGATACCCACTTCGATGGATTCATCAAAGGCTTTGCCTTCGGCACGCAGTTCGGCTTTCAGCGTCTCCACGGTAGCCTTCAGGCTGCGGAACTCTTCGACGGAGATGATCATCGGGAACATGATGCGCAGTTTGCCGAAGGCAGACGCACGCAGGATGGCCCGCAGCTGGGCGTGCATGATGTCGGTGCGATCGAAGAAGATACGCACGGCACGCCAGCCCAGGAAGGGGTTCATCTCTTTCGGGAAATTCATGTAGGGCAGTTCTTTGTCGCCGCCGATGTCCATGGTACGGACGATGATCGGTTGATCCGGCATGGCTTCGGCCACTTCTTTGTAAGCCTTGAACTGCTCGTCTTCGGTCGGCAGCGCGTCACGGTCCATGAACAGGAACTCTGTACGGTACAGACCCACGCCTTCGGCGCCGTTGCGGATGGCGCCTTCGGTATCCTTGACGGTCCCGATGTTGGCGCACACTTCGACCTGGTGGCCATCCAGAGTGATGGCAGGCAGGTCTTTGAGCTTGGCCAGCTCGTCCTTCTCGGCCTGGAACTGGGCCTGGAACTTCTTGGCTTCGTTCAACTGGTCGGCGGTCGGGTTGATGATGACCTGGTTGTTGATCGCATCCAGCACCAGCATGTCACCGTTCTTGACGCGCTCGGTAATGTCGTTGGTGCCCACGACGGCCGGCAGCTCCAGGGAGCGGGCCATGATGGAGGTGTGGGAGGTACGGCCACCGATGTCGGTGACGAAGCCCAGCACGTATTTCAGGTTGATCTGAGCGGTTTCAGACGGGGTCAGGTCTTTGGCGACCAGGATGACCTCTTCGTCGATGGTGCTCAGGTTGACAACGGCGATGCCCAGTACGTTCTTGACCAGACGGGTGCCGATGTCACGGAAGTCGGTGGCGCGCTCACGCAGATAGGGGTCATCCAGATCGGCCATCATCTTGGCGTACTGTTCGATCACCTCGTGAACGGCTCTGTCGGCAGAGGCCTTGTGTTCTTTGATGAAGGATCTGATATCCCCTTCCAGCTCTTCATCTTCGAGCAGCATGATGTGGCCTTCGAAGATGGCCTCTTTTTCTTCACCGAAGGTGCGACCGGCCATCTCTTTGATGGCTTCCAGCTGTGCGGCTGATTTGGTGCGGGCTTCGAGGAAGCGGTTGATCTCGGCATCAATCTGTTCGGCGGGAATCTTGCCCTGATTGATAACGATTTCATCTTCTTTCAGAAGAAGCGCCTTGCCGAATGCGATACCGGGGGACGCAAGAATGCCAGATATCATAATCCTTCCTATTAAAACGACTGTGGGGGAGGAATAAAGCTGGATTACTCCAGCTCGTCCATCAGGGCAACCAGCTTCTCAACGGCTTTCTGAGCGTCCGGGCCGTCAGCCTGGATGGTCACGTTGGTGCCTTTGGTCAGACCCAGGGTCTGGAGCTTGAACAGGCTCTTGGCGCTGGCGGATTTGCCACCGGAGACCACAGTGATCTCGCTTTGGAATTCTTTGGCTTCTTTCACGAACTGAGCTGCAGGACGGGTGTGCAGGCCGTTTTCAGCAGTAATAACAACAGACTTCTCGTACATGGTTTCACCCCATATTATTGATATTGTTTGGAGAGATGGTCGCCAATGAGGCTTCCTGTCTCACCGTGTCAGTATGGATATGTTGTAAAGTAACGAAATCAGACCTGCAATGGTTTAATCCAGGTCAATTTTCTGTGCAGTATTCGGCGTTGTGGCTAGGTAATTTTTCGCTATCAGGCTGCAAGCCGCGTCAGGCCTGGTCTGAAATTATTTTCTAACGAAAAATAACACTTTGTTACCTTGTGATACCTTGCCAGCAAACACCTCGTGACGCCGCACAGGATATGAGATTTATCACAGAATGTCTGCTTTTTTTGTCATATCCAAGTTTGTTATTTTACCCCAAAAAATAAGGGGCCGAGTGGCACTGGTGGCTAGAGAGTTTAGCGCATAATGAAAACGGCGCTCCGAGGAGCGCCGTCGTTTTGGTGTTGGCTGATCAACTACTGCTGCAATTCCTGCTCGCTGAACACTCCGGCGAAGAGGGCGCTGGAGAGGTAACGCTCGGCGGCGCTCGGCAGGATGACGACAATCGTTTTCCCTTCGAACTCCGGCAGCTCGGCCAGACGGTTGGCAGCGACCACGGCAGCGCCGGAGCTGATACCGGCCAGGATCCCTTCCTCTTCCATCAGGCGGCGGGCCATCTCGATGGCTTCGTCACTGCTCACCTGCTCGACGCGGTCCAGCAGGCTCAAATCCAGGTTGCCCGGGATGAAGCCGGCGCCGATGCCCTGGATCTTGTGGGGACCGGGCTTTATCTCTTCACCCGCCAGTTTCTGGCTGATGACGGGGGATTCGCTGGGCTCGACCGCCACGGAGACGATGGCCTTGCCCTTGGTCTTCTTGATGTAGCGGGAGACCCCGGTGATGGTGCCGCCGGTGCCGACGCCCGCCACGAACACATCCACTTCGCCATCGGTGGCGTCCCAGATCTCGGGACCAGTGGTCTGCTCGTGGATTTCTGGGTTGGCCGGGTTTTCAAACTGTTGCAGCAGCACGTACTTGCCCGGCTCGGATTCGAGGATCTCGTTGGCCTTGGCAATGGCGCCCTTCATGCCGAGGGGGCCTTCGGTCAGCACCAGGTTGGCACCCAGGGCCTTGAGCAGTTTGCGGCGCTCCAGGCTCATGGTGGCCGGCATGGTCAGGGTGATGGGATAGCCGCGGGCCGCAGCCACGAATGCCAGGGCAATGCCCGTGTTGCCGCTGGTGGGCTCAATGATCTCCTTGCCCTTGGTCAGCACGCCGCGTTTCTCGGCATCCCAGATGAGGTTGGCACCGATCCGGCACTTGACGCTGAAGCTCGGGTTGCGGCTCTCGATCTTGGCCAGCACGCGGCCCTTGGTAACACGGTTGAGACGAACAAGCGGGGTGTTGCCTATGGTCTGGCTGTTGTCCTCAAAAATTTTGCTCATGGTGCTATCCCTGTGTTTGTTAAGGCGATGAAACAAGATTACCCTGTGGTTTCTGAATGAGAAGTGACGAATCGTTATAACAATATGTTATTACAACATATAGAACTTATTCTCTCTTGCCGAGGGGGCTTCCGCTGCCTGGGCATCCAATGGAAGGGATCTCATGGGATTTGCAGGAAGCGATCGCTATCTCGCATCACAGGCACTGAAGATGGCCGTCGATGCCGCCATCGTGCTGGAGAAGCCGCTGCTCATCAAGGGTGAACCCGGTACGGGCAAGACGGTGCTGGCGGAGGCGGTAGCCGAATCCCTGGGTGCCGAGCTCATCAGCTGGCACATCAAGTCCACCACCAAGGCCCAGCAGGGGCTCTACGAATACGATGCCGTCGCCCGGCTGCGAGACTCCCAGCTCGGTGACCCCAGGGTCGGGGAGATAGGCCACTACATCCGCCGGGGCAAGCTGTGGCAGGCCTTCAGCGCAGAGCAGCGGCCAGTGCTGCTCATCGATGAAATCGACAAGGCGGACATCGAGTTTCCCAACGATCTGCTGCTGGAGCTGGATCGGATGGAGTTCGATGTCTACGAGACCGGCGAGCGCGTGAAGGCGCGCCAGCGCCCCGTGATCATCATCACCTCCAACAACGAAAAAGAGCTGCCGGACGCCTTCCTGCGCCGCTGTTTCTTCCACTACATCCGCTTCCCCGACAAGGCCGAGATGCAGGCCATCGTCAAGCTCCACTACCCAAACCTCAAGGAGCGGCTGCTCGACGAGGCGATGACGCTCTTCTTTGAGCTGCGTGCGGTAGAGGGGCTGCGCAAAAAGCCGTCCACCTCGGAGCTGCTGGACTGGATCCGGCTGTTGTTGGCCGACGACATCGCCCCCGAAGCCCTGCGCACCCGTGAGCCCGGCAAGTTGGTGCCCGCACTCTACGGTGCCCTGCTCAAGACGGAGCAGGACTTGCACCTCTTCGAGAAGCTCGCCTTTCTGGCGCGCCGCGGCGGCTGAATGCTCATCGACTTCTTCCTTCACCTGCGCCGCCACAAGCTTCCTTGCAGCCTGCGGGAGTTGCTCGACCTGCACGCGGCGCTGGCTGCCCAGCTGGCCAGCCTCGACATGGACGAGTTCTACCAGCTATCCCGCTGCCTGCTGGTGAAAGACGAGGCGCACTATGATCGCTTCGATCGCGCCTTCGCCGAGTATTACGAGGGGTTGGCCGCCATCCCCCTGTTGCCGGAGAGCCTGCCCGAGGAGTGGCTGCGCAAGGAGTTCGAGCGACTGTTAAGCCCGGAGGAGAAGGCGTTGCTCCAATCCCTTGGCGGGCTGGACAAGCTGCTGGAGACCCTCAATCAGCGGCTAAGCGAGCAGAAGGAGCGTCACGCCGGCGGCAACAAGTGGGTCGGCACCGGGGGCAGCAGCCCGTTCGGTCACGGCGGCTATCACCCGGAAGGGATCCGCATGGGGGGAGAGGGCCAGCACGGGCGGGCGACCAAGGTGTGGGAAGCGCGCCACTTTCGCAACTTCAGTGACGACTCGCCCCTGGGGCAGCGCGCCATCCAGCTCTCCCTGCGCAAGCTCAGACGCTGGGTGCGCCGGGGCAATCCCGACGAGCTGGATCTCGACGACACCATCCAAAGCTCGGCCAGGCAAGGCTGGCTCGATGTGAAGCTGCGGCCCGAGCGCCACAACGGGGTCAAGCTGCTGGTCTTCTTCGATGTGGGGGGCTCCATGGATGCCCACGTGGCCGAGGTGCAGCGCCTCTTTTCGGCCCTGCGCCACGAGTTCAAGCACCTGGTGTTCTTCTATTTTCACAACTGCCTCTACGACTTCGTCTGGCAGGACAATGCCAGGCGCCTTGATGATCGGTTCGATACCCTGCGGCTGCTGCGCACCTACGGCAGCGACTACAGGGTGATGGTGGTGGGGGATGCGAAGATGGGCCCTTATGAAATCACCTGGCCAGGTGGCAGCGTAGAGTACTGGAACGAGGAGCCCGGCCAGGTGTGGCTCGGGCGCCTGCAACAACATTTCCCCAAGATGGTGTGGGTCAATCCGCTGCCAAGGCAGGAGTGGCTGTGGCACCCCTCCATCAAGTTGATGAACGAATTGATCGGCGGGCGGATGCACCCGCTGACCCTGGCGGGTCTGGCTGCGGCCATCGACCAGCTGTGACCCTCTGAACCCTAAAAAACAGACAAGCCGGGATTGCACCCGGCCAGGAGCAAAGATGACCTCTATCGTAATCAGTGGCTCAGGCCTCTATACCCCTCCCTTTGCCGTCAGCAATGAAGCGCTGGTGGCGGCCTTCAACCAGTACGTGGATCTCTACAACGAGGAGAACGCCTCCGCCATCGATGCTGGGCAGCTGCCTGCCAAGCAGCACTCGAGCTGCGAGTTCATCGAGAAGGCCTCCGGCATCAAGAGCCGCTATCTGGTGAGCTGCGAGGGGGTGCTGGATCCCGACATCATGCAGCCGCTCATGGCAGAGCGCCCGGACGATCAGCCCTCCATCATGGTGGAGATGGCGGTGGCGGCCGCCGAACAGGCGCTGATCGCCGCCGGTCGTGAACCGGGGGAGATCGATCTTGTCATCGTCGCCGCCTCCAACATGCCGCGCCCCTACCCGGCGCTGGCCATCGAATTGCAGCACTATCTCGGCGCCAGCGGCCTGGCATTCGACATGAACGTGGCCTGCTCTTCCGCCACCTTCGGGATCAAGACCGCCGCGGACATGCTGGCGGCAGGCACCGCCCGGCTGGCGCTGGTGGTCAATCCGGAGATCTGCTCGGGTCACCTCAACTTCCGCGATCGGGACAGTCACTTCATCTTCGGCGACGCCTGTACCGCCGTGCTGCTGGAGCGGGAGGCCGATTGCCAGGTGGCCAACCCCTGGCAACTGGTGGCCAGCAAGCTGGTGACCCAGTACTCCAACAACATCCGCAACAACTTCGGCTTCCTGAACCGGCTCAGCCCGCGCACCCGCTACGGCGACGACAAGCTGTTTCGCCAGCAGGGGCGCAAGGTGTTCAAGGAGGTGCTGCCCCTGGTGTGCGATCAGATAGCCTCCCAGCTGGCGGAGCAGGGATGGGCGGCCGATGGCTTGAGCCGGCTCTGGCTTCATCAGGCCAACCTCACCATGAACCAGTTCATCGGTCGCAAGTTGCTGGGCCATGACGCCAGCCAGCAGGAGGCGCCTGTCATCCTCGACCGCTACGGCAACACCAGCTCGGCGGGTTCCATCATCGCCTTCCACCTCTTCAACCAGGATCTGCCGAGCGGGGCTCGCGGGGTGCTCTGCTCCTTTGGGGCCGGTTACTCCATCGGCAGCCTGCTGTTGCAGCGGCGCTGAGCACCCTGTTTTGCCCATAAAAAAGCCACCCGGGAGGGTGGCTTTTTTCATGCTGCCCGAGAGGCTTTTTTCAAGCGGGTTCGATGGCCAGTACCTGACATTGCGGCTCTTTTATCTGAAATCGCACGTTCACATCGAACAATCTGACACCGTACACCTTGTCATCCGGCTTGCCCTTCTTGTAAGCAGGGCGGGGATCCTGAGCCAGCACCTCCCTCACCAGTTCACGCAGCTCCGGGTGGGCCTTGAGCCAGGGGGCGAGCTGCTGCTCGGCCTGGGCGCTGAAGCTCACCGCCAGCGGCGGGGTGGGGGCATCGGGGGCGAAACCGCCACGGGCGTGGGGCAGGCTGTCGGCATAGGGGACATAGGGCTTGATGTCGACAACGGGGGTGCCGTCGAGCAAGTCCACGGCGCCCAGCTCGAGCCAGAGCTTGCCGCGCTCACGTCCCACCCCGTGCAGTTCGACCACGGAGAGGCCGAGGGGGTTGGGGCGGAAGGTGGAGCGGGTGGCAAAGACCCCGACCCGCTCGTTGCCGCCGAGGCGCGGCGGGCGCACCGTCGGGTGCCAGCCCTGATCCATGGTCTGGTGAAACACGAAGCTGATCCAGAGATGGGAGAATTGCTCGATGCCGCGCAGCACATCGGGCTGATCATAGGGAGGAAGCAGTTCGAGGCGGGCGCGAGCCGCGCTGACCAGACCGGGCTGGCGGGGTATGGCGAACTTCTCCTTGTAGGGAGAGCGGATGATCCCTAGGGTATCGATATCGAACTTCATGGCGGATCCTGGCTGAAAACCCGGGCAATGTAGCACAGGCACGCCGAAAACGCAGGGGGAGCACCAGGACGCGGCCCCTGTGATCCCGATCCCAGACCCGGTGCCCGGGGGCTGTGTCCTGGTGCCAACTTGCGTAGGGTGGGGCGGCAAAAGGGGTGGCGGGGGAGCGGACAAGGAATCTGCTGCCCGCACCATGACGATATGCCTGGCGGCATCAGGGCGTGTGCTCACCATGCCAGGCCATGGCCGTTTCGGCTGCCCGTGGAGGGGCTGCAAGGAGAGGGCGCCATAGAGGAGAGACAGGGATGAAATTGTTGATTATCGGCGGCACCGGCTTTCTGGGTCGCCACCTGACCACGCTGGCCCTGGATTGGGGGCACGAGGTGACGCTGTTCAATCGCGGCCACCGCCAGCACCCGGATTGGCGGGAGCTGACCCAGCTTCACGGGGACAGAGACGGGGACCTGGCCCCCTTGCGGGGCGAAGGGCGGCACTGGGATCTGGTCATCGACACCTGCTGCTATCGCCCCGAACAGGCCGAAGGGCTCTCTGACGCCCTGCTGGGGCGCTGTGATCGGCTCATTTTCATCTCCACCATCAGTGTCTATCGCGATTTTTCCCAACCCGGCATGGATGAGTCGGCCCCCTTGCACGAGATGGCAGGAGCGCCCACCGACTACGGCCCCCTCAAGGTGCTGTGCGAGTCGGTGTATCGCGCCCGCTGGGGAGATCGCCTGTGCACCCTGCGCCCCGGCGTGCTCTGCGGCCCCTTTGATCCGACCGCTCGTCTTGCCTGGTGGGTGAGGCGGGTGCTGCGGGGCGGGCACTGGCTCTTGCCGGGGCTGGGGGAGGACAGGCTGCAATACCTGGATGTGCGCGACTGCGCCGAGTTCGTGCTGCGGGCTGCCGAGCAGCGACTCGCTGGGTGCTTCAACCTGATCAAGCCCGGCATCGCACTGAACGACTGGGTGGAGCGCCTCGCTGCCCGGCTGACGCCAGCGACCCCCTTGCAGCTCGAGTGGGCTCCCTGGCGTGACCTGATGGCGGCAGGGGTGGCGCCCTGGCAAAGCTATCCCACGCTGCTGCCAAACGAGCTGCCCGAGTATGCTGGGTATGGCACCATCAGCGCCGAGGCCGCCATCGTTCATGGGCTGAACTTTCGCCCCCTAGAGGAGACGGTTGACGATCTGGTGGTATGGCTTGCCAGCAACCCCCTGGGGCAGCTGCCGGGCATGACCCATGACGAGGAACAGGCCTTGCGACGACGAGTGGAGGTTTCCTTGTCATCGAATGCGTACTAGCCGACATCATAAAGAAGAGGGCACCCCGGGGTGCCCTCTTCTCATGTGGGGTGTTCATCCATGACGGGCGCTCAGCGCAGCAATGCACCCGCATCGGCCAGCAGGGTCCTCAGCACACTGCGATGACAGCGGGACTCCTGTTCGCAGTAGCATCCCACCGAGAAATGGGTGGTGTGGGAGAGGGCGGCCAGCAGGGCCAGATCGTGCTTCGCGGCCGGGGCGGCCATCTCGGCCTTGTACTGCTTGCAGAAGGCGGTCCACCGGGCCGGGGTGTCGGCAGTCTGACCGAGTTTCATGGTCTCGGCGCTGGGGGCCAGATTGGGGAACCAGACGTCGTACCAATCCTGGCTGGCGAACGCCGCTTTGGGCACGCCGCGAGGGGGGCGACGCACGGTACCGATGCGAAGCCCCTCATCCTCGAGGCGGGGGCTGCCGAGTCGCACGATGGCGATCGCCATGGCAGGACTTACTTCTCTTCGGCCACTTTCAGCGCCTGACCGTAGCAGATCACCTGCTTCAGGCAGCCGGGCACGTCGCTGAACTCGGCGCACTTGTCGAAGCTGACGCCGTTGCCCCCCATGTCCGCCACGCGGCGGCGGGCCAGGGTGCGGGCTTCACCGGCATTGGGCACCGCCTGGTTGGCATCGCTCTGGCAGGATTCCCCCTCGACGGTGCCGAGGTAGAGGTAGTTGAGGTCGGCGATCTCGCTCTGCTCGTAGATCCGCACGCTCCCCGGCTTGAAGTACTCGTCGAAGTTTTCCTTGTCCAGATTGCTGTTGAAGGCGAAGTCGGCGCAACCGGAGGCAATCAGGGGCATCATCAGGATCAGGCGTTTCATATCGGCATCTTGTTGGGTGGCGAGTGGGCCATTATAGGGGGCAGTCGCCGATGGCGACCAGCCCCATTTTTAGCCATATCAATGGATTGTAGCGAGACGATCCCGGATCAGGCGGGGGTCAGTCGCCGGTGCAGGCTGCGGTAGTGATCATCTTCCAGCAGCTCCTGGTGGGGGGCACACAGACGGATGCGACCCTCTTCCATCAGGGCTACCCTGTCCATCCGTTCCAGCCCCAGCAGGCGGTGGGAGATGAGCAGCAGGGTGCGATCCGCCCCCAGGGTCAGCAGCAGATCCATGATCTCCCGTTCGGTCTGGGTATCGAGCCCTTCGGTGGGCTCGTCCAGCAGCCAGAGCGGTGCATCGTGGAGCAGGGCGCGGGCGATGCCGATGCGGCGGCGCTCCCCGCCGGAGAGCGGACGCCCGCCATCCCCGAGCCAGGCATCCAGTCCCTGTTCGGCCTGCTCACCCTCATCGCGCAGCAGAGTCCCGAGCCCCACCTGGGTGAGCACCTCGATGAGCCGTTCGTCGCTGGCTCCGGGGGCGGCCAGGGTGAGGTTGCCACGCAGGGTATCGGCAAACAGGTGGACCCGCTGGCTCACCACGGAGCAGGAGGCGCGGAGCGCCTCTTCGCTGTAACCGGTGAGGGGCTTGCCATCGAGCAGGATCTCCCCCGATAGGGCCGTCCATTCCCGGGTCAGCAACCCCATCAGGGTGGACTTGCCACAGCCGGTCTGCCCCAGCAGCGCCAGCTTCTCCCCGGCATGCAGTTGCAGGGTGCACCCTTGCAGCACGGGAGCATCCTGGCCTGGATAGGTGAAATGCAGGTCGCTTATCTGCACGGCACCCCGGGCAGCGGGGGCTTGCTGTGCTCCCCACTCCGGCGCCTTGGCCTCTTGCAGGATCTCGTTGAGACGGCGGGCGGAGGTGAGGCTGGTGGAGAGGTGCTGGAAGGCACCGGCCAGCGGCAGCAGCGCCTCGAAGCTCGCCAGGGTAGCGAACACCATGAGTGCCGTGATGGGGTCAGGGGCATTGCCACCGACGCCGTGACCGGCCAGCCAGAGCATCAGGGTCAGAGTCCAGCCGCTCAGCAACTGCACCGAGAAGGCGGCCAGGCCGCTGACGCGGGCCATGCGGGCCTGGGCCCGGATCAGGGCCTGCTCCGCCTGCTGCAATCCGGTGAGCGCCTCGGGAGCGGCGGCGAACATCTGCAGTTCGGCCTGGCCGTCCAGATAGTCCACCATGCGGGTGCGCAGGTTGGACTTCTCGGCGATGAGCTGGCGGCCCGGCGCGCGCCCGGCAAAATAGAAGACCAGGGGCAAGGCCAGCATGCCAAAGAGCAGAATGGCTCCCAGCGTCAGCGCCAGGCGACCATCGAAGAAGGAGAGGAAGAAGACCAGCCCGGCGCAGCTCAGCAGGGCCGCCCCAATGGGGGTGATGAGGCGCAGATAGACGTGATCCATGGCATCGATGTCGGCCACCAGACGGTTGAGCAGGTCAGCCTGGCGAAAACCCGCAAGGGAGCCGGGGGAGAGAGGGGAGAGCTTTTGCCAGAACCAGACCCGCAGCCGGGTCAGCACCCGGAAGGTGGCGTCGTGGCTCACGACCCGCTCGCCCCAGCGACTGGCGGTGCGCACGATGGAGAAGAAACGCACGCCCCCCGCAGGGGTCATGTAGTTGAAGGTGTCTCGGGTGGCGACCGCCAGCCCGGCGACGGCGGCGGCGGAGAGGAACCAGCCGGAGAGGGAGAGCAGGCCCATGCCGGCCACCAGGGTGACCAGGGCCAGCAGCAGGCCGATGGAGAGGCTGAGCCAGTGCTGGCGATAAAGGCGCAGGAACGGCAATAGATCAGTCATCGAGAGAGTCTCCGAAACCTTGGGATTGCGACAGGAGGCGGGCGAAGGGGCCCTGGGCCTCGCCGAGTGCGGCAAAACGTCCCTGCTCCACCAGCTTGCCGTGCGCCAGCACCAGGATGTTGTCCATCTGGCTGAGCTGATCGAGGCGGTGGGTGATCATCAGCAGGGTCTGACCTTGTGCGGCCTGTTCGAGGGCGCTCATGACGGCTCGCTCAGAATGGCGATCCAGGCTGGCAGTGGGTTCATCCAGCACCATCATCTGGGTTGTCTTGAGCAGGGTACGGGCAAGGGCGATGCGCTGGGCCTGGCCGACGGAGAGACCGCCCGCCTGATCCCCGACCCGATAGTCCAGCCCTTTCTCGTTGACGAACTCCCAGGCCTGGGCGCGCTTGAGCGCGGATTCCAGCTCGGCGTCGCTGGCGGATGGTCTGGCCAGAAGCAGGTTGTCCCGCAGGGAGCTGTGGAAGAGTTGGGGATTCTGGGAGAGCCAGCCTAGCTGCTGGCGCCACTGGCTGATGTCCAGGGTACGAAGCTCCACTCCGTTGACGCACAGGGAACCGCGATAGGGGGCAAAACCGAGCAGGGCATTGACCAGGGAGCTCTTGCCCGCGCCGCTGATGCCGACCAGGGCGGTGCGCGTGCCGGCTTCCAGCGTGAAATCGAGGGGACCGACCAGCACCTTGCCCTCGGCGCTCAGCACTTCCAGGCTGCGGGCTTCTACCTTGACGGGGCCATCCGCATGGAAGGGGAGCGTCCCGGAGGCGGGTTCGCTCACGTCGGCCTCGAGAAATTCCAGCAGTTGTTCGGCGGCACCAATGGCCTGTGCCTTGGCGTGATAGTGGGCACCGAGTTCCCGCAGCGGCGCGTAGAACTCGGGGGCGAGGAAGAGCACGAACAGGCCGGTAAAGAGGGTGACCTTGACGCCATAGCTGCCAAAGTTGAGGTGATCGATGTAGGAGAAACCGAAGTAGACGGCCACCAGGGCCACCGCGATGGCGGCGAAGAACTCCAGCACGGCCGTGCTCAGGAAGGCGAGGCGCAGTACCTCCATGGTGCGCTCGCGAAAATCTTCCGATGCATCGCGGATGGCCTCCCCTTCCGCCCGGGTGCGCATGAAAAGCTGCAGGGTGCGCAGCCCCTTGAGGCGATCGAGGAAGTGGCCTGAGAGGCGCGCCAGCGACTGGAAGTTGCGGCGGTTGGCATCGGCGGCGCCCACCCCCACCAGGATCATGAAGAGAGGAATGAGGGGGGCGGTGCCGAGCAGAATGAGGCCCGCCGCCCAGTTGACCGGGAACACGGAGACCAGGATCACCAGGGGAATAAAGACGGCGATGGCCATCTGGGGCAGATAACGGGAGAAGAAGTCCTGCATCTCTTCGATCTGCTCGAGCAGCAGGCTGGCCCAGCTACCGGCGGGGCGACGCTGGATATAGGCAGGGCCGAGCCTGGCGAGGCGGGTGAGTACCAGCTCGCGGATGGCCTGGCGCACCGCACTGCCCGCCTTGAAACTCGCCACCTCGCGGCCATAGGCCAGGGCCGCCTTGGTCAGGGTCACCAGCAACAGACTGATGAAGAGGGGGGCGGAGTGCTCCGGCGTGGAGCCTTCGATGATGAAACCGTGAAGCAGGCTCGCCAGCAACCAGGCCTGCATCACCATCAGGACGCCCTGACCCAGCCCGAAGGCGATGGAGATGCCGATCCAGCGCCGACCATGGCCCGATTGTTTGCGCAACCAGCCATAGAGATGTTTCTGTCTGTTCTTGTCCATTACCACCCTCCTCAAACGAGTGGCGCAAGACTATCGTCGCCCCCACGGCTTGGCAACCTTGCAGAACCGGGCGGAGGAACATCATTGTGTGAAAAATCGGCTTCATGCTCATTAGTTGGCCGAACAGCTTGATTTATGGCAAAAAATGCGAGGTCGGTGATTGCGCTCGGCGGCAAAATGCATATAGTAGAGGCCACTGATGCGGGTGTAGTTCAATGGTAGAACGGTAGCTTCCCAAGCTGCATACGTGGGTTCGATTCCCATCACCCGCTCCACATTCCAGATAGTGGCACGCGCCGTTGTCCATATCAGCCAGATGGCTGTCTGTCGTGGGGATTACCCATCACACCAAGCAAGTTTTGATGCCTAGCGGGCATCGTATAATGGCTATTACCTCAGCCTTCCAAGCTGATGATGCGGGTTCGATTCCCGCTGCCCGCTCCAGTCTTTACACAAAAAGCCCACTCCTGCGAGTGGGCTTTTTGTTGTCTGTTTTTTGATGCCGGCGAGAGTGCCAGAGCGGCCAAGCTGAAAGGCGCAGACATGGAAAAGGCGCCACAGGGCGCCTTTTCAACTCGGGAGTGGGAAGGATTACTCCTGCTCCAGCTCGCCGCAGAAGCGATAGCCTTCGCCATGGATGGTGGCGATGATCTCCGGGGTGTCGCCCACGCTCTCGAAGTGCTTGCGAATACGGCGGATGGTCACGTCCACGGTGCGGTCGTGGGGCTTGAGTTCGCGGCCCGTCATCTTCTTGAGCAGCTCGGCACGGGTCTGGATCTGGCCGGGGTTCTCGCAGAAATGCAGCATGGCGCGGAACTCGGAGCGGGGCAGCTTGAACATGTCGCCAGCCGGGCTGACCAGGGCGCGGCTGTTGATGTCCAGGGCCCAGCCATTGAACAGATAACGTTCCACCAGCTTCTTCTCTTCGCCACCGGCGGCCACGTTCATGGTGCGGCTCAGCAGGTTGCGGGCACGGATGGTCAGTTCACGGGGGTTGAACGGCTTGGTGATGTAATCGTCGGCACCGATCTCCAGCCCCAGGATCTTGTCCACTTCGTTGTCGCGACCGGTCAGGAACATCAGGGCGATGTTGTCATCTTCACGCAACTCGCGCGCCAGCAGCAGGCCGTTCTTGCCCGGCAGGTTGATGTCCATGATCACCAGGTTGATGGTGTGGCTGGTCAGGGCCTGGTGCATCTCGTCACCGTTGTTGGCTTCCAGCACGATGTAGCCTTCGGCTTCGAAGATGCTCTTGAGGGTGTTGCGGGTGACCAGCTCGTCTTCGACGATCAGAATATGTGGTGTTTGCATGAGTATTCCCAGATTCTTATCAGTTAATTATCGAAATTTTAACACTCTTTGGCGTTATCCGACCGGTCCTGAAAATTTATTACGTCATCCTGGGTATGAATATCAGGTCGAATCATCGCGAATTTGGTAACTATGTCGGCAAGCATCCCTGTGCCGTACATGGGCTCTCAACAAGTCTGAACAAGAGAAGCCCGGAGAGGTAGTCCATTACAAAAGTTGCTGCATTTTATCAGTTAACAGGCGCATAACAACACTCTTTGCCGTCAGATAGCAACTTTTTAACTCAGCTTTGATATAAGTCAATCCCCGAGTTCGCTGCATCATACTTGGGCTGACCCGCTTTTTCGCCCTTAATAAATGTAATGGGATGTAACATGTGGTTGACATGACTTTGTGGGAAAACTACAGAAAAGTGTGCTTCATCGCCCCCTTTGCGCCTCCCAGCTGCCCAGCCTATGCCATTGTCACGGCCTGGAACCCGGCCAGCCGGTGGGTGGGGCTGCGCCGCAATGCCCGTCGCCAGCGAGCCCTTGTCCGGCAAGTGGGCGAGTGTCCCGTCATGGGAGAGGTCTGGGGGAGCGATGAGGATGAGCGCTGGCAGGAGGCGTCGCTGTTGTTGCCGCTTTCGCAGTCAGAGGCGATCCGGCTGGCCGCCCGATTTGGCCAGAATGCCCTCTATTGGGTGCGTGAAGGAGAGCTCTGGCTGGTGCCCGTGTTGCTGGAAGGGACGCCCTGTCATCTGGGGGCGCTTGCGTCCCGCTGGCGGTTCAGGCCTTCGGGCTGACATGGCCCCCCGCCATCCGGACAGGGCACCCGGCCGGTGGATTGTCAGCGCCCCGACATGATGAAAGAATGAGCGGACACATTTCACTCCATGGAAGGATGATGATCATGCTGGACCTGTTGCCCGACCTTTGCGATGAACATGGCGATGCCCTTAGGATCGCTGACCCCCTGTTTCAGGACTATGGCGGCAAGGCGCTGTTTTACGGCGAGGCCGTGACCCTCTCTTGCTTTGAAGACAACAGCCTGGTGCGTGATCTGGTCAATCGTCCCGGCCATGGCAAGGTGATGGTGATCGACGGGGGCGGCTCCCTGCGTCGGGCGCTGCTCGGGGATCAGCTGGCCATCAAGGCGGTGGAGCAGGGGTGGGAGGGGATCCTCATCAATGGTGCCGTGCGGGATGTGGGGACGCTGGCTACCCTGGCGCTGGGGGTCAAGGCCCTGGCCCCCTGCCCGGTCAAGACCGAAAAACGGGGCCTGGGCACGCTGGACACCGTGGTCTCTTTTGCCGGTGTGACCATAGCGCCCGGCGACTATGTGTACGCCGACCTCAACGGTGTGCTGGTGAGCGGCGCCAGGCTCCTCTGAACCTCAGAAGTTGAAGCCCACTCCCAGAGTGAGAAAGTGTTCCGTGCTGAAGGCACTGAGTCCGTAATTGGCGGTGATGGCCAGGGAGGGGGTCACCAGCAGGCTGCTGTTGAGCTCCAGCAGGGTGCTGGCCTTGCTCACCTCCAGCTGTTTGAGCTGGCTGCCGATGTTGAGTGACGGGGAGAGGCGATAGCGCACCCCAGAGCTGATATTGAAGCCGGCCTGCCCACTTTGGGGGCCGATGGCGGGGCCGGCCTCCATGTAGAGGCTGATGTCATCCTGAAGCGGGTATTGATAGCCGGTATTGATGAGCCAGAGGTCGAAGTTGTCGCCCAGGTGGCTCTGGTTGCCGAGCAGTACGCCGGAATAGCTTTTGACGTAGAGCGGGTTGTCCGATTCGGTCTGGAGAAAACTCCAGTCGGCGGCCTGAGCCGAAAAGACGAGGCTGGATGCCATGGCGATGACGAGAGACTTGACCATTCGTTTCCCCTCCCTGGGTCCGAACAGGACTACAAGCATGGCACATGCCAGCGGGGAGTAAAGGGAACCCCGATCACAATAAAAGAGTTTTGATTGACGCTGCAGTCATGGTACACAGGCCCCTCACTCAGTGTCGTTACGACACGCTCCATCACGAGGTGAACTGATGAACAACAAACTCATCCTGCTGGCCGCTCTGGCCCTGGGAGGCTGCGCCATGACTACGGGTTCCACGCTGGCACAATTGCAGGCATCGACCTGGCAACTGCAAGGGGCGAGCGGTGATACCTTCACCCTGCAGGTCGCCGGTGACAAGGTGGCGGGCAAGGGCGGCTGCAACCGCTACTTTGGCGGCATCACAGAGCAGGGTGACGGCGTGTTGACGCTGGGCGCCATGGGTTCGACGCGCATGATGTGTGCGGGGGATCTGGCCGGCAAGGAAATGAACTACCTGCAGACCCTGGAGAAGGTGGCGAGCTTCCAGATCAGCGGCAAACAGCTAGTACTCAAGGATGCCGACAAGGCCACCTTGCTGACCTTTGACGCCGTGAAATAAGCCGGGATCTCGTCAAAGGCTGTCGCAGGCGGCCCCTGCGCCAGCGTGCAGAAGAATGTGAAAAGGGACGCCATGGCGTCCCTTTTTGTACCTGATGCCGGGTCATCCCCCTCGCTGGAAGCGAAACCGCTTCTTGCGCCGGTAGGGATAGACATCCTCGAACATCCCCTCCTTGATGTTGCTCTGCAGCATCTTCCAGTAGTTGGCGTCGAAGAGCTCCTTGTGCAACTGCATCATGATCTCCCGCACCTGGGGTTTTTGCAGCAGGAAGGTGGCGAACTCCTCCGGGAAGATGTCGTTGGGTGCCACCGAATACCAGGGTTCGGCGCTCCACTCGTCCTCCGGGTAGCGTGGCGGCGGGATCTGGCGGAAGTTGCACTCCGTCATATAGCAGATCTCGTCGTAGTCATAGAAGACCACCCGGCCGTGGCGAGTCACCCCGAAGTTCTTGAACAGCATGTCGCCGGGGAAGATGTTGGCCGCCGCGAGCTGGCGGATGGCGTTGCCGTACTCCTCCAGGGCGAGGCGGGTCTGCTGTTCGTCCGCCTGATCCAGATAGAGGTTCAGGGGGATCATCTTGCGCTCGGTGTAGAGGTGTTTGATCACCAGCTTGTCGGCGGTGAGGGTAAGCGCAGAGGGCGCCACCGCCTTGAGCTCGGTCAACAGCTCCGGCGAGATGCGATCGAGGGGAAACTCGAAGTTGGTGAACTCCTGGGTATCTGCCATGCGGCCCACTCTATCGTGCTGTTTTACCAGCCGGTATTTCTCCTTCACCTGCTCGTGGCTCACCTCCTTGGGCGGGGTGAACTCGTCTTTTATCACCTTGAACACCACATCGTAGGAGGGGAGGGTGAACACGCTCATCACCATCCCCTTGATGCCGGGCGCGATGACGAACTGCTCCCGGCTCTGGGCCAGGTGCTGCTGGTAGTGACGATAGAGCTCGGTCTTGCCGTGTTTCTGGCAGCCGATGGCGTTGTAGATTTCATAGTCCGGCTTGCGGGGCATGATCTGGCGAAGGAAGGCCACAAAGAGCGCCGGTACCGGGGCATAGACCATGAAGTAGGCGCGAGCGAAGCCGAACACGATGGAGGCCAGCTCCGGCTCGAAGATGACAGTGTCCACATAGATGCTCTGACCGGTGCTGAGCAGGGGCAGGATGAAGGGATAGACTTCTCCCTTCACCCGGATGAGC
This sequence comes from Aeromonas sp. QDB63, assembly GCF_027707425.1. Lineage (NCBI taxonomy): Bacteria > Pseudomonadati > Pseudomonadota > Gammaproteobacteria > Aeromonadales > Aeromonadaceae > Aeromonas > Aeromonas sp. QDB63. The sequence continues at coordinate 77,414 of NZ_JAPCIS010000014.1, forward strand.
CCCACCAGATAGGCTCCCTTGTTGCGATAGAACACCTCCCTGAGCAGCTCGATGGCGAAGGGCTCCTCGTGCAGGATGGCCGGGCCGCTCTCTGCCAGATGGCGGTGGATGTCCATGATGTCCCGCTGCTTGTCTTCGAAAGGGAGGGTGAAGCTGTAATCCCCGAGCAGCTGGCTCAGGGTCTGGGGCAGGTGGGAGAGATCGGTGCGATAGATACGCAGCAAGGATCCCAGGTCAGGCTTGTCGCCCCGGCTCACGAAGGGGTGGATATAAAGGTTCTCGTCGCGGATGTTGCGATGGCGAAAGATGCGGCGATAGACGGAATTGAAGAAGGACTCCGCCACCTCGAAGTTCTCGCAGCGGGGCAGGAGATCGCTGAAGGCGCCTTTCACCTGCTTGAGCAGGGCCTGGGTCGGCAGCTGCTCCCCCATCATCTGTTTGATCTGCGCCGTGGTGGCGCCGACATGGTGATCATAGAGGCGGATGCGCTCTCGACCGGCGAGCTGCACCCCCAGCCAGTCGCTGTTCTCGAAACGGCTCTTGCTGCCCTGGGTTATCTCGAGAAAGCGGCTGTAAAACGACTCAAAACGTTGCAGGATCGTCTCGGCGACCGCCTGCTCCAATGGCTGCTGCATCTCTCTCTTCCTTGTGATCTGTCGGGCCCATGGCGTCAGTGCCCTGAGGCGGCGGACTCGCGTCCAAGGCCACTATGGCAACATCCAAACATCTGTTCAAGTGGCAATATTTCGGGATAAACGGTAGATTGCGCCCCTGTTTTGCCGACGGTTCGCCGCAGTTCGCGGCGTCGGCCCCATCCTGGAGAGAACCCGATGAAACTCTATTTTGTGCTGGTGTCGCCCGCCCGTGCCGCCAACGTGGGGGCTGCTGCCCGCGCCATGAAGACCATGGGCTTCGATGCCATGCGACTGGTGGGGAGCCGGGTGCACGAAGAGGAGGAGGCGAGCTGGGTTGCCCACGGGGCGCAGGAGATCCTGACGGATGCGCAAGCCTTCGACACCCTGGAAGAGGCCCTGGCGGACATGGATCTGGTGGTCGCCACCACCGCCCGGCAGCGCGGCCGCTACCAGCACTACCTCACCCCGGCGGACATTCGCGACCAGGTCCGGGCCAAGCCCTCCCTCGAGAAGGTGGCCATCGTGTTTGGCTGCGAGGAGTTCGGACTCTCCAACGAACAGCTCGCCCAGGTGGATCTCATCAGCTACCTGCCTCTCAAGGTCTCATACCCGTCCCTGAACCTGGGTCAGGCGATCATGCTGTATGCCTATGAGTTGAGTCCGCTGCTCGATGACCAGAAAGTGAGCGACGAGCAGGACGTAGCAGAAAATTTCGAGAGTGCCGGGCAGGTTCGCGTGCTGAAATCAAAAACAGCAGAATTGCTTGGTGAGCTCGGAGTTTCGCAGGATGAAAAACTACATCAATGGGTGATGGACCGAGTGCCCATGCTGCCGCAGCGGGATCTCAATATGCTCCATCTGCTCTGCAAAGACCTTGCCCGCAAGTTTGGCAAGGAGGTTTAGGTTGACAGCCCCTCGCCGGGCGCGGTATTGCTAACAACCAGATTCGTTCAAGAGTGTTCGTCATGCAGCTATTCACCAACATCATCACCACCACCATTATTACCGGTACCACCACAGGTGGCACTGGGGCCGGTTGATGCGCTGACGAACAAGCACAGAAATCAGAAAAAGGCCCGTACCCACCCAGTACGGGCCTTTTTTGTTGGATTGTTTTTAGACCAATTAGCAGATCAATTTGCAGGGAATACAGGGAGATAGCGATGAGAGTGTTGAAATTTGGCGGGTCGTCACTGGCCGACGCAGAGCGTTTCTTGCGGGTTGCCGATATCGCGGTGAATACCCACGGCCAATCCCAGGTGGCCCTGGTGCTGTCGGCACCGGCCAAGGTGACCAATCACTTGGTCGCCCTGGTGGAACAGACCAGTCGCGGCATGGATGCAAGCAGTACCCTGTTCGAGATCAACGGTATCTTCTCCCGCCTGCTGGCCGGCTTGAAGGCCGCCTATCCCGCGCTGGATGACAAGGCGCTGCAGGCCCGTCTCACCGCCGAGCTGGATCAGGTCGAGCGGCTGATGCAGGGTATCCGTCTGCTGGGGCTGTGCCCGGACAACGTCCAGGCCCGCATCTTGAGCCGTGGCGAGAACCTCTCCATCGCCTTCATGCACGAGCTCTTGCGGGTGCGCGGCCTCGAGCTGGATCTCATCGTGCCCGAGCAGTTGCTGGTCACCGATGGCGGCTACCTCGAAGCCCATGTGGACATCGAAGCCTCCCGGGTGCGCTTCGCCGCCAAGGGCCTGCGCTCTGACTGTCTCTACCTGATGCCGGGCTTCACCGGTGGCAGCGACAAGGGCGAGACCGTGCTGCTGGGCCGCAACGGCTCCGACTATTCCGCCGCCGTCTTGGCCGCCTGCGTCGATGCCGAGTGCTGCGAGATCTGGACCGACGTGGAGGGCTGCTACAACTGCGACCCGCGCCTGGTCCCGGACGCCTACCTGCTCAAAACCCTCTCCTATAAAGAGGCGATGGAACTCTCCTACTTCGGTGCCAAGGTGCTGCACCCGAAGACCATCGCCCCCGTGGCCCAGTTCCACATCCCCTGCCTCATCAAGAACAGCTTCAACCCTCAGGGTCCGGGTACCCTCATCGGGGTCGATCAGGGGGATGACGATCTGAAGGTGAAGGCCATCTCGGATCTCTCCGGCATGTGCATGTTCAACGTCTCCGGTCCCGGCATGAAGGGCATGGTGGGCATGGCCGGTCGCATCTTCTCCGCCGTCTCCCGCGCCGGGGTCAGCATCGTGCTGATCACCCAGTCGTCCTCCGAGTACAGCGTCAGCTTCTGTATCCACAGCTACGACAGCGACAAGACCCGCAAGGTGCTGGAGCGCGAGTTCGAGCTGGAGTTCAAGAACCAGTTGCTGGACCCGCTCGAGATCATGACCGATCTGGCCATCATCTCCCTCATCGGCGATGGCATGCGCACCTCCAAGGGGATGGCGGCGCGCTTCTTCACCTCCCTGGCCCAGGCCTCCATCAACATCGTCGCCATCGCACAAGGGTCGAGCGAGCGCTCCATCTCCGCGGTCGTGCGCTCCGGCAAGGTGGCGGAAGCCATCAAGGCGTGCCACCAGAACTTCTTTGGCAGCCAGCAGTTCATCGATCTCTTCGTGGTCGGGGTGGGCGGCGTCGGTGCAGCCCTGGTGGATCAGATTGCCCGCCAGCAGCCGGTACTGGCCGAGCAGGGCACTGGCCTGCGAGTAGTGGGTATCGCCAACAGCCGCCAGATGGCGGTCAACAAGGATGGTCTGGCCCTCGCCAACTGGCGTGAACAGCTGGTGGAAGCACAAGGCAGTTTCAGCCTGGAGGCGGTGAAGAAGCTGGTGGAAGAGAGCCACCTCATCAACCCGGTGATCGTCGACTGCACCTCGAGCGAAGCCGTGGCCGTCCAGTACGCCGATTTCCTCGGGGCCGGCTTCCACGTGGTCACCCCGAACAAGAAGGCCAACACCGGGTCGCTGGATTACTACAAGGCGCTGCGCCGCACCGCCCGCCAGACCCGCCGCAAGTTCCTGTACGAGACCAACGTGGGCGCTGGCCTGCCGGTCATCGAGAACCTGCAAAACCTCATCAAGGCCGGTGACAAGCTGCGCGCCTTCGACGGCATCCTGTCCGGGTCGCTCTCCTTCATCTTCGGCAAGCTGGACGAGGGGATGGCCTTCTCTGAGGCTACCCAAATCGCCCGCGGCAACGGCTTCACCGAGCCGGATCCCCGCGATGACCTGAACGGCATGGACGTGGCTCGCAAGCTCCTGATCCTGGCCCGCGAGGCCGGCATGGCGCTGGAGCTCTCCGATGTGGAGGTGGAGCAGGCACTGCCGCCGGGCTTTGACGTGAGCGGCGACGTGGAAGCCTTCATGGCCCGCCTGCCCGAGGCCGACGGCTGGTTCCGCGACCAGTTCGCGGCGGCCCAGCGTGAAGGCAAGGTGCTGCGTTACGTCGGCTCCATCGAGGGTGGCAAGTGCAAGGTGGCCATCAAGGCGGTGGGGGGCGACGAGCCCCTGTTCAAGGTAAAAGACGGGGAGAACGCGCTTGCCTTCTTCTCCACCTATTACCAGCCCATCCCCCTGGTACTGCGCGGCTATGGCGCAGGGACCGAAGTGACCGCCGCCGGTGTCTTCGCCGATGTGCTGCGCACCCAGAACTGGAAGCAGGAGCTGTAACATGAGTTCAGAGATGAACCCGAATGTAGAAATCGGCGGCAGCGTGGTGGCCTATGCCCCGGCCTCCAGCGCCAACCTGAGCGTGGGCTTTGACGTCCTGGGGGCGGCGCTCGCCCCCGTGGATGGCTCCCTGCTGGGGGACCGCGTCCAAGTGAAAGCCGCTGACGTGCCTTTCGCTCTCTCTTCCGTGGGCCGTTACGCCCACAAGTTGCCGGACGACCCGAAAAAGAACATCCTCCACGACTGCTGGGTCGCCTATGGCGAGGCGCTTGAGAAGCGCGGCCTGGGTCTCAAGCCGCTGGAAATGGTGCTGGAGAAGAACCTGCCGGTGGGCTCGGGCCTGGGATCGAGTGCCTGCAGCGTCGTGGCGGCGCTGGAAGGGCTCAACGCCTTCCACGGTGCGCCCCTGAATGAACACGACCTGCTGCTGCTGATGGGGGAGATGGAAGGGAAGATCTCCGGCTCCGTCCATTACGACAACGTGGCGCCCTGTTATCTGGGCGGCATGCAGCTGGTGCTGGAGGAGGGGGGCGTCATCAGCCAGGGCATCCCGGTGTTTGACGAGTGGTACTGGGTGGTCTGCTACCCGGGCACCGTGGTCTCCACCGCCGCCGCCCGCGCCATCCTGCCGGCCCAGTATCGCCGCCAGGACTGCCTCACCTATGGCCGCCGGCTGGCCGCCTTCGTGCATGCCAGCTACAGCCGCCAGGAAGGGCTGGCCGCCAGCGTCCTGAAAGACGTGATCGCCGAGCCTTATCGCGCGGCCCTGATTGAAGGTTTCAACGAGGTGCGGGCCCAGGGGGCCCAGAACGGGGCGCTGGCCACCGGCATCTCGGGGTCCGGTCCCACCGTGTTCGTGGTGATGAAGGATCTGGCCCAGGCCGAACGCATGAAAGAGTGGATGGAAGCGCACTTCGTGCGCAATGAAGATGGATTTGCCCGGGTCTGCAAACTGGACATGGCCGGGGCACGGGTAACAGGAAGCGAGCTATGAATCTTTACAACATCAAGGACAAGAGTGAACAGGTGAGCTTCGCGCAGGCGGTGCGTCAGGGTCTGGGCCGCGAGCAGGGGTTGTTCTTCCCTGAGACCCTGGAGCCGCTGGCCGACGTGGATGCCCTGCTGGATCTGCCGCTGGCCGAGCGCTCGGCCCGCATCCTGAGCCACCTGCTGGGTGACGAAGTACCGGCTGCCAAGGTGAGCGAGCTTATCGACGCTGCTTTCACCTTCCCGGCGCCTCTGGTGAAGCTCAAAGATGGTACCTATGCCCTCGAGCTGTTCCACGGCCCGACCCTGGCATTCAAGGATTTCGGCGGCCGCTTCATGGCCCAGTGCCTGGCGGCCTTCCGCACCAATGACAAGATCACCATCCTCACCGCTACCTCCGGCGACACCGGCGCCGCCGTGGCCCACGCCTTCTACGGCCTGGAGGGGATTGAAGTGGTGATCCTCTACCCCAAGGGCAAGATAAGCCCCTTGCAGGAGGCGCTTTTCTGCACCTTAGGCGGCAACATTCGCACCCTCGCCATCGACGGCGACTTTGATGCCTGCCAGGCGCTGGTCAAGGATGCCTTCGACGATGAAGGGCTCAAGACCGCCATCGGCCTCAACTCCGCCAACTCCATCAATATCAGCCGCCTGCTGGCCCAGGTCTGCTACTACTTCGAAGCCGTGGCCCAGTTGCCGAAAGCCGATCGCGCCAAGGCGGTCATCAGCGTGCCGTCCGGCAACTTTGGCAACCTCACCGCGGGTCTCATCGCCAAGGCGCTGGGGCTGCCGGTGAAGCGCTTTATCGCCGCCACCAACGCCAACGACACAGTGCCGCGCTACCTGAAAACCGGCCAGTGGGAGCCGCACCAGACGGTCGCGACCCTGTCGAACGCCATGGACGTGAGCCGCCCCAACAACTGGCCGCGCGTGGAAGAGCTGTGCCGTCGCAACGGCTGGGCGCTGGAAACCTTGGGCTCAGGGATGCGTGATGATGCCCAGACTCGCGATGCGTTGCAGCGCCTGCATCAGCTGGATTACCTGTGCGAGCCCCACGGGGCGATTGCCTGGGATCTGCTGAACGAGCAGCTTGGGCAAGACGAGGTCGGTGTGTTCCTCTGCACCGCCCATCCGGCCAAGTTCAAAGAGTCGGTGGACGAGATCCTGAATCTGGATGTACCGCTGCCGGGCCCGCTCGCCAAGCACGCCGCGCTGCCGCTCCTGTCCCACGATCTGCCCGCTGACTTTGGCCGCCTCAAGGCCTTCCTGCTCGGTTAAGCCGTCATGAGACGCTGACGATCCCCCGCTTTTTCACGAAAGCGGGGGATTTTTTATGTCCGGTATTGATGTCTGGTATTGGGCGGGTAGCCCGCCCAGATCCCCCTGAAACAAGGAGCACGGCATGAGCCCGCATCCCCTTCGCACCCTGATCGAGACCTGTGACGCCGCCATCTCCCGGCGCGACTTCGACGCCCTGATGGCCTTCTACGCCGAAGACGCCGCCCTGGTGGTCAAACCCGGCATGGTGGTGCGCGGCATTCCCGCCATCCGCCGCGCCTTCACTGCCATCTCCGATTACTTTGACGGTCAGCTTGAGGTGACCCAGGAGGCCATGGAGGTGATCGAGGGGGCAGACAATGCCCTGGTGATCATGGAGACCCGGCTGCGATATCCGGGCGGAGAGGGGTGGATTGCTGAAACCCGGCGCGCTACCTATGTGTTTCGCAAAGAGCCCGGCGGGCAGTGGCGCTGCACGGTGGACAACTCCTACGGCACCACGCTGCTGGGGGCGCAGCAGCCCGGCGATCGGCCTGCAACCGACTAGCGCAGTCACACTGGCTCGACGTAGCCAGAGTGCGTGTATAGCGTGCGTAATCAAGGCTCACCATCAAGGCCGTGCTGCCAGATCGGCTAGTCAGATCGAGTAGCAAGAGCCAAGCCATCCAGGCCGGGGAGCCCGAGCCGCACGCAGGGCACCGCTCTGCCTGGGAGGGGGCATCACAGCGCAGCCAACGGCGCAACTCCCCGTTTTGGTTGTGCCTCACAACCTGCTGGCAGAAAGTGTGCTGACAGTGATTGCTGCGACGTTTTTACGAATCTGGTTTGCACTCTCGTTGTTATGTTCGCCCCTGGCAGCACAACCCTGTCTGTGGGTCATTTCCGGCACTCCGTGGCCCGTTGACCCGGTCTGCCGTGGCTGCTAATCAGGGGACTGCTTGACACCCTTCATGGACGAGCAGAGCCGCAGATGCCTCGACGGCGCGGCCTATCGACAACAACAACACCACAGTGCAGGGAGCAGACCATCATGTGGCCGTACCGAAAAATAGTGACCCAGTCCCTCAAAACCCCCCTGATGATCGCCAGGATCATCTTTTACTTCGCCCTGATATTACTGTTGCCGCTGCCTTTTATGGTGTCTGCAGACACCGTCCTGGCAGAAATCGGGCGCACTTATTACGCCCTGTTCTCATTGCCCATCGCCATGGTGCTGATGCTGATATCGAGCCTGATGGCCATCCTCATTGCCATGGTGGAGTCGCGCAACCAGCAGCCACCCCAAGGGCGGTGGTAAGAAGGTCCTTGCCTTGCTAGCCATCCAATAAAAAACCATCCCGGGCGGGATGGTTTTTTTGTTGCCGGTCACCCAGAACGGCCCTGATTCTAAATTGGGACACCCACCTTTTTGACATTACTACATCTGAACACGCGACCTGCCGGGTAAACGTTATTTACCCGATCTTGAGCGGGTTCTTGGAGGCGAAATGTGTGATGGCAGATGGAGCCAGCTGAGTGATGGCTGGCTCAGAAAGGTGGGTATCCTAAATTCTAAGGAAGGTGCGAATAAGCGGGGAAATTCTTCTCGGCTGACTCAGTCATTTCATTTTTTCAGTTTGAGCCGATCTTT
>NZ_JAPCIS010000015.1:0-83263 GCF_027707425.1 Aeromonas sp. QDB63
AACCAGCGGGGCTGACGCCCCGGCGAAATTCCCCTCCCACCTACGTCGGAGGGAGTCCCCTTTCGCATTTAAGATGGGGATATGCGCTGGCAAGATCGCCGTGAGAGCAACAATGTGGAAGACCGACGCCAGCAAGGCGGCGGCAACGGGGGCGGCGGCCTGCCCATCGGTGGCAAGGGGCGCCTGATCCTGCTGGTGGTGGTCATGGTGGCGGGGTACTACGGCGTGGACCTCGGCCCCCTGCTGCAGGATCCGGCCCCGCAGAGCCAGCCCCAGCGTCAGAACTCGTCCCAGGCTGCCAACGATCCCCTCGCCCGCTTCACCTCGGTGATGCTCGCCTCCACGGAGGACGCCTGGGGCGAGATGTTCCAGCAAAGCGGCAACCACTATCAGGCCCCCAGACTGGTGCTCTATCGCGGTGCGACCCGCACCGGCTGCGGCCAGGGGCAGTCGGTGATGGGGCCCTTCTACTGTCCGGCCGACAGTACCGTCTACATCGATCTCTCCTTCTATCAGGACATGCGCGACAAGCTGGGGGCCGACGGCGACTTCGCCCAGGGCTATGTGATCGCCCATGAGGTGGGCCACCACGTGCAGAACCTGCTCGGTATCTCCACCAAGGTGCGCCAGCAGCAACAGGGGCTGAGCCAGGTCGCCCAGAACCGGTTGTCGGTCAAGCTCGAACTCCAGGCGGACTGCTTCGCCGGGGTCTGGGGCCACTACATGGAAAAAGAGCAGGTGCTGGAGCGCGGCGATCTGGAAGAGGCGCTCAACGCCGCCCAGGCCATCGGCGACGACAGGTTGCAGCAGCAGGGTCAGGGCCGGGTCGTTCCTGACAGCTTCACCCACGGCACCTCGGCCCAGCGCCTCACCTGGTTCAAACGCGGTTTTGACAGCGGCAAGCCCGCCAGTTGCGACACCTTCGCCGCCCGCTGAAGGGGGCAAACGCAAAGGGGCCGATTCCTCACGGAGCCGGCCCCTTTCCTTTCTCACCCGAGGGGGTCTTCCCTCATTCGGGATCCTCCGCCAGCAGATCGGTGAAGACGAAGCCGTCCCGCAGCACCGTTTCCCCCACCCGGATGGGCAGGGGATGCAGGAACATGGGGCCGTCCCAGGCCAGGGTGTGAAATTCCCCGTTCTCGCCGCAGGGATCCACCCCGGCGGGCAGGGCAGCCAGGAAGGCCGGACCGAATTCATGACCACCTAACCCGGCGTCCAGCTTGCCCGGATCCAGGGTGCAGACCCTGGCCTTGAGCCCGGCGTCGATCATCGCCTGCGCCAGCTCGGTCGTGTCGCTGCCCCAGAGCGGGAAGAGCGGCGTGATGCCGGTCCCCGCCAGTTGCCGCTCCCGATAGGCGCGCACATCCTCAAGAAAGAGATCCCCGAACGCCATGTGGTAAATGTCCTTGACCTGCACATCGGCGATGAAGCCCGTCATGATGCGCCCATACTCCTCGTTGCTGCAGGGCCAGGGCAGGTCGATGGTGGTCAGCGGCAAGCCCACGCACTCAGCCTGTGCCAACAGCAACTGCTTGCGCACCCCGTGCATGGCCACCCGCTCGAACGCCTGGTTGAGTGTGGTGAACAGCCCCACCACCTCGATGGCCGGATCCTGGCGCAGGCGATGCAAGGCCCAGGCGCTGTCTTTTCCGCTGCTCCAGGAGAGCAGTACCTTTTTCTTCGTCATGATCTCTCCAGCTTCTTGCCGCACCGTGCTGCAAGACAGTGTTGCGAATTGTGCGATTTACATTGCGGGACACAAAAGCATACCCTCGTGGGTGAGCGTATCCCCGCAGCACACCGGGGAGAATAACTAAAAAAACGATGGGAAACATAAGGATATGAGTAAAGTCAGCACATCGCACGACCACGGTCGCCCCCTCAATCGACAGGATTACAAGACCCTGAGCCTGGCGGCGCTGGGCGGCGCCCTCGAATTCTACGACTTCATCATCTTCGTCTTCTTCGCCGTGGTCATCGGCGAGCTCTTCTTCCCGGCCGACATTCCCGAGTGGCTGCGCCAGTTCCAGACCTTCGGCATCTTCGCCGCCGGCTACCTGGCCCGCCCCCTGGGGGGCATAATCATGGCCCACTTTGGCGATCTCATCGGCCGCAAGCGGATGTTCACCCTCAGCATCATCCTGATGGCCTTGCCGACCTTGCTGATCGGCCTGCTGCCCACCTACGCCGTGCTCGGCATCGCCGCCCCCCTGCTGTTGCTGCTGCTGCGGATCCTGCAAGGGGCCGCCATCGGCGGGGAAGTCCCCGGTGCCTGGGTCTTCGTGGCCGAACATGTGCCCGCCCGCCGGGTCGGTGTCGCCTGCGGCACCCTCACCGCGGGGTTGACGGCCGGCATCCTGCTCGGCTCCCTGGTGGCGACCGCCATCAACCGTGGCATGAGCCCGGGCGATGTGAGCGACTGGGGCTGGCGTCTGGCCTTCGTGCTCGGCGGCGTGTTCGGCATCGTCGCCATGTACCTGCGCCGCTGGCTGCACGAGACTCCGGTCTTCGCCGAGATGCAGGCCAACAAGTCCCTGGCCGAGGAGCTGCCCCTCAAGACGGTGCTGCGTGAACACAAGGGCAGCGTCGTCGTCTCCATGCTGCTGACCTGGCTGCTCTCCGCCGGCATAGTAGTGGTGATCCTGATGACCCCGACCTATCTGCAGAAGGTCCACGGCATCAGCCCGGCCGATGCCCTGACCGCCAACTCCCTGGCCATCGTCGCCCTCACCCTGGGCTGCATCGTCTATGGTCGCCTGATCGATGCCATCGGCAGCGGTCCTACCTTCATCCTGGGCTCCCTGCTGCTGGCCGGCGCCACTTATACCTTCTACCACAGCCTGGCAGCCGGCACGGATCAGCTGGTGCCCCTCTACATGCTGGCGGGCTTTGCGGTGGGGATCGTCGGCGCCGTGCCCTACGTCATGGTCAATGCCTTCCCGCCGGTGGTGCGCTTCTCCGGGCTGTCGTTCTCCTACAACGTGGCCTACGCCATCTTCGGCGGTCTCACCCCCATGCTGGTCACCCTCTGGATGAAGGAGGACGTGCTGGCCCCCTCCCACTATGTGGTCAGCCTGGCCGCCCTCGGTTTCGTGCTCGGCATCTGGCTCTGGCTGCGCCAGCGCGGCCAACGCCAGGCCACCCCGCAGGCCGCCTGATCCTTCCCAAGCAAGCCCCGCACTGTCGGGGCTTGTTCTTTGCGGATATCATCGACCGGGTGGCGGTCCGCTGCGGACCTGCCAGCTCACCCCAATCCGTCCATCTGCCCGAGGTCCACTATGTTCTTCCAGGTCGTCTTTCTCGCCTTGCTGGCCCTGCTGCCCATGGTCAACCCGCCCACCACGGCCACCCTGCTGCTGGGATTGAGCAAGGGCATGTCCCGCGAGCACATTCGCCGCCAGATCAACATGGCCGCCCTCTATCTGTTCGCCACCCTGTGCGTCAGCTTCTTCATCGGATCCTCCATCCTGGATCTGTTCGGGATCTCCATTCCCGGCCTGCGCCTGGCCGGTGGCCTCATCATCGCCTTCATCGGCTTTCGCATGCTGTTCCCCTCGCCAAACCAGTCTGCCGGGGTCGAGGCCAACCAGAATATCGCCTTCGTGCCCCTGACCATGCCCAGCATGTGCGGACCCGGCACCATGGCGCTGGTGATCAGCGGCGCGGCCCAGATCGCCGAGCTGCCGGCCGAGGCCGATCGCGTCGTCATCTATGCCGCCATGGTCACCGCCTTCGCCCTGATGAGCCTGATCAGCTGGGGTGTGCTCAAGCTGGCAGATCCCGTGTGCAAGATCCTGGGAGCCACCGGCATCGACGCCATGACCCGCATCATGGGTTTCCTGCTGGTGTGCATGGGTATGCAGTTCTGCATCAACGGCGTCAAGGAGGTGGCGCAGGATCCCGTCTTCCATGGCCAGGTGATGGAACAACCCGCTGCCGCCTTGCCGACCCATGCCGGATCTACCGCCCTCGATCATCTCGCCGTGCCGCGCGAGCCCTGATTGAAAACGGTGTCATTTTTCGTGCAAATCCCTCCTGATCTTGCGCCTGATCATATTGCCTTCATCTTGATGGGGTAGTCTGGTTTTTGTACAGGCAGGGTTCAGAAGGTTGCCGCTAGCGTGGCATGTGCTGACCCCATCACTTGAGGAGATATGCAAATGGAAAAGATGCTGACCGAGATTGGAAGCTACAGCCTGTTTCATGAGTATCTGAACGTGGTCGGTGCCGCCAGCCCCGCGCTGACCCGGATCAAGACAGGATGGGAGTTCAAGCGAAAGGATCGCCTGCTCGCCCAGATAAGGGTGGATGACCACGGCCACGCCCGCTTCTTCATCGACGCCCGCGCCATTTCGGTCAACTGACCCGACCCCTTTCCCAGCCCCGGCGCCTGCCGGGGCTTTTTATTGCTTGCGCCTTCCAATAAAAACCCCGGCGCCGGGCCGGGGTTTACAAAGGTGTATGACCTTACTGGGTACCGCCCACGGTGAGCTGATCCAGCTTGAGGGTGGGCTGGCCAACGCCGACCGGCACGCTCTGCCCCTCCTTGCCGCAGACCCCGACCCCGCGATCCAGCGCGAGATCACGGCCCACCATGGAAACCTGGCTCATCGCCTCGGGGCCGTTGCCGATCAGGGTCGCCCCCTTGATGGGCGCGGTGATCCTGCCATCCTCGATGAGGTAGGCCTCGGAGGCGGAGAAGACGAACTTGCCGGAGGTGATGTCCACCTGGCCGCCACCGAAGTTGGGGGCATAAATGCCCTTCTTCACCGAGGCGATGATCTCCGCTGGATCGTACTGACCCGCCAGCATGTAGGTGTTGGTCATGCGCGGCATCGGCAGGGCGGCGTAGGATTCGCGGCGGCCGTTGCCGGTGAGCGACACCCCCATCAGACGGGCGTTCTGCTTGTCCTGCAGGTAACCCTTGAGGATGCCGTTCTCGATCAGCACGTTGTAGCCCCCCGGCGTCCCCTCGTCGTCGATGGAGACGGAGCCGCGCCGACCCGGCAGGGTGCCGTCATCGACGATGGTGCAGTGTTTGGAAGCCACCTGCTCGCCGATGCGCCCGGCAAAGGCGGAGGAGCCCTTGCGGTTGAAGTCCCCTTCCAGACCGTGACCCACCGCCTCGTGCAGCAGCACACCGGGCCAGCCGGCACCGAGCACCACCGGCATGGTGCCGGCCGGGGCGTCGATGGCCTCCAGGTTGACCAGTGCCTGGCGCACCGCTTCGCGCACATAGCCAAACGCCCGGCTCTCGAGCCCGTCCAGCTCAAGGAAATGGTCGTAACCGAAGCGGCCACCGCCCCCCGCGCTGCCGCGCTCACGGCGATCCCCCTTCTCGGCGATGACGGTCACCGAGAGGCGCACCAGCGGACGCACGTCGGCGGCCAGGGTGCCATCGGTGGCGGCCACCAGGATCTCTTCATAGACCCCGCTGATGGAGGCCATCACCTGATTGATGGCGGGATCCAGGCTTCTGGCGAACTTGTCCATCTGCTCCAGCAGGGCAATTTTCTGCTGCTTGTCGAGGGTCTGCAGGGGATCCAGCGCCGGGTAGAGCAGGTTTGCTTCGGTGCGAGCCCATGCTTTTACCTTGCCGTGAGCACCGGCGGCGGCGATGCCGCGAGCGGCAGTCACCGACTGTTGCAGCGCCAGCAGGCTCAGCTCGTCCGAGTAGGCGAAACCGGTCTTCTCGCCGCTGACGGCGCGCACCCCCACCCCCTGATCGATGTTGTAGCTGCCATCCTTGACGATGCCGTCCTCCAGCATCCAGGACTCGTGCCAGCTGCGCTGGAAATAGAGGTCGCCGAACTCCACCTGATGGCTCATCAGGCTGCCGAGCAGCTGTTGCAGCCGCCCTTCGTCGAGATCGTTCGGGGCCAACAGGGAGGCACTAACCTGGCTCAATAGACTCAAATCTTTCTCTCCACTCTCATGCGAGATGTCGTAACGGTTAAATCCACGGCCGCGGGCTCACAACAGGCGGGCGTGTTGCAGCACCGGCATGGTGCGTTTCAATTCATCGACCAGGGCCCCATCCAGCGGCGCCAGCACAGTGCCCTGCCCCGACGCCCGACAGGCCAGCACCCGGCCCCAGGGGTCGATCACCATGCTGTGGCCCCAGGTCTGACGCCCTGTCTCGTGGGTGCCCCCCTGGTTGGCGGCCACCACGTAGCACTGGTTCTCGATGGCACGGGCCCGCAGCAGGGGCTCCCAGTGCGCCTCGCCGGTGACGGCGGTAAAGGCGGCAGGCACCAGCAGCACCCGGGCACCGGCCCGGGCCAACTGGCGGTACAGCTCGGGAAAGCGCAGATCATAACAGATAGAAAGGCCGAGGGGACCAAAGGGGGAGTCCACCAGCACAGGCTGATCACCCGGGCTGAAGGTCTCCGACTCCCGGTAGCGGCCGTGATTGTCCGCCACGTCCACGTCGAACAGGTGGATCTTGTGGTAATGCCCCTTGAGCTCGCCGTCGGGATTGAACACCAGGGTGCTGGTGTGGATGTGGTCGGCACCGGCGATGGCGGTGGGCATGGCCCCGGCCACCAGCCAGATGCCGTGGGATTTGGCCCAATCAGAGAGTTGCTGCTGGATTGGGCCATTTCCCAATGGCTCTGCCCCGTCCAGATACCCCTGCCGCTCGCCAAAGAGGGCGAAGTTTTCCGGCAGCAGCACCAGCAAGGGGCGCTCCCCGGGCAGACTCGCCAGCTCGGCGGCGATCCGCTCCCGGTTATCCTGCCAGGTACGACCCGAAATCAACTGCATGGCGGCTAGCCACATGACGCGCTCCTTCTGTTGGGCGAGCCGGTGGCAGAAGGCCTCCTCGGCTCGCAGGGCAATATCCGCACTCTTCTGTTGGGCGAGCCGGTGACACAAGGCCTTCTCGGCTCGCAGGGCAATATCCGCACTCATCTGTTGGGCGAGCCGGTGACCGGTGACAGAAGGCCTTCTCGGCTCGCGGGGCAATATCCGCACTATGAGGGGTTTGGCGGCCGGGGGAAAGTCCCCCAGCCCGGTGTATGCCCTCAGCGCTGACCCGAGCCCTGATGCTTGGGATCGAGCAGGAAGGGGGTGACCTCCTTGGCGGGCAGGCCGGGCGCCACCGCATCCACCGCATCCTTCTGGTGCTGGTTGAGCTTGATGCGGGCGCGATCCCGCCCCGCCTCCACCAGCCTGGGGGCGTCCAGCGGGCCGGAGACCCGAAAATCGATGCGGGTCACCACGTCCACCACGGGCTCCAGCAGCTTGGAGAGGGCCAGCACATAGAGCCCGGTGATGGGAGTCAGGGAGAAGGCCGCTACCACGGGCAGGGTGCCCCCCAGGTTCGGGGAGAAGCTCAGATCAAAGTCGAGCCGCCAGCGCACCAGATCCGCGATACCCTTGCCCCGCAGGTTGCCCGCGGCCCCCTTCATGTAGAAGTCGTTGTTCTCCACCACCCCCTGATGGACCTTGGCGGAGGCGGACATGGACTCGAAATAGAAGCCCTTGTCGAAGACGTCGCGAAAATCGAGGCGCAGCTTGCGCATCAGGGAGTCGAGGCTCAGCAGGGAGAGCAGCCGGGCCCCCTTGTCGTTGACCTCCCGCAGGGTCCCTCCCTCCAGTTGGTAGTCGGCGCTGCCCGCCAGAGTCGGCAGGCTCAGGCGGTAGGGCACGTCACGCCAGTTCAGATCCAGCGCCAGCTTGCCCGGGGCATCCCCGATGGGCGAGGTGTAGCCGAGCCGCTTGAGCAGCAGCTCGCTGTTGCGGGTCTCGAGGTTCACCCTGGCACGGGTCTGCATCTGGCTGCCACGGGCCAGCCACTCGGCGCTGCCGCGCAGGGTGCTGCCCGCCAGGCGCATCTCCAGCCCCTTGAGATCCAGCCGGTTGGCCCCGGGCAGCAGTTCCCCCTGCACCTCACCCAGGGGCAGCTCGCCGAAGCGGCAATCCACGCAACTGAAGGTGAGCCAGGGAATGGCGTCCATGATGGCCCTGTCCTGGCGCTCATCGGGATCCGGGCTGAGATCGGTCCCCTTGCCGGACCAGTAGATACGGGCAAACTTGGCATCGATGGGACGTCCGTCGGCCACCGGCACCCGCACCACCCCCATCACGTCGGGGCTGTCGATCATCACCTCGGTGGCCTGGTTCACCGGCCCCAGGGTGAAGTGCACCGCCTTGAGGCTGGCGCTGCCGATGTCGGCACGGGCCAGCTGGCCATCCACCCACCACTCCTGGGGCAAGAACGCGGGGCCCACCACCGCATTGCCCTGCGTCGCCTGCGCCTTGGCCGGCAGCCACTGCTTGAGACGGGCCAGCCAGCCGGCCACGTCCGCCTGCTGCTGGTTGATGGCGAGCAGCATGGGCTTGTCCTGCATCACCCGCGCCCCGGGCTGGCCGATGTTGACCCGCACCCGGCTGAGGTAGGGCACGCCGTCGCCGTACACCAGGCGGCTCTGCATGTCGATGTCCGCCCCCAGCACGGCGCGGATGTCGGCGCTGCCATCCCGCCCACGGGCCGTCACCTTGAGGGGCAGCCGGGCACCCGCTGCCTTGGTCAGGGGCACAGGCAGATCCAGCCCCATGCCCTGCAGGTTGGAGTCCAGCGCCAGCTGGAAACTGAACGCCTTGTTCTCGGGCAGGGTCAGCCCCAGGGTACCCGACCAGTTGCTGCGCCCCTGGAGCATCTCGAGGGCCGGTATGTCCCGGCGCTGGCGGCGGCTGTCCCACTGCCCCTGGAACTTGAGGTCGGCCTGATAGCCGTGGGGCAGTTGCCGCCCCTGATAATCCAGGGTCAGCGGCTGGTTCCACAGGCTGGCCTTGAGGTTGTGAATGCGCGTCTGCTCGTTGTCATACTCGAGCGTCCCTGCGACCCCGTCGAGGGGCAGATCCAGGGAGGCGATCCTCACCTTGTTGTCCTTGAAGCTGGCTTCCCCGCTGGCCTTGACCTCCCCCTCGCCATCCAGCGGTATGTCGAGCTTCACCGTGCCCTTCATGGGGCCGCGGATCTCCACCTCCCGCAGCGCCTGACCGACGGATCCCCCCAGCGGCGAGTCCTGCAAATAGTCGCTGATGGCCTTGCCCTCGCCCTCAACCTTGGCATCCACGTAGAGGTGAGCCCCCGGATAGAGGTCCGGGATCCAGGCGTGCACCGAGTCGGAGCTGGCCTTGCCGAGCTGGGTGGCGCGGCTGTTCATGTCGAGGCTGGCGTTCTGGAACAGCAGATCGATCTGCAGGTCGGTCAGCGGCTGCCAGCCCGGGAAAAACTCGTAGGTGGCCTGTTGCAGCGGCACCGCCACCTGGAAGACGCCCTTGCCGTTGTCGTAGGGGAAGTCACGGAATTCGCCGTACCAGAGCAAGTCTGCACCCTTGGCCTTGCCCCCCTTGATGGCGCCGCTCAGGTAGCTCACCAGCCCCTCATCCATCACCGCCAGGGGGTAGTAGCGATCCGCATGGGCCGCGTTCTTGACGTCGATGCGCCCGGTCAGGGCGAGGAAGGGGTGCTCGAACAGCTCGAGGCGAAACCGGCTGGCGAGGCGCAGATCCGGGTTGTCCAGGGCAATGTCCTGGCCATAGAGCACCCAGCCTTGGGGCGCCCGCCACCAGTCGAGGGCCGCACTCAGGCTGTCCACCGGGATGGGTTCCTTGAAGTGGCGGGCCGGATCCACCTTGCCTTTGCCCAGGGTCAGGCGGGCGCGTCCCCCGTTCGGGGTCAGCCAGAAGTCGCCGTCCAGCTTTTGCAGACCGGGTACATCGTGCCAGGCCCGGGTCTCGAAGCCGCGCAGTTGCCCCTGCAAAGAGAGCCCCTGCCAGTCCCCGTCGGCCTGCAGGACCAGCTCCTGCAACTGGCCCCTTGGCCGGGTGCGCTTGAGGGTCTCGGTCAGCTCGGGATAGAGGCCGGAGACCAGCTGGCTCAAGTTGGCAATCTGGTCGAGATCGATGGCGGGCACATAGCCCTGGATGCGCGAGCCGATGCGCTCGAGCTGCAGGCGGCTGTGTAGCCAGGTGGCGCCATCGAGCTTGAAGATGACGTCGTGGCTGGCGAGCTGCCACGCCTCGCCGTCCCGACGCAGCTGGATCTTGCCCCCCTGCAGGTCGAGGCGGTGCGGCTCCCCCTTGATCTCGTCTTTCCAGATCAGGTGGTTGTTGCCAAAGGCCAGCAGGGAGTTGCCGAGCCTGCCCTTCTCGAACTCGCTCCAGAGCTGGAAGTCGAGCTGGCCGCTCACCGGTGGCGCGCCGGCGTGGATCCGGGCCAGCATGGGGCTGATGTCCAGCTCGCTGGCCCCCAGATAGAGCTGGCCCTTGAGGCGGTCGAGCCGCACCTCGGGAGCATCCACATCGATGATGAGGTCCAGGGTGCTCTCCCCCACCCCGTTGATGAGATAGGCCTTGCCGACCCCCTGATGACGCTTGCCGCGGTTCTGCCAGCGCAACTGGGCGATGTCGAGGGCGCGCACCTCCCCCAGTGCCGTGGTGAGGCTCAGGCGAGTGTCGTGAATGTCGAAGGTGGAGAGCTGGGTCAGCAGGAAGCGCAGCAGGGCCTCCTGCTGGTTCGCGCTCTTCCCGCTGACGGGGGTGGCGGGCTGGGTCATGTCCAGCGCGATGTTGCCGTCGCTCAGGATCAGCTGGCCAAACACCGGTCTGAGTTCGTTGAGGGAGCGCCAGAAGTCGAGGTGGGCCCACACCTTGCCAAGGCGCAGGGAGAAACGCCCCGAATCGGGGGCGATGGCCAGTCCTTCCAGCCCGATGGCCGGGCCGCGGGGAGTCCACTCCAGCCCGACGTGATCCACGCTCACCTCGAGCTGACTCTCTCCGAGCAGGGTCCCTATCACGGCCGCCCGGTGCTGGTTGAGCAAAGGGCCGCCCAGTCGTACCACGCTGACCAGAACGGCCAGCAGCACGAAGAAGACTCCGAGGGCCAACCAGCCCCGACTCAGCCAGCGATAGACCAATTACATCATCACCACATCGAACTGTTCCTGCCCACAGAGCGGCTCGGAGACCACCCTGACCTGCTTGCCGATGAAGACTTCCAGCTCCGCCAGACTGTGGGACTCCTCCCCCCGCAGGTAATCGGCCACCGAAGGAGCCGCATAGACGGTGAACTGATCCGCGTCGTAGGCGCGGTTGACCCGGATGATCTCCCGCAGGATCTCGAAGCAGACCGACTCCACCGTCTTGACCCGGCCGCGCCCCTTGCACTCGGGGCACTCGGCGCAGAGCACGTGCTCCAGGCTCTCCCGGGTGCGCTTGCGGGTCATCTCCACCAGCCCGAGCTGGGAGAAACCGTTGACGTTGGTCTTGGCCCTGTCCTTGGCCAGCGCCAGCTCCAGGCTGTGCAGCACCCGGCGACGGTGATCCTCGGACTGCATGTCGATGAAGTCGATGATGATGATGCCGCCGAGGTTGCGCAGGCGCAGGTGACGGGCGATGGCGGCGGTGGCCTCGACGTTGGTGTTGAAGATGGTCTCTTCCAGATTGCGATGGCCGACGAAGGCTCCGGTGTTGATGTCCACCGTGGTCATGGCTTCGGTCTGGTCGATGATGAGGTAGCCGCCGGATTTGAGCTCCACCTTGCGCTCCAGGGCCCGCTGGATCTCGTTCTCCACGTCGTAGAGATCGAAGATCGGCGACTCGCCGGTGTAGTACTCCAGCTTGTTGGCCAGCTCGGGCACGTACTCCTCGGTGAAGCGCTTGAGCTGATCGAAGCTCTGGCGCGAGTCGACCCGGATCTTGTCGAGCTCGGCACCGACGAAGTCACGCACCACCCTGAACGCCAGGCTGGGATCCTCATAGAGGATCTTGCAGGGGGGGTACTTCTGCTTGCGCTCGAGGATCTTGCGCCACAGGCGCTTCAAGAAGGCGGCGTCCTGCTCCAGCTCCTGCTCCCCCACCCCCTCGGCGGCGGTGCGGATGATGTAGCCACCGAGCTCGTCCACATAGCCGGCCACGGTGCGCTTGAGGCGCTCGCGCTCCGCCTCGGACTCGATGCGCTGGGAAACCCCCACATGCGCACTCCCCGGCATGAAGACCAGGTAGCGGGAAGGCAGGGTGATGTCGGTGGTGAGGCGGGCCCCCTTGGTGCCCAGCGGATCTTTCACCACCTGCACCATGATGTCCTGCCCCTGGCGCACCAGCTCGGCGATGTTGCCGGCCTGGAACTGTTCCTTCTCCTTGATCGCCACGCACTCGGTATGGGGGACGATGTCGGAGGCGTGCAGGAAGGCGGCCTTGTCCATGCCGATGTCGACGAAGGCGGCCTGCATGCCGGGCAGCACCCGGCTGATCTTGCCCTTGTAGATGTTGCCCACTATGCCGCGCTTGGCCTGGCGCTCCACGTGCACTTCCTGCAGCAGGCCGTTCTCGACCAGGGCGACCCGGGTCTCGGAGGGGGTGACGTTCACCAGCAGTTCTACCGACATAAGTTACCTTGCCTTTCTAGTTTTGAATTCTGGCACGACGAACAACGGGTAACTCAGCAGCGCACCGCTGACGGGAGGATTACCGGGTCTGCTCGAGGTGCTGCTTGATCAACAGGTCCGTCTCCAGCAGGGGCAGGCCGACCACGGCACTGTAGCTCCCCTCGAGGCGACTGACGAACTTGCCGGCAATGCCCTGGATGGCGTAGGCGCCGGCCTTGTCGCACGGCTCGCCGGTGCGCCAGTAGGCCTCGATCTCGGACTCGTCCAGCTTGCGAAACGCCACGTTGGTGGTGACCAGGCGCACGTCGCAGCGATCCGGGGTGGCCAGGGCCACCGCCGTCATCACCTGGTGCACCCGTCCGGAGAGCGCCTCCAGCATGTCCTTGGCGTCCAGCAGGTCGGAGGGCTTCTCCAGCACCCGCTCCCCCAGCACCACTATGGTGTCCGCCCCCAGCACGGGCAGCGCCGTGGGCGCCGCGGCCACGCCGGCCATGGCCTTGTCGCGGGCGAGCCGGCAGACGTAATCCTGGGGCTTCTCACCGTCGTTGCGCAGCTCCGGCACATCCAGCTTGAGGACCTCGAAACGGTAGCCCAGGCGGGTCAGAAGCTCGTGCCGGCGGGGGGAGCCCGAGGCGAGATAGAGTTGCAGTTCGTTGTGCTTGTTCATACTTCACTCAATGAGACGATGCGCAGTTACAATGCGTTGTTTTTATTCACATTCACTTGATATTGAAGCGACGCCGCACCTTGCGCAAGACCATAAAAATCCAGGGCCATATTAACATCGTCGTCAACGTCGACCAAAAGTAGGCGAAGTTGAGGCTGGCCCGGCTGAACAGATGCTCCGCCCAGAACACGGTGATCTTCCCCACCAGGGAGAGCAGACCGATGATCAGCGCCTGCTGCCAGAGGGAGAAGTTGCGGATCTTCTGGAACTGGAATGCCGCCAGGTAGGTGGTGATGGCCATGGCCATGGCCCGCACGCCGAGGGTGCTGCCGAGCAGCACGTCCAGCAGCAGGCCCGCCACCCAGGCGGTGCCGACGTTGGTCCGGTGCGGCAGCGCCAGCGCCCAGTAGATGAGCACCATGGCGAGCCAGTCCGGACGGAAGGGTTCGAATTGAAAGGGAAGCGGCAGGATGGAGAGGCACAGGGCCAGCAGGATCGAACACCAGATCCAGATCCTGCCGCTGGCGGGTTGCAGCATCAGCGCGTCGCCCCCGCCGCCGAGGTTGCCGTGGCCGCCGAGGCGCTCGCCGCAGGCTCAAGAGCATCCTTGTCGTGTACTTCCGGTTTCTTGTCGGTCCACAGCAGCAGCAGGTAGCGCAGACGGTCCAGCGCCACCAGCGGCTTGGCCTCGATCTGGGCGAAGGGCTTGCCCTCCACGTAGTCGGAGCGGGTCACGGTCGCCACCGGATAACCTTCCGGGAAGCGGCCGCCCAGGCCCGAGGTGACCAGCAGATCGCCGACCTGGACGTCGGTGTTGCGGGGCAGGTTGCGCAGCTCCAGCTTGTCCAGCTCGCCGCTGCCGGAGGCGATGGCGCGCAAGTCGTTGCGCAGCACCCGCACCGGGATGCCGTGGCTGGAGTCGGTGATGAGCAGGACGCGACTGGTGGTGGAGCCCACGTGGAGCACCTGACCGACCACCCCCTGATCGTTGATCACCGGCTGGCCGTTGTAGACGCCATCCAGCGCCCCCTTGTTGATCAGCACCTGATGGCTGAAGGGGTCGGAATCCACCGACAGCAGCTCGGCCACCATCTTGCGGGACTCCTTGTGTACCGGCGACCCCAGCAGCTCGCGCAGACGCTGGTTCTCGTGCTCCAGCTGATCCATCTTGAGCAGGCGAGAGCGCAGGGTGAACAGTTGCTGCTCCTGCTGCTTGGTCTGCTCGATGAGATCGGCGCGGGTCTGCACCTGGGTCGACATGGTGTCGAGCAGGGTGCCGGGGGCGTTGGCGATGTATTGCAGCGGGCTCACCAGGGAGCTCAGATAAACGCGGACATGGCTGAACACACCGAAGCGGGAATCCGCGACGATGGCAGCGACGGAGATGATGACGGCGAGAAACAACCGTAACTGAAGCGAAGGGCCTCTACCGAAGATGGGTTTCATGAGTCGTCAAAAAAGAGCCGGCGCTCGGCCGGCTTTGGGTCTTATTCGTAGTGGAACAGATCGCCACCGTGCATATCGATCAGCTCCAGCGCCTTGCCACCGCCACGGGCGACACAGGTGAGGGGATCTTCAGCCACGACGACCGGGATGCCGGTCTCTTCCATCAGCAGACGGTCGATGTCCTTGAGCAGGGCACCACCACCGGTCAGCACCATGCCGCGCTCGGAAATGTCGGACGCCAGCTCGGGCGGGGATTGCTCCAGGGCCACCATGACGGCGGAGACGATGCCGGAGAGCGGCTCTTGCAGCGCTTCCAGGATCTCGTTGGAGTTCAGGGTGAAGCTGCGGGGCACACCCTCGGCCAGGTTGCGACCGCGCACTTCGATCTCGCGCACCTCTTCGCCCGGATAGGCGGAGCCGATCTCGTGCTTGATGCGCTCGGCGGTGGCTTCCCCGATCAGGCTGCCGTAGTTGCGACGCACGTAGCTGATGATGGCTTCGTCGAACTTGTCGCCACCGATACGGACGGACTGGGAGTAGACCACGCCGTTCAGGGAGATGATGGCCACTTCGGTGGTACCGCCACCGATGTCCACCACCATGGAACCGGTCGCTTCGGAGACCGGCAGGCCGGCACCGATGGCGGCAGCCATGGGTTCATCGATCAGGTAAACCTCGCGGGCGCCGGCGCCCAGCGCGGATTCCTTGATGGCGCGACGTTCCACCTGGGTGGAGCCGCAGGGCACGCACACCAGCACGCGCGGGCTGGGGCGGAAATAGTTGTTGTCGTGAACCTGTTTGATGAAGTGCTGCAGCATCTTCTCGGTCACGTAGAAATCGGCGATCACGCCGTCTTTCATCGGGCGAATGGCGGAGATGTTACCCGGGGTACGACCCAGCATCTGCTTGGCGGCATGACCGACAGCAGCGACCGATTTGGCGTTCCCGCGCTCTTGGCGAATGGCGACAACTGAGGGTTCGTTAAGGACGATCCCTTGATCTTTTACATAGATCAGGGTGTTGGCAGTTCCCAAGTCGATCGACAGATCGTTGGAAAAGACGCCTCTGAGCTTTTTGAACATGGCTACGGGAAATCCTAAGAATTTGGAGGTGCAGAAAACCGGCTAACTTTACCAATGCCCACCCCAATGGGCAAGCGCTCAAACTGTCGCCAATCAATCAGGCGCGACAAAAATGCGAGTCATCACTCACTCGGACACGCTTGCAAACACTAATAAACAAGGATTTAGGGGGATGCTGTTGAGCCAGCCCCCCTTTCACATCATTCAATGCAATACTTCGCGCCGATAAATAACTCTGTCATTACCCCGGCTGGAGCCGAAAATGGCCTCACCTTGCAGGTTGCCGTCATTGCCACTCGTTGGGTCAGACAACCAGAGGGGCTGCGACGGCTGTTTTGCCAAATCGACCTTGTAGGGAATGCGCACCGAGATGTCCGGCTTGGCAAAGTGGAACAGGATCTCCCCGTCTTTCGCCAGTGCAGCATCCCCACCCGGTGCCGAACTACCCAACCCCAGCTTGATCTTGCGACCCGCCCCCAGATTCAGCTCGCGAGTCGCCGCATCAAAGGTTTGACTTGGATTGAGGAAAGTGAACCCCTGATTGGCCAAAGAGAGCTGGGTACATTGATCTTCCTTGTTTTTCAGCCAGTTGCCCGCTTCGTAATATTGCATCTGCAGTGGAATGGCCA
The DNA here is from genome assembly GCF_027707425.1 of Aeromonas sp. QDB63. Lineage (NCBI taxonomy): Bacteria > Pseudomonadati > Pseudomonadota > Gammaproteobacteria > Aeromonadales > Aeromonadaceae > Aeromonas > Aeromonas sp. QDB63. Next base: position 16,223 of record NZ_JAPCIS010000015.1, read on the forward strand.
GCGGCGCCGAGGCCAGGCCAGCCGCCGTACCAGCCTGCAGGCGGCCGTACAACAGCTTTTGAGTACCCAGCAGCACCGCATTACACCCTTGCCCCGATTTGGAACAATCCCCTGCTACACCCGCATTCATATTCGGATTCGCCAACAGCGTAGTACCGCCATCCTGATCATCGACTTTGATACCAAAGCTCAACGTGGCAAACGGTGCTTCTGGACTCGCAGCACGATCAAAGCGGGTATTCAGCCCCAAAGGCGACTGCTGATTTATACTGGCGACGCCACTTGCCCAGCTGAGCGAGGGAGATAGTGTAATACGCTTGTCACGAGCAACCCCATCCAGAGCATTAGCCGCCACCATCTCAGCAACCCCTTTAGCGAACGCCCCCTTATAGTTCTCTGTCGTCCCTTTCTGCAGATTGCGTGCAGTGAGGACAAAACCGCTGGCAAAGGGCTGGCTCATGTATGTAAAGGCATTGCAGGCAGGCGTGATAAAGCCATTACTCAAACTGTAATCCCAAGGGACAAAACGACCGATGGGTACGCTCCATCGCAACACAGTCTCAAGTTGGGGTAATTCATCCTGATAAGCGGGATAAGGCACAAAGTTGCTGACGCCTAACCGGATCACCCCGACCTCAGACCAATTCGCCGTCACGTTTGCTACCCCGCTCGCCAACGTGATCGCTGTCGGCGAAAATGTTCCGGTGCCGCCAGCTGCCGGCGCTAACAGCGCCCAAGAGATCGCCTTATTGCTGGTCGCAAAGCCAGGGGTTAGCTGATCCTGCTCATTGAGGGCACGCGCTTGCAGAGTAAAGGACTCGCCCGCTTTGCGATAGACAGGGCATGCTGCATATGTGTTGTCGTTACTGCCCGAGCAGCCACTTTGTCCTTGTGCCTGGAGTGCGATCGCTTTAGGAATCACAGCAACCGTATCACTACCGGTCAGCTTAAGGGTGCCGGTGACATCATTCTTCTGGAAAGTAGCATCCAGTCGCAACACCCCCGCATCCGGGTACTGTACGGTCAGTTGACCCACCCCATCACTGTTAAACGCAACCTTAACGTTTCCTGATGGCGCGAGCGTGGTGCTATTGACCGTCGGCACGGCAGTGCTGCTCTCAGAGACGACCTTGCTCGAGGTAAATTGGAGAGTCTGATCACCTGTCAGTAAGGGCACGCATACCTTGGTCGCCCCCACATCGTTTGATTTGATGGCGCGGATCGAGGTGACTCCCGAGGTACCGGCATAGAAGGTGGGGACATTGAAACGCAGTGCAGCATCGGCAAACGGGAGCGTGCAATATTGTTTAGCAGGCCCCAATGAACCGGACCGACATAAGGTATCACTCTGCGGCCGCAGTGGCGGAGTCGAGCTGGACACGCCCATAGTGATGGAACTGGCCGAATAATTACTTAGCATCACCTTAGTGGTGCCGCCAGTTATAGTGACAACACCATTATTCACGTTATTTAAACCACTACCTGACGACCAACCACCATTCGTAAAGGGGTTAGGAGTGAGCGCTGCCGTAACAGTACCCGACATTAGTTGTGAACAATCCTCATTGGCACAAGCTTTAATTGTGATCTCTTCAGGCTGGCAGGTGATTGCCTGCCCTGAATGAGCGAATTCGAAATGATGTACTTGAACCCCGACCGGATTCACTTTCAATGCACATATTTTTACGTTATCAATATCATGTATATTGTTTGAGCCACCTGTTGAGCCGGTGAACGAAAGGTAAAAGTTTTCTGGTATAGGTGACTGACCTAAATCATTAGCGGTAGCATCAAATGTAGGTATCCCAGGCACTGCTGCATAACCAGCACCAGTATTTCGATCAATTGACACCATGGTTTTATTTCCCAAACGGGAATCTACAGTCAAACGGTAGCGATGGGGGGGATTAGGGTAATTATTGCCATTGTGGATCGACGGGTTCAAGGTCGGTGAACCATAAAGATAGCGATATCCAGTTGTAGCAGAGCCAGAACCTCGAATAGCAATTGAATTATTTCGGCGAGGTTGATTATTACTACCGCCTTCTGCAGAAAAGTTACCAAATTCGTCAATGCCGACACCCAACCAGCCACCTGCGAATCCGGGTGCAGCACTGCCTTTATGGCCATACCCCAGCGGTCCACCAAATGCCCCCGGTTGAGGGGTTATCTTGGCGTCTGACAACACCATGGCAATACCATCTGCACCAGTGCCACCATAAGCGGAATGATCGAACTCTACCGTCACCAAGTTATTAGCAGCAGGAAATAACTTAAGGTAAGTCAATGAGGTAGCTTGGTCATTCTTATTTTCAGTTAAACGCAAACGCCCCTCTTTAATTGAGGGGGAAAATGACCCTTTACTGGTTTTTACCACCCATTCTGGTTTGAGTGATGATGAATCAAAATTATCATTGAAGCATTGCAGTTTTGGCTGACCATCATCATATATAACTTTACTACTACTTTGCATTGTAACATTTTTTGCACTAAGACGCCCAGTTAATACAACTTGCTCCTGCAACACCGCACCTCCTGCAACATAATAGCTTCCTTGTGCTTGGGCATCTCCTTTCAATATAATATTTTCTTTTACATATACATCAAGAGAGGTTAACCCAGACAACATTGATGCGTTTTCAATAGTCAAACGACCATTAATGTATAACGTAGTTGCCTCTACACCCGCGATAAAAACCGAGCCAGAATTTATATAGAGGTCACCGTCTATAATGTATGACTTTCCAGCTTTTAATGTTACCGTTGAGTTCTCATATAAAGTCATACCTTTAATAACATAGGTTGAATATGTATCTGAAACACTCATGGAACCTTTATTAAGAGTGACACTACCTAGATCCCACCGACCTGCCCCTGCCGACTTTCCATAACCGACAGTATTTCCAAGTACTACATCAGGCACAGTTTCAGGAGCTATCTTATAATTTTTTGCATCAGAGCTTACAAGCAAAGTCGGCTGTGTTCTTGATAAACTTGGTTTTTTTGTTATTTCACATTTACCAGCACCACAGGCCTGAGGATTCATTTCCCACTCATATCCTTTTACCGATTTAAAGCACACATCAAGACTGTTATAATTTTCGACCTTTGCATTGTTTTGCATATAAAGCTCACCGGTATTCGAATAGCTTTGAATTGGTCCGGGGAAAATGCTGTTGCAATCAATTGCAGCCCAAACTGGTGAAACCATGATGTATAAGCAAATGATCAGAAATAAATTGCGCATCAGGGAGTTCCTCCATCATAAGCTTCGACCATCAGGGTTCGGCTCACGGCAAAATCAGGGTTGGCACTGTTAAGGTCGGAGCTGCCACAGGTTCCGACACTCTCGAGACGATAGCCATTGGTCACAGACCCGTTATAAGTCACCGGCACCGTGGCGCAACGAACCACAGCCAGACAGTTGCTCAGCCCTGGATTGCTGGCAAAGCTCAGTGGGCTGCTTGCCAGGCAGACCGCTGGGGGAGTCGGTTGGGCAAGCGTGCGCTTGGGGAACAATCGATAGAGTGCTACTTCCAACCCGCTCTGGGCGGCCAGCAGGGCACGCACGCTGCGCACCTCCACAGTATTTTTCTCGCCGCTATCGACCAGAAAACGGCCCATGGCAGCCGCCAGCAGTGCCATCACCACAATCACAAACAGGGCGATCATCAAGGCGCTGCCTCGCATCCGTCCGAAAGCCTGTGGATCAGGGTACATTGAACACCTCTATCTTGTGGTTGAAGGTGACCGACTCCCCCTTGCGTTCGAACACAAAGCGCATACCAAACTCCCCTTCGGCGTTAAACGCCGAGGTTTCCCGATAGAAGGTGCCAATACGAAGGGAATCCGCCATCAACACGCCCTGTGCAGGTAAGGATGCACCAATGGGGGCAGTGGCACGGGTCAGCGTGTTTCCTTCCACACAGTAGCGAACCTGCTGGTTGGCAAAGTAGACACGGCTGCCTGGAGAGAGGCCCGTCAGACTCTCGGTGCTGGTATAGCGGATGGTTTGCGCTCCGGATACGGGCGTCAGCACATCCGTGACCTTGGCTACGCAGCGGCCATAATCGCAGCCTGCCGTGAGCGAACCGACTTTTTTGTCCGGCACGGGAAAGACGATCAGCTGATCATCTTTTTTGACGGCGGCGGCATCCACATCCAGCGGATTGGCAGCAGAAGCCGGGGTCGCCATCACCAGCTCAAGGGTGGCCGTGCTCCCCGACATGGCGCGGTTAAGTGCCAGATAGCGGCTCGAGGTGCTGATGGGCCAGAACCGCAAACAGGCACCGGTGTCGTCCCATGTCCCGCCAGTCGTCTCGATCCGCTCCGAGCCCGGCACCGCATCACGCAGTTCGCGGTTAAGTCGCTCCATGGCGAAACGGGCATCACTCATCAACTGTTCACGGCTACTGGCATCGCCATAAATCTGGGTGCCGATTCCGATAAACTGGCTGGTAAAGGTCGCCATAATCCCGAGCAGCAGGATGACCATCACCAGCTCGACCAGAGTAAAGCCACGGTTACCCCGAGGTTTGCGGTCGGTTCGATTGGCCGCCAGGCTTAATCTGGCGCCGGAGTTGGCTAGGGGCGCGGATATTCTGGTAGAGAGGCAACCCCCAACAGCAGAGCGATCCATCAGTAGTTCCCCCGATAGAAGGAGAAGTCGAGCACGCTCTGATCCGGTAGCTTGATCTGCAGATCAATACGCTTGCCCACAGAGCAGGGTGCGGCACAACTCTTGAAGGTGCCGTCGCTGAAATCGGCTCCGCTCACCGCAATTTTCACCTGATAGTTGCGATACTCCTCGCTGCTGACTCCCGTCGCAGTCTGAGTCAGGGTGTTGGCATCCACCCAGTTACCTGCGGTATCGAAATCATCCACATCGTTATAGGCATAGGATGCGGGCTCGCCATCAGGGCCATAACTGGTGGAGCAGGAAGAGATGGTCACCCCAGCCACCTGCTCGCCACAACGATAACGACCACCGTTATGATCCGAATGTTCATCAAACGACTTTTGCAAGATCTCGCCGGAGAGGCGCTGGGCCAGCTGGGCAGCGCGTACCTGCTGCACAGGGTCTACCGCCTGGGGAGCCTGATTGATAAGAAGCCCCAGGATGCCGGTCAGGGCGACGGCCAGCAGCACGATGCCGACCACGAACTCGACCAGGGTGAAGCCGCGGCGCGCCTTAGGGGATCGCATGGATATAGCCTTCCGGCTCGATGCGCAGCCGGGCGCTCTCCCCACCATCGCTCACCATCAGGTTACAACCACTGATGCAGGCTGACGGGGATACGGGGCGACCGCTGCGCTTGTCGAAAGAAAAGCTGCCCTGAGGCAGGGAGATACTGCCGGAGGCCTTGACCACTCGCCCCCGGGCCTGCTCGTCCGCACTCCAGCCGGAGATGGGCTTGGGGGTACAGCTGCCAAGCAGGGTCAGATGACCGAAGCGGCTCGGCTCTACCACCAGTTGGGTGCAGCGCGCGTCCCCTTCCTGCATGTTCATGGTCTGCACCAGCCGCAGCCGGGCCACCAGCTCGTCACGCAGGGTATGGGTTTCAAAGCCGCCTTTGCCCAGCCATTTGGGCACGGCAAAGGCGGCCAGAATCCCGAGTAACAGGATCACGATCACCAGTTCAATCAGGGTAAAGCCCTTGGTTGCAGGCATGGGACTTCTCATCAGGGAAAAGAGAAAGCGAGGCCGAAGCCTCGCTCATCATTCAAAGTCTTAGGGCTGCACACACGTACCATTATCAGCACTCAACTTGCCAACGATGGTAGTTGCAGTTGCGGTACTTGTAGCCTGAGTATAAAGAACACACTTTGCATCTTTTTTCAGGTCGCTATCAGCTTTGAACTGATACGAGCTACCTGTTGTAGCCTCACTCCCCTTCCAGGAGCCATCGATCGTTACTGCATTTCTGATCCCAGCATCACTCGCCTTTGGATAACCATAGGCAGTATCAATCGATGTACCATCAGAACCAGTCACCGCAGCACTACTAACGCGCTCTTCGCCTTCCAATGCTGATTTGCTATAAACCAGCTGTGCAGAACTGCTAACAGCCGCCTGCACACCTTGAGCGGCAGACTTCTTGGCATTCTCCTGCAGATTCAGGAACTTGGGTGCGGCGGTGACCGCCAGAATGCCCAGAATGATGATCACGATGACCAGTTCGATCAGGGTAAAACCCGCTTGCTTTTTCATTACGTCTTTCCTCGGTTTATCAATTGATATGGGTGGTCACCTGGCCGGAGGCCGGGCGATAACTGAAACTCATGAACGCATCCGTGCTCCCTTGCGGGTCCTGATAACGTCCATCACTTCCCTTGCTCAGGCTGTTGACCAGATAGTAACGGCAGACCGAATCCAGTCCATTGTTGCTCACCGTGGCATAGAACTTCAGGTCATTGCCGCTACCGCGCACCTCGTCAAAGCGGGCAGTAGCCTTGGGAGGATTCTGCAACAACCCCTCCCAAATATTGAGGCAGCGGGCCGCCGTCAGGCTGGCCGGATCCACATCGGGCGTGCCACTTGCTGCCGTGTCCATGGGATACCCGGGAGAGAGCTCGCCATTGCTGACCTGACTGTCGGTCGGCGTGGTCAGATAGAAACGCGAGCCGTCATAGAGCACTGTGTTGAGCCCATCCTGCCTGGCACGCCCTTCGGCCTCCCACTGGGCCCGCACCAGGGACACCCCGGTGGCGAAACCGCCGGACACCCCTTCCACGCTCGCTTTCTTCGCCTCGTCGGTCACATCGAGAAAACGGGGCAAGGCAGTGACGGCCAAGATCCCCAGGATCACGATGACGATCACCAGCTCAATCAGGGAAAAACCGGCCATCCGGCCAAGCGCCCTAACGGGTCTCACTCTCTTTGCTGCCATGCTGCCTCCGTAATGGTCCGCATTATTTCATGCGGATAGAAAAAAATCATGTCAATGAAATACTTGAAGCACCCAATCAGGGGCGGGCCACCACCTGGCCATCGGTGAAGCTGTAGTGCAGCCAGTGTCCTTCCTGGCCAAATTCACACCCGTCGCCTCCTTCGCTGGCAAGGGCCTGCCAGGATGAAAGCCCCTCATCGTGCCCCAGCAGGGCGAGCCAGAGCTGACGGCAATCGGCCGATGGCGACTGGCGCGGCAGCACCGCCAGAGGCCAGCCCCGCTCATCGAACTGCCAGGCTGTGCCCTCGGCATGGAGCACCGACGGACGCCGCTCGTCGAGCCAGCGTCCGTGCAGGCGCTGGGCCCGCTGTGCGAACTGCTCACCGAGCAGGCTGGCGCTGATGGCCAACGCCTCTTCCCTGTGATTGCGATAGCTCATGACCAGGGTCGTGACGATGACCGCCAGCAGGATAAAGACGACGACCCGCCGATATCCCCCCAGCCAGTGCTCATCCCGCTCGGACTCTCTGCTCATGCTCTTTCATACCCTGTTCTCTGTGCCCGGCACGGGCGGCATCCGGATGACCGTGAAGATACTGCCTACTGACCGCGAACAGCTCTCATCATGTCCCACCACCAGAGGAGTAAAGATGCTGAACCATGTTACTGGCCGCGAACAGCTCTCATCGTGTCCCACCATCAGAGGAGTGAAGATGCTGAACCCTGTCACTGGCCGCGAACAGCTCTCATCGTGTCTCACCATCAGAGGAGTGAAGATGCTGAACCCTGTCACTGGCCGCGAACAGCTCTCATCATGTCCCACATGGGAGTGAAGATACCCAGCGCCAGCACCAGTACCATGACCGCCACTATGCCGATGAGGATGGGTTCGATGCGGGCGGTGAGGCTCTTGAGGTCATAATCCACCTCACGCTCGTAATACTCGGCCGCTTCGTGCAGCAGCTCGTCCACCTGGCCGGTCTCCTCCCCCACCGCGATCATCTGCATCACCAGAGGGGTGAAGAGGCCGCTGGCCCCGGCGGTGCGCAGCAGGCTCTCCCCCCGCTCGATGCCGCCCCGCATGTCGCGGATCTGCCCCGCCATCCAGGCGTTGTCCACCGCATCGGCCACCAGGGTCAGCGCCGTGTTGAGCGGCACGCCGGCCTTGAGCATCATGGAGAAGCTGCGGGCAAAACGGGCAAGCAGGGAGCGCTCTATGATGGAGCCGACGATGGGCAGCCGCAGCTGCCATCTGTGCCAGGCCAACCTGCCTTTGGTGGTGGCGACCCAGCGTCGCCAGCCGACGACGGCGCCCACCAGAATGGCGAGCAGCAACCACCAGTAGTGAACGAAGAAGTGGGAGGTGGCCAGCAGGATACGGGTCGCCAGCGGCAGCTCCACCCCGAACTTGGCAAACATCCCGGCAAAGACGGGGATCACCATGATGTTGAGGATCACCATGGCGACGGCGATGGCAATCAGCACGAAGGTGGGGTAGCGCATGGCGGTCTTGATCCGCTTGCGGGTCTCCAGCTCCAGATCGAAATAGTTGGCGAGCTGCAGGAAGGCCTCCTCCAGCTGACCCGTGTTCTCCCCCACGTGGATGATGGCCACGAAGAGGCTGCTGAACACCTTCGGGTGCGACTGCATCGCACTCGACAGCGGCCGGCCGTTGGCCAGATCCTCCCCCAGGGCGTGAAGCGCCCGCTTGAGGGGCTTGCTGTGGGCGCTCTCCTCCAGCCCCGCGATGGCGCGCAGGATAGGGATGCCTGCCCGGGTCAGGGCATACATCTGGCGGCTGAAGACCACCAGCTCCTCCAGCTTGACGCTCCCTTCCAGCAGCAGCGACCAGTCGATGCTGGCAGACCTGACCTTGCCGGCCTTCAGCTCGGTGGGCATCACCCCGCGGCGCATCAGCTGCTCGGCGGCGGCCAGCTCGCTGACCGCTTCCACCACGCCGCTGACGGCCTGGCCCTGGCTGTCACGCCCCTTGTAGGCAAAACGGTTCATGGGCGACCCCGGCAGAGTGATTCAGTACGATCCAGATGCCTCATGCGTTACCCCAGGTCCTCGGCCAGCCGGAGCACCTCGTCCACCGAGGTGATCCCCTCGCGGGCATAGTCGAGCGCCGTCAGGGCCAGGGGGCGGTAGTGCTCGTGCGCCCGTGCCGCCCGGGCAAACCCCTCGGCATCGTTGCGGCGCAGGGCATCCATCATGGATTGATCCAGCTCCAGCAGCTCGTACACCCCGATCCGGCCCGCATAGCCGGTGAAGTTGCAGCTCTGGCAACCCCGCCCCTTGCGATAGCGATGCTGCCCCGGCGCTTCACCGGAGAGCACGGAGAGCCAGGTGGCCTGCCCCTCGTCCGGCGCTGTCTCGCAGGCGCAGTGTTCACACACCCGCCGCACCAGGCGCTGGGCCACCACGGCCCGCAGGGCGCTCGCCACCAGATAGCCGGGCGCCCCCATGTCGATGAGACGCAGAGCGCTGGTCACGGCGTCGTTGGTATGCAAGGTGGTCAGCACCAGGTGACCCGTGATGGCGCCGCGCAGGCCGATCTCCACCGTCTCGTTGTCCCGCATCTCCCCCACCAGCAGGATGTCCGGATCCTGGCGCAGGGTGGAGCGCAGCACCTGGGAGAACGTGAGCCCTATCTTGGGATTGACCTGCACCTGGCTGATGCGGGGCAGGCGGTACTCCACCGGGTCTTCCACCGTGATGATTTTGTGGCTGGCCTGGTTGAGCTCGGAGAGGGCACCGTAGAGCGTCGTGGTCTTGCCGCTGCCGGTCGGGCCCGTCACCAGGATCATGCCGTGAGGGCGTTTGAGCTGACGGCGGAAGCGGGTCAGGATGGCGGGGGGCATCCCGGTCTCGGCGAGCGACAAGATGCCGGAGGATTGATCCAGCAGCCGCATCACCACGGACTCGCCGTACTGCACCGGCATGGTGGACATCCGCACATCCACGTCGCGGCCGCGCACCTTCATGTTGAAACGGCCATCCTGGGGCAGACGCTTCTCGGAGATGTCGAGCCCGGCCACCAGCTTGAGGCGCAGCACCAGCGCCTGGGCGATGCGCACCTCGTTGAGGATGTTCTCATGCAGCACGCCGTCGATACGCTGGCGAATGCGCAGCACCTTCTCGTCCGGTTCGATATGGATGTCGGAGGCACCCACCTGTACCGCGTCCTCGAACAGGGAGCGCAGCAGCTTGGCCACCGTCGCCTCCCCCTCGTCGGTTGCGGCATTGAGGCTGCCGGCCCCCAGCTCGAAGCCGGTCTCCTGGTGCTCTTCGTGCAGTTGCACCGCGAAGTTCTCTATCTCCCGGGTGCGGCGATAGAGGCGGTCGAAATACTCCAGCAGCTGGCCTTCACGGGCCACGGCCAGCACCAACTCCCGCGGGCTGAGCAGGGCAGCGATGGCGTCGAGGGCGCTCAGATCCGCCGGATCCGACATCACCACGGTGACCTTGTCGTCGCTCAGGTTGACGGCCAGCGCCCGGTAGCGGCGCGCCTGCACCTCGGGCAACAGCGCCACGGCCGAGACGTCGATGGTGAGGTTGTTGAGATCGAAGAAGGGCACATCCAGCTGACGGGCGAGGAAGGTCAGCAGTTGCACCTCGCTGATGAAGCCGAGATCGATGAGGGTGGTCCCCAGCTTGCGGCCGGTCTGGCGCTGCTGCTGCAGGGCGAGCTGCAGCTGATCATCCGAGATGATCTGTTCCTGTACCAGCAGGTCGCCTAGGCGCATTTTCAGTCTGGGTTGTGCCATTGTTGCTCCGATCTCTGTTGCTTCACGCCCGCTGCCTGGTCCGATGGCATGGGCTCATCGAACTGCCGCTTTAATCAATGGGTCAGTTGGCCAATTCGTTGTTCAAGCCATTGGGTGGAGGCCTCCCCCAGATTGCCGTGCAACTGGGCATTGCGATAGGCATCCAGTGCCCGCTGACGGTGTCCCTGACCATCCTCCGCCACCCCCAGTCCCAGCCACCAGCGCCCCTGATCTGGCTGCTGGCGCAACAGCCTGACGTACATCTCGGACGCCTGGACAGGCTGCCCCAGCTCCTGGGCAAGGCCGGCCCAGGTGGCGTAATAATCCAGATTGCTGGCAATATCGGGCTGATAGCCGGTGAGCCAATCCAGCGCCTTCTGCCGATCCCCTACGCTGATGGCCACACGGGCCAGCAGCAGACGCAGGTCCGCCTGCGCGGGATCCAGCCTCAGCCCCTCTTCCAGCACCTGGGCGGCCTCGGTCAGCCGTCCGGCGCCATAGAGCAGGCCCGCCAGCTGTTCCCGCGCCCCCTGGTTGTGGGGATCGTGGGCCAGCACCTCGTAGTAGCCATCCTGCGCCTCCTGCATCCGTCCCTTGGCCATGGCCGTGGTCGCCTTGCGCTCGGCCAGGGTGGCCAGCTCGGCGTCGGAGAGTTCCACCGTCTCGATCTTCAGGATCCCGGGTTTGCGCGGCGCGGCGGGTGCAGGCGCCTCTTCGGCGCTCTGCTCCGCGGCCAGCTCGGCATAGAGGTCCGGCTGCAGCTCCTCGTCGCTCGGGATCGTCTCGTCCCCCAGCGCTTCCTCCGGATTGCCCTCATCGGCGAGCACGGCCTCATCGGCCGGAGCCTGCTCGGCTGCGGAGGGGGCCACTCTCGCGGCGGTCGACTCGGCACTGGCGGCGGGCACCTTTGCCACTGGCGCAGCAGAGGAGACCGCCTGCGTGGTGGCCACCACCGCCAGGGGCGCGGATGGCGCCACCGCAGGGGCGGTGCGGGGGGCCTCGACCTGCGCCGCTGGCAGGGAGGCTCGCAGGCTCTGCTGCCAGAAGATCCAGGTGCGCCAGCCGAGGATCCCCAGGGCCAGGGTACACAGCAGGGTCAGCACCAGCATCCACCAGCCTTGCTGGCGCACCGGCGCCACATAGACGGCGGCTCCCTCGGCCTCTTGCTGACGCCTATCCAGATCTTTCAGCATCTGATTGATCACGCTCATGACCAGACTCCATACGCCAGGGCGGTGCCCAACAACAACAACAGGGGCCACCAGAGGGTGAGACGGCCACGGCGGACATCATCGGTATCCCGGATGGCGAGCCGGACCAGGGCGCTGTCGATCCGCCGCACACCGCGACCATAGGCCAGCATCAGGCACTTCTGCGCCAGTATGTTGATGAGGCGGGGAATGCCGCGGGATGCGCGCCACAGCCTGCGCAGGGCGCGGCCATCGAACAGGGCGGCCCCGCGATAGCCGGACACCTGCAGTCGGTACTCCAGATAGGCCCGGGTCTCGTCGAGCCGCAGCGGCCGCAGGCGGTAGGAAAAACCGATGCGCTGGCGCAACTGGCGAAGACGGGGCTGCCCGAGCCTGGCATCCAGCTCGGGCTGGCCGAACAGCACGATTTGCAGCAGCTTGCTGGATTCGGTTTCCAGGTTGCCAAACAGCCGGATCGCCTCCAGGGTCTCGTCCGGCAGGGCTTGCGCCTCGTCGATCAGCACCACCACCCGGCTCCCCTGCCGATGCAGGGAGATCAGATGGCGGTGAATGCGATCCGTGAGATCCAGCTCGCTCTCCCCCGCCAGCGTCAACCCCAGTTCCAGGGCCAGGGCCGTGCGCAGCTCCCCCGGAGTGAGATGGGGGTTGGGCAGCCAGGCCAGACGCACCGGGCAGGCCTCGGAGCCGAGCTCGCTCAGCAGCTTGCGACAGAGCAGGGTCTTGCCGGTGCCGACTTCGCCGGTCACCTTGATGAACCCCTCCCCCTGGGAAAGCGCCCAGTTGAGCACCTGCATGGCCTCCTCGTGGGGGGGCAGGCCGTAATAGAAACCGGTGTTCGGGGTCAGGCCGAAGGGAGCCTCCCGCAGTCCGAAGTGGCTCAGATACATGCTCCCTCCCGGCCAGAGTCCAGGGCGCGCAGCCGCAGACAGCCCCGGATCAGCGACATGGCGCCACCGCCGTCGGGCAGGGCAGACTGGCAGCAGCCGGGAAGCGCCACCACATGGGAGAAGGAGTGCTCAACAGGCGCGTCATCCCGGATCAGCCCTTGGGGGGATACCATTTGTCGAGCAGCTCGGAGGAGCGTTGCAGCTCTTTCTGCCAGGTGTCTTTTTCCACCACGGTGGGCTTGAGCAGGATCACCAGCTCCACCTTGCGGTTGCTCTCCCGGCGGTTGGTGAAGGCCTCGCCGACCCAGGGGATGTCACCCAGCAGGGGCACCTTGCTGACGATCTCCTGCCTGTCGGTCTTCATCAGACCACCGATGACGATGATGTCCCCATTGTTGGCCTGCACCACGGTATCGGACTCGCGGATAGAGCTCTTGGCCAGCGGCAACACCAGGGGATCGGCGGTGCCGACGCTGATGGTCTTACTCTGCTCCTCGGTGTCGATGACGGAGGGGTGGATATGCAGCAATACCTTGCCCTGCTCGTCGATCTGGGGCGTCACGTCCAGGGCTATCCCCGAGAAGAAGGGGGTCAGCTCCACGTTCGGGGTGACGATGGGGGCCGAAGTCCCCGAGGTGGTGGTGGTGGTCGAGGCGTTGGTGACGAAGTATTCGTCCGTCCCCACCTTGATCACCGCTTTCTGGTTGTTAGTGGCCGTCACGCGCGGGCTGGAGAGGGTGTTCACGTCCCCCTGGGTCTTGAGCAGGCTGACCGCGACGTTGAAGTTGCCATCAGAGATGGTGAAACCGGCGCCGCCCCCCAGAGCCCGGAAGATCTGGTTGGGGGTCGAAGCGATGGGGCTGTCCATGAGGGAGCCGCCCCCCGTGATGCCCTTGCCGCCGTCCCAGCTTGCGGAGAGGCCGCTCCAGTCCACCCCCTGCTCGTAACCCTCGTTGAGGGACACTTCCAGGATCCGCGCTTCCAGCACCACCTGGCGCTTGAGGTGTTCGCCGGACTGGTCCAGGAACTCGCGCACCGCCTTGAGCTCTTTGGGATAGGCACGCACCGTGACCAGGCCCGCCTGGGGACTGGTGATGACGGCCCGCCCTTCCCCTGTGCCGATCAGGGTCTGCAGGGAATCCCGCAGATCGGTCCAGTAGTCGTTGTTGCTGTCCGTCTCGATGCGGGTGCCGTTGCTGTTGGTGTTGTTGTCACCGCTGGCGGTGTTGCCCTGGCTGTTGTTGTTGCCGCTGTTGTTCAGGCCGTTGTCGAAGTTGTTGTTATTGCCATTGTTGTTGTCGTTGGCCGTCACCCCGCCTGTGCTCACCGAGGTACGGGAGAGACCGCGCCGGGCCATCATCAGGTAGTTGACCGGAATGGTCTCGGTACGCAGACCGGCGGGATAGACGTGGAACACGTTGCCCTTGCGCTGTACGTCGAAGCCGTACATGTCGCCGACGGTCGCCAGCGCCTCCTGCAGGGTCACGTCCTTGAGTTCTACCGAAATGACGCCCGCCACACCGGGATGGACCGCCACGCTGTAGCGGGAGCCCTTGAACAGGGAGCCGAAGAACTCCACCGCGTCCACGTCATGGGCCGCGATGCGCATCCGCTTCTCGGGAATGGTCATCGGCTGCTGGGGACGATTGAGCTGCAACAGCTCGCTCTGCACCGAGGGCGGCAGGGAAGTCAGGGGGGCGGTCGGGCTCTGCTCGCTCATCGCCTGCTTGAGTGCATCTTTGGCCTGTACCGGCTCGGGGTGACGATAGGTAGTGCAACCCGCCACCGCCAGCGCGAGGGGAAGCAGACAAAAAGGGGGTTTTTTCATGTTATTCGTGCACCTGACTCGCTATGAAACTCGACAAACCTGGCCCGCACCATCCCGTGCGACACCCACTTCACATCCGGATCTTGCTGCCAAACAGGGTCAGTGTCTGGCGTTTGCCCGCTTTTTCCAGCACTACGCTGTCGGCGCTGATCCCCACCAGCCGGAATCCGTTGACCTGCTGGCCGACCCGGTAGCTTTGACCGTCGAGCACCGCCAGGGCGGGCCCGCTCCCCAGGATGACGCTCTGCAACCTGGGCAGACCGGCCTCCTTGGCGACACTCGCCGCCGAGCCGGATCCCGCCAGGGGCATGGTGGGATCCTGCAGCACCTCGGCCTGGGCCTGCAGCGCGAGCAGGCTCCCCCACAGGGCCAGCCAGCGCCAGGATGGGAAGGCAAAAATGCGGGATCCCGTCCCGCCGACATGCCGCTTAACCACGGATGAACTCCTTGCTGGTGCTGAGGGTGTAGATCTCCATCGCTACCGCCGCCTTGGGATGCTCGACCACCCGGTAGTCAAAGCCCTTCCAGTAGAAGTGCCGAGGCAGGGCTTCGAGCGCTTTCAGGTACTGGTAGACATCGAAATAGCCGCCCTCCAGCTGAAGCTGGATGCCGTGCCTGAACAGGTTCACCTTCTGCTCCCCGGCCATCAGCGGCTCGGGCTTGAGGGAGGTGAGCGCCAGCATATGCAGGTTGGCGGAGCGGGACAACAGGGCTTCCAGCACCGCGGGCATTTCGTGGGCGGGGATCAGATCCACCGTCTGAGCCAGCAGCTCGGCATCCATCTGGCGCAGAGTGGTCTCGACACCAGCGAGCTGCTCGCGTACCTGGGCATCGGGATCCCGCCCCAGCCTGGCCTGCTTGCCCTGGTTTTCCAGAATCAGGATCTCCAGATCCCGCTGCGCCGCAGCCAGGGCCTGCCGATCCTGGCCCAGCCGGGTGTCGGCGTCATCCAGCCAGCCATAGATGCCCATGGCCCCGAGCAGCACGACCCCGGTCAACAGAATGAGGATCCGCTCGCGCAGGCTGAGGGCTGCGATCTGCTGCGCCCATCCCTGCCATTGTGCCTTCATGTCCATCAGGGAGTCTCCCGCGCTATGCCACTGAGCTGGAAGGCAAGCTGGCCCTCCTTGTCCCGACTCAGGGTGAGCTCGCCAAACTGCTTGCCCGCCAGGGAGGGGGTCTGCTTGAAGCGGTTCACCCAGGCAGGCACGTCCTGACTGCGTTCGGCCACGCCCGCGAGGTTGATGCGCCCGTCGCTTATTTCGAGCCGTTGCAGGGAGAGGCGGGGATCCCGCAGGCGGGCAAGGTCCGCCATCACCCCCGCATAGCCCTGGGATTTTTGCAGGGAGAGGTGGCCAAGCTGCTGCATCAGCGCCTGTTTCGCCCCCAGCTCTTCCCGCTTGTCGGCCAGTTGCCGCTGCAAGTCTACATTCGCCAGATGGCGCGCCAGCTCCGCATCGAGACGCCTGGCCTCGCCGCGCTGCACGTCGAGCTGTGCCCGCACGCCAGCCAATTCACGATCGAGGCCCTGCTGTTGCCAGCCATAGAAGAGGGTGGCCCCCAGCAGCAGTACCAGGACGCCGCCCCAGACCAACGCCATCTGGGGCAGGCTGGCCCACAGGCGTCTTGGCCGGAATTCGGCGCCATAGAGGTTGATATGGTGTTTCATCAGTCGCTCCTGCCCAGGGCCGCGCCATAGGCACTGAGGTATTCGACTCCTGCCAGTACCGCCTTGTTTGCCATGGCCGACACCGGGAAACCGAATGTCTGTTCCAGGTGACGCACCAGTACCCCCATGGCGGAGGAGGCGATGGCCAGTTGCAACTGGCCGGGCTCGGGCAGCTTGAGATGGCCGGCCAGATAATCGATGGATCGCTGGATCTCCAGCGCCAGCGCGTCGAGCTGGTCGGCATCTGGCTCATGGCTGCCGGTGAGGCTCGCAAATCCACGCAACTGGCGGGAGAAACAGAGTCCGCCCCGATGGAAGACCAGCAGTTGCAGCTCCTGCCCCCGGGGTTGCCAGAGCAGCATGCGCACCATCTGGTCCGCCTCGTAGAGGGCCGTCATGGCCAGCTCGTCACTGACGATGGCCTCCAGGGTCGCCGCGCCGTTGACCGCATCCGCCACCTGCTGCACCCGGCTCTTGGGCATGCAGACAACGTTGATGCGCGGACGCCCGGCAGGGGGCGTCGGCAGGTCCACATAATCCATGGCGAGCTGCAACACCGGCTCGTTGACGAAATCCTTGATGGCCCAGGGCAGGGCCCCCGCCATCTCGGCATCGGGGACGGCAGGCTTGTCGATCTGGATCTGCTGATAAAGGCTGGCCGCGAGGGCCACCCGCACCTTAGACTTGGCCAGACCGTGCCGGGAAAACAGCTCGGCCAGGGCCTTGGACCAGTCGTGGGGGCCGTTGACAGGCTGGCTGGCAAACACGGGAACGGGGTCCACGCAGGCCAGCAGAATGCGATCGCTGGCCAGCAGGATCCCGACCTGATGGCTGGAGGGAGAACGCCTGAACAGTGACTTCATCTGGATCTTCACCTGGCCGCGTAAAACGGACTAAACCTTAACATAAACAGGCTATTAGCCTCCAACTTTATGACAAACGACGCATCGACGGCCACGCTGGCACCCACGGGAGACGATCCCATGGCTCCCCTTCAGCTCCCCTCCCCCCTGCACCGGATCCGGCATCCTCTGCTGGCAGCCCATGACGTCACGCTCTGGTGCAAGCGGGACGATCTGATCCACCCGACCCTCTCCGGCAACAAGTGGCGAAAGCTCAAATACCATCTGCAACAGGCACAGATGCTGGGCAAGGGCCACATCCTCTCCTTTGGCGGCGCCTACTCCAATCACATTCACGCCCTGGCCGCAGCAGGACTCAGACTGGGACTGCGCACCACGGGCATCATACGCGGTGAAGGGGATACCGTCAGCAATCCCACCCTGAAAGCGGCGAAAGGCTGGGGCATGGATCTCGTTTTTGTCGACCGGCAGGACTATCGCCGGCGCCAGGATCCCGAATGGCTTGCCAGGTTCGAGGATGACGACACCCTGCTGGTACCGGAAGGAGGCAGCAGCCCGCTGGCCATCCCCGGAGTGGCCGAGCTTGTCGACGAGGTGCCCTTCTCGCCGGATCTCTGGGTGCTGCCCTGCGCCAGCGGCGGCACCCTGGCGGGGCTCATCGCGGGCAAGCGGGCACAGGAGCAGATCCTGGCCATCGCGGTGCTCAAGGGGGCCGACTTCATCACCGGCGAGGTATGCCGGTTGCATCCGGCGGCGGCCACTACTCCGGGCTGGCGCATTGCGCTGGATCACCACGACGGCGGCTATGCCAGGTTTAGTCCGGCACTCTGGCAATGGGTGCAGGCATTCAGTGCCGAAACCGGCTTGCCGCTGGAACCCATCTACAGTGGCAAGGCGATGTGGGGGCTGTTTCGCGAACTGGCGGCAGGCCGCATTGCGCGCGGCAGCAAGATCATCTTCATCCACACAGGTGGCTTGCAGGGGCTGGCGGGCCTGCAGGAGCAGGGCCGCCTGTCACCCCGGCCGGAACGCTAGTCAGGCAGGTTGAGGGGCTCGGGGTCGGCAAACCAGGGACCTTGACCGGCATGCACGCCCAGGTGTCGCAGCATCTTCCACTCGTCGCCACTCTCTACCCCCACCGCGATGACCCGGGCCTGGGTATTGGCACAGCCCCCCACCAGACTGCGTACCGCCATCTGGTTGACCTGGCGCAGGTGGATCTCCCGCACCAGGCTGGGGTGCAGCTTGAGGAAGTGGATCTCGAACTCCTTGATGTACTGGGTGCTCACCACGTCCTGGCCCGCATGATCGATGGCCAGCCTGCACCCCAGCATGCGCATCGCCCGAAGCGGCCGCTTGAGGGCCTCGTAGTGGCGGGTCACCTGGGACTCCGACAACTGCAGGATCAACCCCTCGTTGGTACTGCGCGGCAACTGGAACAGCTCGAAGAAGAGCTCGCGCTGGAACTCGCGGGTGAGCAGGTTCTGGGCGCACAGAGAGAGGCTGATGGGGCAGCTCGATGCCGGTCGCTGGCGCAGCAGTCGCAAGGCTCGGGCCACCACCAGCCTGTCCAGCGGCAGCAGCAGACCGGCCTTCTCCGCCATGGGCATGAAGACCCCCGCCTGCAGCTCCCGGCCCTGCTCGTCGTGAAGGCGGATGAGCAGCTCCTGCTGCAACACCACCTGATCCCGCTCCTGCTGCACAGGCTGGACGTAGAAGTCGATGCCCTGCTCCTCGATGCGACGGCTGATCAGGGTGCGCCAGCGCACCGTTCCCTTGCTGCTCGCCTCCTCGTTGAGGGATTTCTCGAACAGGAACCAGCCGCTGTGTCCTTGCAGGCGCGCGCTCTTGAGCGCCAGCTCCGCCTCTTCCTGCACCTTGAGCAGGGAATCCTGTGCTTGATAGCAGACCGCACCGAGATAGACGGCGGTGTCGGCATTGACCGCTTCGGGCCAGTGCAGCCGCTGCAGACTCTTGAGCAACTGGCTGGCACCGTCCACCATCTCGCTCTCTGACATGTTCGGCAGCAGCACGGCAAAGACCTGACCGGCATAGCGCGCCTGCAGGGCTCCGCTGTGCTTTCGCACGAAGGCGGCGATGGTGGCGCTAGCCTCCATCAGGAGTTCCTGGCTCGGGCGCCCGCTCAGCTCGGGATCCAGCTCCTCCAGACCGGCCAGCTCGATCAGCAGCACGCCGCCGCTGATCACACTTGCTTCCATGATGGCGCTCTCCAGCCGGTTGTCGAAGAAGAGGCGGTTGCCGATGCCCGTCGTCTTGTCGACGAAGGCGTTGCTGCGGATGAAGTTGTCGAAGCGGCTGCGCTCCTTGCGGGCGTCGGCCAGCTCGGTCAGCAGATGGGTGAGGGCCTGACTGGCCGAAACGGGCCACTCCTCGGCAGGGTCATGGGCCAGCTTGGTCAGCTTGCCATCCAGGATCAGCTGGGCACGCTCCGCCAGCAGCTCGGCACCGCGCAACTGCTGACGGAGCCAGCGGATGGAGTACCAGAGCCCGAACACCACGATGAAGATACCCAGAGAGATGCCGAACATCGCCTTCATGGAGTACTCGAACTCCTTGAACGGCCTGTCCAGCTTGAAGTCGGCCCGCATCCCGGCCTGATTGGGGATCGCCTCGCTGTAGGCGATCAGCAGGCTCTCATCCGTCTGCTGCTGCACGTCGCGAAACCAGTAGACCCGCTGCTTGTCCTGACGGATCTCCAGCTCCACCACATGGGAGGCCCGCAACAGGGAGGGCAGCCAGCGGGCAAGGGCTTGCTGGTCATCGGTCACCCCGAGCTGCTTGTCGATGATCTCTACCAGGGAGTCGACCCGGTTCTGCTGCAGCTCCATTCCCATCTGGCGGAAACTGAAGACCCCGCCGAGCATCACCATGGCCATGGCCGAGATCACGCACAGCGTAATAAAAGAGACGAGTTGAGTTGTCAGTTTCATGTGCCTTTCCGTAGCCGACAGCATCCATAGGGCATCATGGTATCAGCCCAGACCAAACGCCGCCTATGGATGAAGATCCCGCTTCTGCAAATAAGCGGGCGGATGCGTCATGCAGCGCCGTAGTGCAGGTCGCAAAAGAGAGAGGCATCAAGGGAGCAAACGAGGGGACACAGGCTGAGGAGCGGACAGAAAAATGGTCCCACAACGGGGACCAAAAGAAACACTCATATCAAAACTAACACTCTGTGCTACTGACAAAAATAGATACAGGAGTATTGAACACACGGTGAGTCAAACCGCACCGCTACTTTAGCCACTTCAGATAAGCTGGACAATTGTCATTTATGACAGGTCAGCGATTGAATCTTGTTCAGGTGTGTAGCCATATCCTTTATTTATCAATTAATTATCGTTTTTGTTCCAAGTGTGACCAACTTGGCTCAAATCGATGCAGCTAATGC
Organism: Aeromonas sp. QDB63; assembly: GCF_027707425.1. Lineage (NCBI taxonomy): Bacteria > Pseudomonadati > Pseudomonadota > Gammaproteobacteria > Aeromonadales > Aeromonadaceae > Aeromonas > Aeromonas sp. QDB63. The sequence continues at coordinate 36,753 of NZ_JAPCIS010000015.1, forward strand.
TATGATGCTTGAGTCTCAATCGGGTTGTTTCATTTCAGGGAAGAAGGGGGCCCACCATGTCTGCACGATCTCCGTTATGGATTCCTCTGGGCCTCTTCTGTTTGCCCCCGCTGCTGATGCTGTTGCTCACCCCCCTGTTGAGCGACAAGCTGGCTCACCACCTGTTGCAGACAAAGGAAAGGGCTCTGCTCGACTACCAGCAGGAGCGCAACCAGCTCCTGGATCACGATGTCCCCGCTCAACTCGCCCACTTTGCCTTCGATTGCGGCCCCAAAGACATGGCGCTGCTGCGCTCACCCCAGTATTACAACCGCCATATTCGCCTGGCCGGCCTGCAGCTTGCCAACGGGAGCGGCTGCTCCACCCTGGGCCCCGCCCTGCCCCAGCTTGCCGACGCCGGCATACCGGTCTCCCCCGACTTTCATATTTCCAGCACGGCCCCCATGTTCGATACCGAACGCGAAACCCTGGTCTATGCGAGACGCAACGGCAATCTGGCCTATTGGGTGCTCGACAGCAGCTGGAGCCATGAGCTGCTGCGCACCCCCTGCAACGACTGTTTCTACCTGGAGTTCAACCACAAGCACCCGACCCAGTCCGGGCTCTTTTTCCCCCGTGGCAACAAGCACATTCGAGAAGAGGCAAACCCGATGCGGCTGCTCAGTTTCGACCCCCAGCATCAGGTGGAACAGACCCTCTGGGCTGGCGAGGCACTGAAACGCTACGCCCGCTCACAGATACACCGCGATGGCCTCTGGTCGGCCGGGGCACTGGGGGCGCTGCTGGCGGCCCTCTACTGGAGCCTTAGAAACTACCGGCGCTCCCTCAAGGGGTTGCTGCAAAGAGGGCTGGCTCGGCGGGAGTTCATCCCCTTCTATCAGCCCATAGTGGACAGCAGAAACCGAAGGGTGGTGGGATTCGAGGCATTGCTGCGCTGGCAGCGAGGACGGGATTTGGTGTCGCCAGGCACCTTCATCGCCTATGCGGAGGAGCAGGGGCTGATCCTGCCGATGACGGATCAACTGCTGGAGCGCATCCTGGCGGATCTCCCCGTCCTGGCCCCGCACCAGTGGGTCAGCGTCAATCTGGTGGCGGGCCATATCGAGCAACCTCGTCTGCGCACCCAGTTGCAGCGCCATGGCTGGCCCTCCCCGGCCCGCCTCACCTTCGAACTCACCGAGCGGGATCCCATCAAGCACATCCAGGGGGCCATGGCGGAGATCGCCGCTCTGCAGGAGAGGGGCTATCACTTCAAGCTGGATGACTTCGGCACCGGTTATGGCGGCTTTGCCTACCTGCAACGGCTCGGCATTCGCCAGATCAAGATCGACAAGATGTTCGTGGATACCATAGGCACGGACGACCTCAAGCGCAGCGTGCTGGATGCCACCATCGCCTTCGGCCTCAAATCGGGCATGGAGATGATCGCCGAAGGGGTCGAAACCCAGGAGCAGGTGGAATACCTGCATCGCCACGGAGTCCACCTGATCCAAGGCTACGTCTATGCCAAGCCCATGCCCCTGAGCAAACTGAAGATCTGGCTGATGGCATGGCAAGAGGGCGAGACAACCAACCCCTCCGACCCGCACTGAGGCGGTATCTGCCCCGTCTCTCACCCTTTGCAACAAAATGATGCTCCGCATGAGGAGCATCTCCCCTTATCATGGGTCTGTGCACCTTGGGTGCACCAAGTCGCTCCATACCCCGTCGGCCGAGGCCGCCCCGAGATGAGAACCACTGCCTATGAAGTCTTTTATCCGACAAGAGATTGCTCTGCCTGCCGGTCTGCTGACCCTGCTCTTCTTCAAAACCCTGGGGAGCGACCTGCTGGCAGAGACAACCCCCCTTGCGGTCTACCTGCCGGTGTCGCTGGCCCTGCTTGCCATCGTGACCTGGGCCATCTTCTCCGTCGTGCGTCACTCTGACGCCCTCGCCATCAAGCTCGGGGAACCCTTCGGTACCCTGATCCTGACCCTCTCGGTCATCTCCCTGGAAGTGGTGATGATCTCCTCCGTCATGCTGACCGGCGATCCCAATCCCACCATGGCCCGTGACACCATGTTCGCGGTGGTGATGCTGGTCACCAACGGTCTGGTGGGCTTCACCCTGCTGTTTGGCGGCTGGCGCTATCACACCCAGAACTTCAATCTGGACGGGGTCAAATCCTATCTGGTGGCCATCATTCCCCTGGCACTGCTCTGTCTGGTCCTGCCGAACTTCACCCAGGGCGGCACCCTGGGCAGCCTCTCCAAGGCCATGTCATGGATGCTGATCATCATCTCCATCCTGCTCTATGGTGTCTTCCTGCTGATCCAGACCCGCAGCCACAGCCACTTCTTCGTCGACAGTGATCACGAGGATCTCGAGGATCACCACGGCCCGCTGCAGAGCAACGTCTATCACACCCTCTTGCTGCTCGCCTACCTGGTGGTAGTGATCCTGCTGGCCAAGACCCTGGCCATCCCCATCAACTACGGGGTGCACGTGATGGAAGCCCCGATGGCGCTGGGTGGTTTCATCGTCGCCTGTATCGTGCTGGCTCCCGAAGCGGTCGGCGCCATCAAGGCGGCCTTCAACAACCAGTTGCAGCGGGCCATGAATCTCTACTTCGGCTCCGTGCTGGCCACCATCGCCCTCACGGTACCCTCCGTGCTCTTCATCGGCTCCCTGATGGGGCAGGAAGTGCGCCTGGGCCTCTCCCCTGCCGACATGGTGCTGCTCATCACCACCCTCATGGTCTGTAAAGTGACCTTCAGCAGCGGCCGCACCCACGCCCTGCACGGCGCCACCCATCTTGTGCTGTTTGTCGTTTACCTGTTCCTGATGTTTGAACACGGATAAGGCTGCCAGCACTCACCCCGGTGCTGTTCGTGGTTTGTCTGTTCCGGATGTTTGAACACGGATAAGGCCGCCACCACCTGCCTGCTGCCACTCTGCGCAGCGCGCTTCCGATGGCCCCGACGCGAGGCGCGGGAGACGGAAATGAAAAGACCGCCCCATGGGCGGTCTTATTTATGGTTACTCAGGCTCCAATTCAGAGGCTGGGCAGAGTCCCGGCCGGGATCAGGTCGTTGTAGCTGGCACGGCCCAGCAGGGCGGCCGCCGCCTCGATGTCCGGTGCAAAGTACCTGTCCTTGTCATAGAAGCTGACCTCTTCCCGCAGACGGCCCTTGGCCAGCTCGATGAGCTCGGTGGAGCGCAGGGGAGCGCGGAAGTCGAGCCCCTGGGCCGCTGCCAGCAGTTCCACCGCCAGGATGCCACGGGTGTTCTCGGCCATGTCCGCCAGCCGGCGACCGGCGAAGGTGGCCATGGAGACGTGGTCCTCCTGGTTGGCCGAGGTGGGCAGGCTGTCCACCGAGGCCGGGTGGGCCAGGGTCTTGTTCTCGGAGGCCAGGGCCGCCGAGGTGACCTGGGCGATCATGAAGCCGGAGTTCACCCCGCCGTTGTTCACCAGGAAGGCCGGCAGGCCGGACATGCGCGAGTCGATGAGCAGCGCCATGCGCCGCTCCGACAGCGACCCGATCTCGGCGATGGCCAGGGCCAGGTTGTCGGCGGCAAAGGCCACGGGTTCTGCGTGGAAGTTGCCGCCGGAGATGATCTCCTCATCCTCGGCAAACACCAGGGGATTGTCGGAGACCGCATTCGCCTCGCACACCAGCACCTCGGCGGCCTGACGGATCTGGGTCAGGCAGGCACCCATCACCTGGGGCTGACAGCGCAGGGAGTAAGGATCCTGCACCTTCTCGCAGTTGTGGTGGGACATGCCGATCTCGCTGCCGTCCACCAGCAAGTGGCGGTAGCAGGCGGCCGCATCGATCTGGCCGCGCTGACCGCGCACCTCGTGGATGCGGGCATCGAACGGCCGGCGGCTGCCCAGCGCCGCTTCAACGCTCATGGCCCCTATGGTGATGGCGCCAGCGTAGAGATCCTCGGCATGGAACAGCCCTTCCAGCGCGAAGGCGGTGCTCGCCTGGGTGCCGTTGAGCAGGGCCAGCCCCTCTTTCGGCGCCAGGGCGATGGGCTCCAGCCCGGCAATCTTCAGGGCCGTGGCGGCGTCGATCAGCTCGCCCTTGTGACGGGCCTTGCCTTCACCGATCAGCAGGCAGCTCATGTGGGCCAGGGGCGCCAGATCGCCGGAAGCGCCGACGGAGCCCTTCTTCGGCACCACGGGGTAGACCTCGGCGTTGATAAGGGTCATCAGGGCCTCGAGCACCGTCAGCCGGATGCCGGAGAAGCCACGAGCGAGCGAGTTGACCTTGAGCACCATCATCAACCGTACGGTGGCGTCCTCCATGTACTCGCCAATCCCTGCCGCATGGGAGAGCACGATGGAACGCTGCAGCTCGTCCAGCTGCTCCACCGGAATGCGGGTGTTGGCCAGCAGGCCAAAGCCGGTGTTGATGCCGTAGACCACCCGGTTTTGCTCGATCACCTTGGTGACCACGGCGGCGGAGGCGTGGATCCCCGCCAGAGCAGCCGGATCCAGGCTGACGTGTACCGACTCGCGACTGACACGACGCAGGGTGGCGAGGCAGAGTTTGCCCGGTTGCAGATTGAGTTCGAACATCTTATTTCACCCCTTTGCCGGTGGCGTCTATCATCGGCAGATCCAGTTTCGCCTCAACGGCACAGTTGATGGCAATCTCGTAGCCGGCGTCGGCGTGACGCATCACCCCGGTGGCCGGGTCGTTGCGCAGCACGCGGCCGACCCGCTTGGCGGCATCGTCGGTGCCGTCACAGACGATCACCACGCCGGAGTGCTGGGAGAAGCCCATGCCCACACCGCCACCGTGGTGCAGGGAAACCCAGGTCGCGCCGCCGGCGGTGTTGAGCAGGGCGTTGAGCAGCGGCCAGTCGGAAACGGCGTCGGAACCATCCATCATGGATTCGGTCTCGCGGTTCGGGCTCGCCACCGAGCCGGAGTCAAGGTGGTCACGGCCGATGACGACCGGAGCCTTCAGCTCGCCATTCTTCACCATCTCATTGAAGGCCAGGCCCAGGCGCACCCGATCCTTGACGCCAACCCAGCAGATCCGCGCCGGCAGGCCCTGGAAGGCGATGCGCTCGCGGGCCATGTCGAGCCAGTTGTGCAGGTGGGGATCGTCCGGGATCAGCTCTTTTACCTTCTGGTCGGTCTTGTAGATGTCTTCCGGCTCGCCGGAGAGCGCCACCCAGCGGAACGGGCCAATGCCCTCGCAGAACAGCGGGCGGATGTAGGCCGGCACGAAGCCCGGGAAGTCGAAGGCATTCTTGACCCCCTCTTCCAGCGCCATCTGGCGGATGTTGTTGCCGTAATCGAGCGTGGCGGCGCCGCGGGATTGCAGGGTCAGCATGGCTTCGACCTGACGGGCCATGGAGCGGCGAGCCGCCACGTTGACCTCGTCCGGTGCGCTCTTTTGCAGATCGCGCCATTGGGCCACACTCCAGCCCTGGGGCAGGTAGCCGTGTACCGGGTCATGGGCGGAGGTCTGGTCGGTCACCACGTCCGGCGTGATGCCGCGAGCCACCAGCTCGGCGAAGACGTCGGCGGCGTTGCCGAGCAGGCCGACGGAGACGGCGGTGCCGCTGCGTTTGGCCTCCTCGATCATGGCCAGCGCCTCATCCAGGCTGTGGGCCTTCTTGTCGACATAGCGGGTACGCAGACGGAAATCGATACGGGTCTCGTCGCACTCCACGGCGATCATGGAGAAACCGGCCATGGTGGCAGCAAGGGGCTGGGCACCGCCCATGCCACCCAGGCCCCCGGTCAGGATCCAGCGGCCTTTGGGCTCGCCATTGAAGTGCTGGTTCGCCACCGCGAAGAAGGTCTCGTAGGTGCCCTGCACGATGCCCTGGGTGCCGATGTAGATCCAGGAGCCAGCAGTCATCTGGCCGTACATCATCAAACCCTTTTTATCGAGCTCGTTGAAGTGCTCCCAGTTGGCCCAGTGGGGCACCAGGTTGGAGTTGGCGATGAGCACCCGCGGCGCATCCTTGTGGGTCTGGAACACCCCGACCGGCTTGCCGGATTGCACCAGCAGGGTCTGATCGTCCTCGAGCCGGGTCAGTACCTCGACGATCTTGTCATAGCAGGCCCAGTTGCGGGCGGCGCGGCCGATGCCGCCGTACACCACCAGGGACTGGGGATGCTCGGCAACATCCGGATCCAGATTGTTCATCAGCATCCGCAGTGGCGCTTCGGTGAGCCAGCTCTTGGCGGTCAGCTGGGTGCCGTGGGGAGCACGGATCACGCGGCTCGGATCGTGGCGGGGATCCTGGTGTTGTACAGACATAGACACTCCTTGTTTAGCGATGCAGTCAGGCGGCGCGGTGCGCCACTACTTGGTCAACTGGTGAACCAGGCGCGCGGCCACGCGGGCACTGCGGTTGTCCTGATCCTGGTTCGGGTTGTACTCGGCCAGATCGGCGAGCCTGAGCTTGCCGCTGGCCCGGATATGGGCGATGAGCGGTTCGATGACCGCCAGCTCCACGCCGCGAGCGGCGGGAGCGCTCACTCCCGGCATCACCGCCGCCGGCAGCACGTCGAGATCGATGGTGAGATAGAGGTGGTCGCAACGGGCGATGAAGGCATCCAGCCCGCCTAGCAAGGCTGGCAGCTCGGTCGGCGTCATCGCCTCGTCCAGCACGTGCCAGACTCCCAGCGCCTCGGCGCGGGCAAAGAGCGCCGCGGTATTGGCGGTTTCGGCCACCCCGAGACAGGCATAGTGAAAGGGGGTGCCCTGGGCGGCGCACTGCTCGGCAATCTGGAAGAAGGGGGTGCCCGAGCTCGCCTGCTCCTGTTTCATGCGCAGATCGAAGTGGGCGTCGAAATTGATGATCCCGACCCGTCCTTCACCGCCAAGATGACGGTTCAGGCCGCTCCAGCTACCGAACGCCACCTCGTGGCCGCCTCCCAGCACCAGGGGGAAGTGTCCCTGATCCAGTGCACTCGCCACCCGCTCGGCCAAGCGCCCGTGGGCGGCGTCAAGATCGCCGTCCTCACAGGCCAGATCCCCGCCGTCATAGACGGGGCCGCCCAGATGCCAGGCCGTGTTGGCCAGCAGCTTGCGCACCGCCAGCGGTGCACCGGCCGCGCCGACCCGCCCCTTGTTGCGGCGCACCCCTTCGTCACAGGCAAAGCCGAGCAGCACCACGCCGGGTTCGCGATTCCCCTGCCAGGGTTGCACCCTATCGTGCCAGCGCAGGGCCAGCTCGCCGTCTTCGGGATCCTGACGCCCCTGCCAGACCGACATGTCGATCCCGTTGAACTTATCCATGAAGGGTCTCCTCCCCGTTGACCACACGGCTCACCAGCTGATCGACACCGATGAGGTAGCTGAGCTCGGCCGGATGGCCGCAGTTCCAGACAAGGAAATCCGCCAGCATGCCGACCTTGAGCTGCCCCAGCCCTTCCTGCTCGCCAAGCGCCCTGGCGGCGTGGCGGGTCACCCCGGCCATGGCCTCCACCGGGGTCAGGCCAAACAGGGTGCAGGCCATGTTCATGGCCATGCGCAGGGAGACGATGGGAGCCGTGCCCGGGTTGATGTCGGAGGAGACAGCCATGGGTACCCCCGCCTTGCGCAAGGCGGCGATCGGGGGCAGCTTGGTCTCCTTGAGGAAATAGAAAGCGGTGGGCAGCAGGGTGGCGACCACGCCACGGTGAGCCAACGCCTGGATCCCATCCTGATCCAGATATTCCAGATGATCCACCGAGAGGGCGCCGAAGTGGGCGGCGAGCGTGCTGCCCCCCAGGTTGGAGAGCTGATCCATGTGCCCTTTCACCGCGAGGTTGTACTGATCCGCCGCCAGATAGACTTGCTCGGTCTGGGCAAGGGAGAAGCCGATGTGTTCGCAGAAGACATCCACCGCATCCGCGAGACCTGCCTCGGCCGCCGCCGGGATGATCTCCTGGCAGATGGTCTCGACCCAGGAGTCGGGATCGTCGCGATACTCCGGCGGCACCGCATGGGCCGCCAGCAGCGTGGTCTTGACCCGGATGGGCTGCGTCTCTCCCAGACGACGGGCCACCCGCAACATCTTGAGCTCGTCTTCCAGGGTGAGGCCGTAGCCGGACTTGATTTCGACTGTGGTGACCCCTTCCCGGATCAGGGACTTGATCCGCGGCAACGCCAGCTCATAGAGCCGCTCCTCGCTGGCTGCCCGGGTGGCGCGCACCGTGCTGATGATGCCGCCCCCCTTGCGGGCAATCTCCGCATAGGGGACTCCCTTCTGGCGAAGTTCGAACTCTTCGGCGCGGCTGCCGGCGAAGATGAGGTGGGTGTGGCAATCGATAAGACCGGGGGTGACCAGCTTCCCCTTCATGTCCTGCCAGGAGGCGGCATAGGGGCCCTTGAGATCCTGCATGGGGACCAGAGCGTGGATCTTGCCATCCCGCACGCCAAGGGCATGGGGCTCCAGCAGGCCGTAGTCCGCCAGATCGGGGCGCAGGGTGGCGGGTGTCACGTTGAGCCAGACCCGCTCGCAGTTCAACAGTTCCTTGTTCATACCGACCTCTAAATGTATATACAATAATTTATAGCCGATCTCTGAAAAGAAAGAAAGGATCAAGTTCACATCTTGATAACAGCGGCTTTATTAGAGTGTAAGCACAAAAAAGCCCACCGAGAGGTGGGCTTTTAAATGCTTAATCTGTATATACAATTATGCGAGGCGCGTCTTGGAGCTCAGCTTGTAGCGGGAACCCGGCGACAACAATCTGGCATAGGAGACCAGACAGCCGTCTGACCAGGTGCGCCGGTGCAGCAGCAGGCAGGGGGTGTCGACCCTCACTTGCAGCAGTCCGGCTTCACCAGCACTCGGCAACACGGCTTCTACCACGTGCTCCATCTCGGAGAGGGGGCAGATCTCCATCAGATAGCTGTTTGGCGTCTGCTGGGTGAAATCCTGCTCGCCATAGCCGGGCAGTCGCTCGGCATCGACGAAGCGCTCCTCCAGTTGCAGCGGCTCCCCATCGGCCTGATGGACGATAAGGCTGTGAAAGGTGGGCGCCCCGACCCGCAGGCCCAGACGCACCGCCACTTTCTCGTCGGCGGCCTGACGTTGCAGCCGGATCACCCGCGCGCTGTACTCGCTGCCCCGCTCGGCGATCTCGTCTGCAATATTGCGAATCGCCAGGAGCGGCGACTCGGTGCGCCTGTCGGCCACGAAACTGCCGGATCCGGCGGTGCGCACCAGCCAGCCTTCGGCCACCAGTTCACGCAGCGCCTTGTTCACCGTCATGCGACTCACGGCAAACTGCTCGCACAGGGCGGCCTCGGTCGGGATCCGGTCGCCCGCCTGATAGTGGCGTTCGCGGATCCCGTCCAGGATGTGCTGCTTTATCTGAAGGTAGAGCGCAGGAGCCACCGGCTGGTCCTCAGCGACGACGGTGGGGTGGACGCATGTCCGGCCAGGCGCGATAGACGTCAGGGATCTGGTCAGGGCCGCTGATGCAGAGATCGAGATCGTGCAGCAGGCCATCCTTGATGCCGTAGATCCAGCCGTGCACCGCCAGCTCCTGCCCCTTGCGCCAGGCATTCTGGATGATGGTGGTGTGACAGACGTTGGCGACCTGCTCGGCCACGTTCAGCTCGCACAGGTAGTCGAAGCGCTCGTGCTCATCCTCGATGGCTTCGAGCTGTTCGCCGTATTTGAAGTAGACGTCCTTGATGTTGCGCAGCCAGTTGTCGATGAGACCCAGCTCCTGGTTCTGCATCGCAGCCTTGACCCCACCGCAGCCATAGTGGCCGCAGACGATGATGTGCTTCACCTTGAGCACCTCCACCGCGTATTGCAGCACCGAGAGGCAGTTGAAGTCGGTGTGCACCACCAGGTTGGCGACGTTGCGGTGGACAAAGACGTCCCCCGGCAAGAGCCCCATCAGCTGGTTGGCGGGAACCCGGCTGTCGGAACAGCCGATCCAGAGGTACTCGGGGGCCTGCTGGGCGGACAGGGTAGCGAAGAAATTGGGATCCTCGGCCTTGATCCGTTCCGCCCACTCGCGGTTGTTGGTAAACAAGTCGTTCAACAGTTTCACTTCTGCTCTCCCTACTGTGGCAGTGGCGGCAACATACCATACACAAGGGTAACCAAGGCAAGGCCGACCAGATCCCCGCAAAACAAAAACAGGGCCATCAGGCCCTGCTTCTTACCGGAGGAGGCCGTCAGGCATCCATGGCATCTTTCAGCTTCTTGAGCGCGTTTTTCTCAAGCTGGCGCACCCGCTCGGCCGAGACGCCGTAAGTATCGGCCAGCTCCTGCAGGGTGGTCTTGCTCTCGTCATCGAGCCAGCGGGCACGGATGATGTGCTGGCTGCGCTCGTCCAGGGTCGCCATGGCCGCACTCAGGCGACGGGTGGCATGGCTGTCCCAGTTGTCGTTCTCGATGTTCGCCGCGAGATCGGAAGATTTGTCTTCCAGATAGTGCACCGGCGCGAAGCCACCCTCGTCTTCATCGTCACCGACCAGATCGAAGGCCTGATCGTAATTGCTCATGCGCGCTTCCATCTCGGTGACGTCGGCAGCGGATACTCCGAGGTCGGCAGCCACGGCCTGCACCTCTTCGTGGTTCAGCCAGCCCAGACGCTTCTTGGACTTGCGCAGGTTGAAGAACAGCTTGCGCTGGGCCTTGGTGGTCGCCACCTTGACCATGCGCCAGTTGCGCAACACATATTCGTGGATTTCGGCCTTGATCCAGTGCACGGCGAAGGAGACCAGACGCACGCCCACGCTCGGGTCGAAGCGTTTGACGGCTTTCATCAGGCCGATGTTGCCTTCCTGCACCAGATCGGCCTGAGGCAGGCCATAGCCGGAGTAGCTCTTGGCCACGTGAACGACAAAACGCAGGTGCGACATAACGAGCTGGCGTGCAGCTTCGAGATCGCCATCCTGCTGCAGACGCATCGCCAGTTCGCGCTCTTCCTCTGCGCTCAGCACAGGGATCGAGTTGACGGCCTGGATATAGCCTTCCAGACTACCTTGCGGAATCAGAGCCATAGTGCGTTGCAATGAAGTTCCCATGTTCTACCTCTTACTTTTCAATCGAATCAGTCTAACACCCTGAGAAGACGTGTCTACCGACCAGGTATCATTCTGCGTGCTGCATCATACATCACCCCAGCATGAACCCGGCCTATCTTAGGCTGACGGCATGAATCATAAATGAACAGTCAAAAAAAAGGGGTCACAGTAAAGGACCCCTGAAAAGTAGCATGCTAAGTCCATTGTTGCGGAGCTCGCAACCTTCACATGCTTGCCAAGTCAGACGAGCAAGGCATAGGGGCCATACCCGTATTCATTCTGCTGCAGTCAATAGACCATTGATAAATCAAAAGGTTCAGAGGATCCACATATGATCCTCGGCGCAGACACCATTCAGATTACTCTGAGAAAGTGGCCCGTGCCAGAAACGGGCCACTCTTTTACTTGATCCAGTTCGCAAAATCCAGCGCTTTAAAATGCTGACAAATTAATCAGGACGGTTCTATGTCGCGAATGTGCCTGTGCACCGAGAACCAGGAGGCGATCAACCCCAGCAGGGCGCCCAGCAGTATGAGATTGAAGCCGTCGAACGCCCCCATCCCCACCAGACGGAAGTTGCTGTTGTAGAGCCCCGCCAGCTCCTTCACCACCCCCTCGCTCCAGATCACCATCACCTCGGTCAGCCACCAGGCCAGCATGCCGCCAATGACCCCGAACCAGATGCCCGTATAGAGGAAGGGACGGTGGATGAAGGCATCGGTCGCTCCCACCAGCTTGAGCACTTCAATCTCGGAACGCTGGTTCAGGATATTCAGGCGCAGGGTGTTGCCCACGATCAGCAACACAGCGGAGAGCAGCAACACCGCGATACCTGTAATGGTGTGGCGCAGCAGGTTCATGATCCCCTGCAACCGGGTCAACCACTGCAGATCCAGCTTGCCCTGCTCGATACCGGGCTCGTTCTCCAGCTTGGCGAGCAGCTCGGCGGCCCCTTCGGGATTCTGCCAGCGCGGATCCGGGATCACGCTCAGCACCGGCGGCAGCGGGTTGCTGTCCAGATAATCCAGGGCATCACCGAAACCGGAGATCTCCCGAAATTCCCTGAGCGCCTCGTCACGGTTCATATAAGTGACGGACTCCACTTCCGGATAGAGCAGGATCCGCTGCTTCATGTCGAGGATGCTCTGCTCCGGCAGATCCTTGCGCAGATAGAGGGAGATCTGGGAGCTGGTCTGCCAGCTCCCCTCTACCACTTCGGCATTCTTCAGCAATACGTGGAAACAGGAAGGCAGCGCCAGACTCACGCCAAGCACCGCCAGGGTCATCAGGGAGGCGAGCGGGTTGCGCCACAGCTCACCCAGGCTGGCAAAGGCCTGGCGCACGTGATCCACCCCATACATCATCAAACGACGCAACGGCGGCTGTTTATGACGAACAATAGCCATCAGCGATCCTCCCCGGACGAATACATGCGACCCGCCTTGAGGGTCAGGGTGCGGTAGCGCATCCGGGCGATCAGCCCCAGATCGTGAGTGGCAATCAGCACGGAGACGCCGAAGCGGTTGAACTCCTCGAACAGGCGCATGATGTCCATGGAAAGCTGGGGATCCAGGTTGCCGGTCGGCTCGTCCGCCAGCAGCAGGGGCGGCTTGTTGACGATGGCGCGGGCGATGCCGACCCGCTGCTGCTCACCGCCGGAGAGCATGCGCGGCTGGTAGCGCTCCTTGCCGAGCAGCCCGACCTTGTCGAGCGCCGCCGCCACCCGCTTGTTGATGTCCCCATGGCTGTAGCCATCGATCACCAGGGGCAGGGCGACGTTGTCGAACACGGTACGATCCATCAACAGGCGGTGATCCTGGAAGATCATGCCGATCTGGCGGCGCACGTAGGGGATCTGACTGCGCTGGATGTGGCTGACGTCATCGCCGTGGAAGAAGACGCGGCCGTCGGTCGGCCGTTCCATCACGCTGATGAGCTTGAGGAGGGTACTCTTGCCCGCCCCCGAATGGCCGGTCAGGAAGGCCATCTCCCCCTTGCGCAGGTGAAAACTGACCTTTTGCAGCGCTTGATGACCGCCACTGTAGACCTTGCTGACCTTGTCAAAACGAATCATAACGGTTCCCTGAGATTGACAAACCCCGACCGGGATAAAGCATGGGGCGCTCACTCCCCCGTACCGACACAACACCTGGATGACAACACCGGTCGCAACCATGCCGCATGTCATCCTTGCCCGGATGAGCCATACCTGCGCTCTCATAGTGACATACCCCGACCGGAGTCGGGGTATGGAACACGTGCTTGTCACGGCCGGGCCGACTCATGTCGGCCGGATTTATTCTTCGCGGCTGAAGAGCGCCTCGATGAAGTCGTTGGCGACGAACGGGCGCAGATCGTCGATCCCCTCGCCCACCCCGATGTAGCGGATCGGGATCTGGAACTTGTCGGCCACCGCGAAGATGACCCCCCCCTTGGCAGTGCCGTCCAGCTTGGTGAGGGTGATGCCGGTCAGGCCCACCGCCTCGCTGAACAGCTTGGCCTGGCTCAATGCGTTCTGGCCGGTGCCTGCGTCCAGAGTCAGCATGATCTCGTGGGGCGCCGCATCGTCCAGCTTTTTCATCACCCGCACCACCTTCTTGAGCTCCTCCATCAGGTTGCTCTTGTTCTGCAGGCGGCCGGCGGTATCGGCGATCAGCACGTCAGCCCCGCGGGAGCGGGCAGCCTCGATGGCGTCATAGATGACGGAGGCGGAGTCGGCACCGGTGTGCTGGGCAATCACCGGAATGTTGTTGCGCTGACCCCACACCTGCAGCTGCTCGACCGCAGCGGCACGGAAGGTATCGCCAGCGGCCAGCATCACGCTCTTGCCCTCGGCCTGGAACTGTTTGGCCAGCTTGCCGATGGTGGTGGTCTTGCCGACGCCGTTCACACCGACCATCAGGATGACGTAAGGCTTCTTGCTGGTGTCGATCACCAGGGGCTGCTCGACCTTGGCCAGCATCTCGCCCATATCCTGTTTGAGCAGACCGTAGAGCGCCTCGGCATCCTTGAGCTGCTTGCGGTCCGCGTGCTGTACCAGCCCCTCGATGATGCGGGTGGTGGTGTCGACGCCAAGATCGGCGGTCAGCAGCTGGGTCTCCAGCTCTTCGAACAGATCGTCATCGATCTTCTTGCCGCTGAACAGGCCGAAGAAACCGGAGCCGATATTCTCCCTGGTACGCACCAGGCTGCGTTTGAGGCGGGCAAAGAAGCCCTCCCGCTGCGGCTTCTCCTGAGTGTCGTCGTCCACCTTGGCGGCCAGTGGCAGAGCGGCCAGGGCAGCGGCCTCAGCCTCCATCGCGGCGACCAGACGCAAATCTTCCGCTCGTTGGGCCTCTTTGGCGACACGGGCTTCCTCGGCAGCCTGAGCTTCGGCGGCAACACGAGCCTCTTCCGCAGCACGGGCCTCGGCGGCAATACGGGCTTCTTCCGCGGCACGGGCTTCGGCAGCGATGCGAGCCTCTTCCGCAGCGCGGGCTTCGGCAGCGATGCGAGCCTCTTCTGCAGCGCGAGCCTCGGCGGCAATACGGGCTTCTTCTGCAGCGCGAGCCTCGGCGGCAACACGAGCCTCTTCCGCAGCGCGAGCTTCGGCGGCAACACGGACCTCTTCTGCGGCTCGGGCTTCGGCGGCAACACGAGCCTCTTCCGCAGCGCGAGCTTCGGCGGCAACACGGGCCTCTTCTGCAGCGCGAGCCTCGGCGGCAATACGGGCCTCTTCTGCGGCGCGGGCTTCGGCGGCAACACGAGCCTCTTCCGCAGCGCGAGCTTCGGCGGCAACACGAGCCTCTTCCGCAGCGCGAGCTTCGGCGGCAACAATGGCTTCGTCTGCGACCTGAGCTTCGGTGGCGATCAAGGCCTCATTGACGATGACGGGCTCAAGCTCGCCCTCCGGCTCTTCCACAACCAGGGGGCCTTCGTCAGGGCCGCTCAGCGGCGCTTCGGGCTTGGCGGCGGGGGCATCAGCCGGGGCAACATCGGCGACAGGCGCGGGAACAGCGGCGGCCTCCGACTCGACTACCGCCAGGGTAGCGTCGGGCGCCTGCGATGGAACGGCCTCAGCCTCTTCTTTCTTGCGGCCGAAACCCAGCCAGGAAAACAAACCTTTTGCCATCTAAAAATACTCACATCAAAGGCTGACTGCTAAGATAGCCGTCCCTCGGCGGGTCGGCATAAAAATGAACCGCCTTATACTATCACTTTATTTTCTGACGACGAAACGCGATGCCCAGAGTGAAATCCAGCCGTAACAGCCCGAGCAAGAGCCCGGCCCCCCAGGGGCGAGCGGGCGTGGTACGAATCATCAGCGGCCAATGGAAGGGGCGCAAACTCCCCGTCAGGGATGTAGAAGGGCTCAGACCCACCACGGATCGCGTCAAGGAGACCATCTTCAACTGGCTGGCTCCCCACGTGCGCGGTACCCGCTGCCTGGATCTGTTCGCCGGCAGCGGCGGGCTGGGGCTGGAAGCCTTGTCCCGCTATGCCGAACAGGTCACCCTGATCGAGATGGACAGAGGCGCCGCCGACCAGCTCAAGAAGAACCTGACGACCCTGGGCAGCAGCCAGGGGCAGGTGATCCAGGCCGATGCCGTGAGCTGGCTGCAAGGCCCGGCCACGCCCTTCGACCTGGTCTTTCTGGACCCACCGTTTCGTCGCGAGCTGCTGCCCCAGGTGTGCGAGCTGCTCGAGCAGCGCGGCTGGCTGGCATCCGATGCCCTCATCTATCTGGAGCGGGAAAAAGAGATGGCCGATCTGACGTTGCCCGCCAGCTGGACACTACTCAAGGACAAGCAGGCTGGTCAGGTCTGCTATCAACTCTATGTACGGGAGGTAAACGATGAAGCGGGTGTTTAATCTGTTGGCGATGGGGGTGCTGCTGTTCTTCTGGTTCGGTGTGGCACTCGCCCTGCTGGGCACCCTGCCGGGCAAACTGAACGGCTTTCTGCCGGTGTGCGGCGTCATCGTGATATTGATGCACTGGGTACAGGCCAGCATGATCAAGGCGGCCTGCAAACCCTACTTCGCGGTCACTCGTCTCGAATTCACCCAGGTGCTGATCTTCGGGGTGTTCGGCATGATGGATATCCGCACCAAGCTGCAGGCCATCATAGACGCCAGGAAGAAGGGAGAGACTCCCCCCAGGGCCGACTAGGCCACCCCCGGCCCGACCAGAAGGAGTGATTCGTCACTCCTTTTGCGTTTTTCCGAGGCTGATTCCCAGCTTGATGGAGAGAGCGGCGAGCAGCAGCAGCATGGCAATGAGGGAGAAGAAGTTGCTGCCAAGCTCGGGGTACTGCACCTTGACCAGGGCAGAATGGCCGAACACGCCGATAAAGAAGCAGAGCAGGATGCAGCTGGGTGTGTTGCCCACCATGGGCTCATGGCGATAGTGCTGATAGAGCTGGCTGGCCGCCAGCAACAGGGCGATGAGGGGGTAGAAGGAGAAGGGGACGACCGACTCCGTCAAGGCCGACAGGAAGGCATCGCCACAGATACCGATCAGCAGGGCCAGCACCAGGGGCTTCTTCGGAATCGCGTTCGGTTCATGCATGAGGCTGTCCATCCTTGCGTTATGTGAGAGATTCGTGGCGCTTGCGGTTCTGCACCTCGGCGCCCATGGCGATCATCCGCAACTGGCTGATGGTGCGCTCCGACAGTGCCTTGCACTCTTCCGGAGTCATGTCGAGGGCGTCTGCACCGGCGCTGAAGACGATGGTCACCATGGCCTCGGCCTGGATATAGGCCTCTTCCCGTGGCGCCTGCGTGGTGGCTTCCAGATAATCGGTCAGCTCGGCGATGAAGTGCTGGATCTCCCGGGCCACCGCCTGACGGAATGCAGCCGAGGTGCCGGAGCGCTCGCGCAGCAGCAGCCGGAAGATGTTCGGGTTGTTTTCGACGAATTCCATGAAGGTCTGCACCGAGGTGCTGATGACGCTGCCACCACCGGCAATGCGCTGGCGCGCCTGGCGCATCAGTTGGCGCAGGGTCAGCCCTCCCTCGTCCACCAGCGTCAGCCCCAGCTCTTCCATGTCCCGAAAGTGGCGATAGAAGGAGGTCGGCGCTATGCCCGCCTCTCTGGCCACTTCCCGCAGGCTGAGGTTGGAGAAACTGCGGTTGGCGCAGAGTTGACTGAACGCCGCCTCGATCAGCGTACGCCGGGTTTTTTCTTTTTGTTGCGCGCGAATACCCACGAAAACAGTCACCTTGAGATTAGCGAGGCCAGATGATAACCCGAAGGCGGGGCCGGGATCAGGTTTGTCTCCGACTTTTTTACCATTGACCCGCATTCCGGCTCAATGGAGAATAGTGAACAGCTGTTCGCTGAAAGGAGCCGAGTGAAATGGACCGCCCCCCGATCATCATGACCAACACCCTGCTGTTCGCCCTCTCCGGGCTGACGGCACTGATAGCGGTCCCCTGGTATGGACTGAGCCAGGGCTACGACCTCTGGCAGTGGCTCTGCTTCCTGCTGCTGTTCTGCTATTGCGGCATCTCCATCACCGCCGGCTACCACAGGCTCTGGTCCCACAAGGCCTACAAGGCGCACCCGGCCTTGCAATGGATCTTCGCCATCGGAGGCGCGCTCGCCCTGCAGAACTCGGCGCTGCACTGGTCCTCGGATCATCGCCGCCACCACCGCCACGTGGATGACAACCAGAAGGATCCCTACAGTGCGGGTCGCGGCTTCTGGTACTCCCACATCGGCTGGATGCTGCGGGAATACCAGCGCGATACCTACCACGACTACAGCAATGTGCGCGACCTGCAAAACAACCCCGTAGTCGCCTTCCAGCACAGGCACTATCTGGCCCTGGCTCTGGTCACCAACATCGGCATTCCGCTGCTGCTCGGCCTCCTGCACGGGGATCTGCTCGGCATGATGCTGCTGGCCGGGGTGCTGCGCATGGTGATGACCCATCACACCACCTTCTTCATCAACTCCCTGGCCCACATCTGGGGCAGCCAGCCGTTCACGGATCGCAACAGCGCCCGGGACAACGGCATCCTGGCCTTCTTCACCTTTGGCGAGGGCTATCACAACTTCCATCACCTGTTCGAGAACGACTACCGCAACGGTATTCAGTGGTGGCAGTTCGATCCCACCAAGTGGCTGATCCGCACAGCCGCCTGGTGCGGGCTCGCCAAAGACCTGAGATCCTGCCCGGAGGAACGCATCGAACAGGCCAGGCTGGAGATGCAGCTCAAGCGCGCCCAGGCCAGAGTGCACAAGCAGGATGACAGGGAACGCTGGCAGGCACTGCTGCAGGAGGAGTACGACAAGCTGAGCCTGCAGATCCAGCACTACTATGCCAGCCGCAAGTCACTGCTGGAGCAGCGCAAGCGCACAGCCCTCGCACGCTACGACAGGCTCAGGCTGCAACTGGAGTACCGCACGTTGCGAGACGGTTTCCTCGTTGCCAAGCGCAACTGGAGTCGTCTGCTGGCGGGCCTCGCCTGATCGCCGAGACATCACGCAAAAGACCGACAGCAGGCGGTCTTTTTTATTGAACAAGTGGACGGCGGGCATAAAAAAATGGGGCAACATTCGCATGTCACCCCCTCGCAAATAGCATGTTCCATATTGGGCTCCCGCAACCACGGGGGTCTGTCTGGCATCACGGGTTTCCGCTCCCGATCCGCCTCGCCTGCCGGAGCAATCCGGTTGGCCCATTTCCCCTGTTGCCGTCACCCACACGGCAGACCAGCCGCCGTGTTTGTCCTTGCACTCGAGATACTACGCAGTTAAATAAAATAAAAAACCGTTCTACACGCACCTCTATGCAGTCGAGGCCCCTGGATTGTTACTGCACTCTTAATATAAATCGATTAAAAACAATACTATACAATCCAGTCCCGTCTTTGGATGGCAAACGTTATCCTCGAAGGCGCACAAGGCTTTGCGAGATCTCGCACAAGGCGGATCCCACTCACAACCAACGATGCAAAGGTAACCAATCGCTCAATTGCGCCAGCAGGCGCCGCCATGCAGAGGGGGACGCCACCACCGGGTGCACGGCCTGCTGCAACCAGCCATCGATGAGTTGCTGCAACTCGTCGCACAGCGTCGGGCTATGGAGGTGCAGCATCAGCTCGGTGTTGAGCATCAGGGAGCGGGGATCCAGGTTGAAACTGCCGAGCAGCGCCTCCTCCTTCCCCATCAGGATCAGCTTGGCATGCAGACTGAACGCCTCCGTCGTCAGCTCGAACAGGGTGATCCCCTGACGCTCGAGCCAGGGACGGTGACGTCGATAGGCGCCATAGACCAGGGGCACGTCCGTGCTGGCCAGGGAGTTGGTCAGGATCTCGATGTCGACCCCCTGCCGTCGCTGCCCCTTGAGCCGGCGACGCAGCCCCCGAGTCAGGATCAGGTAAGGGCTCACCAACCTCAGGGCCCCCTGATTGCTCGCCAGCATGCGTCCCAGCAGGGGCGCCGTGGTCGGCCGGGCGACCAGCCCCTTGCCGGGGCGATCGAACCAGCACTGCCCTCGCCCGGGATGCCAGCAAAGGGGAACGGGGCACTCATCAAACAGAGTGGCCGGCAGATCATAGGCGGCCGCCATGGCGGGGTCGGTCAGGGTCAGCAGGAAGTCGTTCAGGGCCCGGGTTTCGGCTGGCAGCAAGGGGCGTCTCAACAGGCGACGGACCGGGTGACTCCAGCGACTGTGCCAGAACAGCGCGAACCCTTGCTCGGCCTGCTGACAGAGGGGGCCGCGGCAGACCAGATCCAGGTCGATGAAGTGAGGCGGCATCCCCAGCCCGAAGTAACGATCACCGATGTTGCGCCCGCCGATCACCGCCTGGCTGCCATCCACCAGCAGCAGCTTGTTGTGCATCCGGTGGTTGATGCGGCGAAAGCTCAGCACCCCTTCCAGCAGCAAGGTAAGGGGACGCCAGCCCCGCAGCCAGAAGGGGTTGAACAGGCGCACCTCGATGCCCGGTTCCGCCGCCACCGCCTCCAGAAAGCGGTTCTCCCCGCCGTAGAGATCGTCGATGAGCAGTTGCACTACCACTCCGCGCCGGGCCGCCCGCACCAGCTCCGCCAGCAGCAGCTTGCCGCTGCCGTCCTCTTCCCAGCTGTAATACTGGGCGAGGATCCGGTGGCGGGCCTGGCGGATCAACTGGCATCGGGCCTTGAGGGCGGCGCCGGGATCGGCGAGCAAGGCAAACTCGGCGGGGATCAAGGGTCATCTCCCTGTCATCTGGTGGTGGCATAACCCAGACAACCGCCCCGATAGCCCAGTGTCAAGGAGCCGATGATGGAACTGCGCGACCACCCCTCCCTCAGTCAGAGACCCCATGCCAGCCAACCGGATCCCACCCCGGCCAGGCTGTTGATGCCCTGGTACCAGCAGCACCGGGATCTGGGCTGGGAGCCCCTTGCACAGCATCACGAGGCTCTCCTCCCCGGCCAGCATTGACAGGCTCAGGGCTGCACCGCCTCGATGGCCTCTGACTTGCCCTCCAGCTGGGGCAGGCTGAAACGGTAGGCCACGTAGTATTTGTAGATGGTGCCAACGTAGTTGATGGGCCCCTGGCCCACGTCGTTGGCCACCAGCTGCTCCACGTTGCCGAACCAGACGTTCGGATCCAGCCCCTTGTCGGCCGCCTTGGCCTGCAATGCCTGGACCCGGTTCGGACCCGCATTGTAGGCGGCCAGGGCGAACAGATGGCGATTGAGTCTGTCCATCCCGGGATCGTTGAAGTAGGTGTCCAGGATGAGTCGCATGTAGCGACAGGCCGCCTCCACATTGCCCTCCAGACTGGTGAGTCTGGCACCGCGGATCCCCACCTCCTTGCCGGTACTCGGCAGCAGTTGCATGATGCCGACGGCCCCCCGGTGAGAGCCGACATTGGGATTGAGCCCCGACTCCTTGTAAGCCAGCGCGGCCAGCATCAGCCAGTCCAGCTGATACTTGTCCGCCTGGGCCTCCAGTACCTTGCGAATGGTCGACAGGCGCCCCAGCGGGTCCGGCGCCAGTATGTTGCTCATGCGGTCGCTTTGCGCCAGCAGGCGGCGCAATGTCATGTCACTGTAGAGGGTCCGCTTGCTCGACTCCGAGATGTAGGCGTTCACCGCCTTGAGCAGCTCCGGGCTGTTGTTGCGCAGGGCCCAGGCGCTGCGCCCCTTGTCCCGCAGCGGTATCAGCCTGTGGGCCTTGAGACCGCCAATCATGTCGAGCCAGATCCGCCCCTTGAAGCTGTCGGTGACCGTCAGCGGAATGATCCCGGCTGACACCATCTCCAGCAGGTCCCCGTCCTGCAGGTATTCGGGAACCGTCTCGATGTAGACCGGGGGCAACCCCAGCTCCCGAAACAGCCAGTTGAGCTGGTGCAGGCTCTCGAAATAACTGGAGCTGGCTCGCACCCAGATCCGCCGGCCGGACAGCTGGGTGATGCGATTGAAGGCAGGGAGCTCCCGCTGGCTCACCACCCACTCCTCGATGGGGGCGATCAGCGGCTGGGAGAAGGTCACCTGCTCGCGCCGGGTGGGGGTGACCGTCAGGTTGGCGGCCACCAGATCCCCGCGCCCCTCGGCCAGATAGTCCAGCAGCTTGTCCTGGCGCACCGGGATATAAATGATCTTGAGCTTGAGCTTCTCCTTGGCCAGGTAGGTCTGGTTCAACCAGCGCTCGAATCCCTGAAGCTGATTGACCAGGATGCCGTACTGGGCTCCCTTGTCGAAAAAGAAAAACCCCCGCTCATAGACCACCAGGGCCCTGAGCTCTTTTTTTTGCAGGATGTGTTCGAGATCACCGGCCTGGGGCAGCAACTGCGGCTTGAGATCCGCCGCCAGCAGAGGGAGAGAGCAGAGAGCCAGCAGGGCCCAGATCCATCGCCGCATCATGATTTAACCACCTCGCTGTGGGCCGGTGCGCACCGTCGGGTCTGTCGCAGAAGGCGCCTGCGCCAAGTCATGGGGCGTCGCGGGATCTTCTGCCGATCGGCGCATGCCGGACGGAAAACGGATCGTCCGTGGGATAACTCACTATACAACGCAAAGGGAGGGAAAAAGCGAGGGGCAGAGCAAGACGGCAGGCAAGCCTGCCGTGTCATCACGATCTCAGAGGGAGCGGGCGCGCATCTCGAAGATCAGCTTCTCGGCGGTGCAGGTGAATTGCAGGCGGGCCTTCAGGATCACGCCATCCGGGCCCCGGCTCAGCTCGCTGCTGCTTTTGGCTTCGGCAGTGACCTGCTTGGCCAGCGCCTCGTAAGCTGCAAATTTCTCGCGGGCGTCGGCTTCTGCAGCGGCCTCGATCACCAGCTCCATGACGTCGTCACCTTCACCGATGATGGTGCCAATTTCGGCGAAACAGCCGCAACTGTCACAGGTCTCGTTCAGTTCCACTTTCTCGTCTACAGACATACGTTCACTCCTACTTATTCCGGATATTGTCATCGTCGCGCAAGGCGTTGCGAAAATCCCTGATGGCAGTGCCCAGATCCTCACCGGCGCCAGCCAAGCGTTTGCTGCCAAACACCACGACGACGACCACGAGCAGGATCAGCAGATGCCAGATATGAATGCCACCCAGTCCCATAGGGAGACTCCTGACTGTTAGATACCTGGAGGTTGTATCAAAAGAAAGCGTATCGATTGTTGGGCAAAATCAAGGCAGGTGCAAGTTGGTGAAAAAATCGCGCAAAAACGGCGACGAGGCGCAAAAAAATACGGCGACCATGGGCCGCCGTATGAGTCGGTGCTACTTGTCCCCTCAACCGCTACATCCTGTACCAGCCGCCACCAGGGCGAGAGACCCGTCGAGCATAGGATCGCCAAGATATGAAAACAAATGGTATATATTCATCTAGGAATTGAAGAGGATTCATATCATGTTGCTGGAACAGCTTGCACGCATAGACCTTAATTTGTTGATAATCCTGCAAGTCTTGCTGGAAGAGCGCAACGGCAGCCGGGCTGCACGCCGTTTGCACCTGAGCCAGTCCGCCGTCAGCAAGGCCCTCGGACGGTTGCGGGAGACCTTTGACGATCCCCTATTCGTGCGCTCGGCCTACGGGATGGATCCCACTCCCCGCGCCCTGGATCTCCAGCAGCAGCTACAACCCATACTGCTCTCCCTGGACAACCTGATCCAGCCGCCGGACTTCGATCCCGCCAGCACGGAGCGGGAGTTCGTCATTGCCAGCATGGACAGCGCCTTCACCCTGTTTGCCCCCCTCTACCTGAGCGAACTGAAGCGTCAGGCTCCTGGCATCCGCCTGCGCTACGAGGAGTGGACCGAGCACAGCCTGACCGAGATGAGCCAGGGCCAGGTGGATATCGCCTTCACGGTGCGGGAGAACTGCATCAATTCGGATTTTCGCCTCGACACCCTGCCCAACGCCATCTGCCAGCGGTTGCTCACCATCGACGATCTCACCTGCCTGGTGCAGCGGGATCACCCTGCCTTGCAGGAGCCCGAGTGGGATCTCGCCCGTTACCTCGCCTACCCCCACGTGCAGACCTACTGCGAGGGGCGGGATCGCTGGATGCTGGATCACAAGCTGGCGGAGCAGGATCTCTATCGCCGGATCGAGGCGACCGTGCCCTCCTTCGAGGCGGCCCTGCGCATGGGCATGCACTCGGACATGATAGTGACCCTCTCCCGGCTCTATGCCCGCCACGCGACCCAGGTCTATCCCCTGGTGCCGCTGCCGCTGCCCATCGCCCTGGACAGCATCTCTCACCTGCTCATCTGGCATCAGCGCCACGAGGAGGATCCGGGCCATCGCTGGCTGCGGGAGACCCTGCTCGCTCTCATCATGGGCAAGCTGGAAACCTCGGCGGACGGCCCGGCCGCTGCCGCCTGACGCGCAAAAAAAACGGGGCTCAAGAAGCCCCGTTTCACGTTGACATCAGCATTCGCCCCGTCAGTTCTGACCCGTCACCGCCAGATAGTGGTGTACCCCGTCCAGCAGCATCTGCACCGAGATCATCACCAGCAGCATGCCCATCAGCCGCTCCACCGCGGTGAGTCCTCGCTCACCCAGCAGCTTGTTGAACAGCTCGTAGAACATCAGGATCACGGCGCTGGCCCCCCAGGCCATCAGCAGGGCCAATGACCAGTCCACCATCCGGGTCGGCTCCTGGTTGGCCAGAAGCAGCAGGGAAGCCAGGATGGAGGGGCCTGCAATCATGGGGATGGCCATGGGCACCAGGAAGGGCTCCTCCCCCGCCGCCAGCCCGGTCACGCCACCGGGGCTCGGGAAGATCATCTTGATGGCGATGAGGAAGAGGATGATGCCCCCCGCGATGCTGACCGCCTCCTGACGCAGGTTGAGGAAGCTCAGGATCTGCTGACCGGCGAACAGGAAGCCCATCATGATCACCAGTGAAAACAACAGCTCCCGCAGCATTACCTTGCGTCGACGCTTGGGGTCGACATGGCGCAGGATGGAGAGGAAGACCGGCAGGTTGCCCAGCGGATCCATGATCAGAAACAGCATGACGGCAGCGGAGAATGTGTCCATAGAGCGCCCGGGCAGAACCTTTCAACAAGAGGGGAAGGAGGGCGAAATATAACAAAGGTGGCGGGATTCGGCGAGCGCCCCACCGCGCTCGCCACTGGCGATCATCCGTGGTTGCAGATCTTGTCAGCGCGGGTCTGGAACCCTGACTCCGAGTCGATGAACTTGCCGCGCCTGGCCAGGAAGTCGATCAGGGCGTCAGCGTCCATCTCGCTGGCGCTGCAGGTGTGGAACCGGGCCTCGGCACCGAAGCGCGAGGCGATCGCCGCCCTGAGGCTGGCCCGGGTAAACGGACTCTCCTGCTCCAGCATCATCTCCATCACTTCGTGACCGTGTATCGATTGGGACATCTCGAACCTCTTTAATAATCATGTCAGATGACAATTAAAGCCCGAAGCCCGGAGAGGGTTCTTGATATAGGCCAACAAAACGCCTTTTTTAACGCCAGCAGGCTGGTCGTGAGCGCCGCTTTGTCGATAATGTGGCAACCTGACGGGGGGATGGCTACACTGTCGCCCCTTTTTGCCACCGCAGACAGAAAATAAGGACATTGGCGTCATGCTGTTCCATGGATTGGTCTTCAAACCCTGGCGGATCTGGACCCGTCGCCCGCTCTGGTTGAAGACCCTGCTCGGCATGCTGACCGGGATAGGTCTGGGGCTCTGCTTCAGCGAGCAGGCCCTGCTGCTCAAGCCCATCGGCGTCCTGTTCGTCAACACCATCCAGATGCTGATGGTGCCCCTCATCTTCTGTTCCGTCCTGGCAGGCCTCACCGCCCTGCTCAAGGGCAAGCGGCTCGACCGCATCGCCGGCAAGGCTATCGGCTTCTATCTCTGCTCCACCGCCGTCGCCATCTGCATCGGCCTGATGATGGGCTGGCTGCTGGAGCCGGGCATGGGCGCCAATATGGGTCCTTATGAACGGGGCGCCATGGCGCAGCAACCCACCCTAGCCAGCGTGCTGAGCCACCTGGTGCCGCGCAACCCGGTGCAGGCCATGGGCGATGGCAAGATATTGCAGGTAATCGTGTTCGCCGTGGCCCTCGCTCTCGCCCTCAACGCCACCGGACGACGCGGCCGCCCCGCCATCCTGTTCTTTACCTCCCTGGCAGAGGGAATGTTCAAGCTGACCCAGATGGTGATGGCCCTGGCCCCCTATGGCGTCTGCGCCCTGATGGCCTGGATGACCGGCAAGTACGGCGTCAGCCTGCTGTTGCCGCTGCTCAAGGTGATCGGCGCCGTCTACCTCGGCTGCCTGCTCCACGTGCTTGGCGTCTACAGCAGCCTGCTGCTCCTGATGGCGCGCCTCAACCCGTTGCACTACTTCAAGAGCATCGTCGATGCCCAGGCGGTGGCCTTCACCAGCAGTTCAAGCAGCAGCACCCTGCCCATCAGCCTGGCCTGCGCCGAACGCAGGCTCGGGGTCTCCCCCGCCATCACCGCCAAGGTGCTGCCCATCGGCGCCACCATCAACATGGATGGCACCGCCCTCTATCAGGGAGTCACCGCCCTGTTCGTGGCCCAGGCCTTCGGGGTGGATCTGCATCTGGTGGACTACCTGACCATCATCAGCATCGTCACGCTGGCCAGCATAGGCACGGCGGGCACACCCGGTACCGGGCTGATGCTGCTGACCCTGACCCTCACTGCCGTGGGACTGCCGCTGGAAGGGGTGGCGCTCATCGCCGGCATAGACCGGATCCTCGACATGGCGCGCACCACGGTCAACGTCTCCGGCGACATCCTGGTCTCCGTGCTCATCGCCCGCAGCGAGAAGGAGCTGGATCTCGCTACCTACCACGATGCCCATGCGGGGGATGACATCGACTTCACCCTGCGCTGAGGGCGCGAGGGGCGTTCAATGATCCTGGGGATCGTGATGGCAGCGCCAGCAGATATCGAAGTTGGCACCGTTCTCCTCCCCGCACTGGCCGCACAGCCAGCCGTTGCCCTGGCGCTGCTGGTAGCGCTCGATGATCCGGCCCGCCCGCTGACGATCCCGCTCGTTCACCATCAGGGTCACTTGCAGCAGATCCACCGGCAGCTCCCCGAGCGCGCCGGAGAGTCCTTCGCCGCTGAGGCGCACCCTGACTCCCTCTACCTCCAAGGCCCCTTTCAGGGCATGCGCCTCCAGGGAGTGAGAGGCGCGATACAAGTTAATCCACTGATCCATACGTTGTCCTCGAAACCCTTGCCAGTGCCGTCATCACCAGCACTACCATCATTCCAGGGCGAGCATCTTCCGGGAGCGAGATGCCCGATACAGATTCATCCACCGCGCCATACGTTGTCCTCGAAACCCTTGCCAGTTCAATCATCGCCGCATCGGGCTCTTCACAGCAGCTTGTCGATACCGTAAGCCGGGCCGTTGGCCACCAGAAAATCGATGAATGCCCTCAGCTTGCGCGGCATCAGGCGCCGCTCGGGAAACAGCAGGTAGATGGGCACCCTGGGTTGCTGCCACTCCGGCAGCAAGGAGACCAGCGTCCCGTTCGCCAGCTCATCATGGCACAGCATGGCGGGCAGGGAAGCCAGCCCCAGCCCCGCCTTCGCCGCCTCCCTGGCACAGGTGATGTTGTTGACCTGGAAGCGGGACGGGGGATCCACCAGCACTTCACGATCATCCAGCTCGAAACACCAGTGCGAGGCGAGGAACCCCGTGCTGACCGCGATCCGCTCGTGATGCACCAGATCGGCGGGCCTCTGGATCACCGGGTGGCGCGCCAGATAGTCCGGGCTGGCACACAGCAGCCGCTCGGTGCTCCAGAGACGCCGCGCCGCCAGGTTGGAGTCGCTCATGTCGCCGACCCGCACGATGGCATCCAGCCCCTCGCTGATGGGATCCACGATGCGGTTGGTCAGCTCCAGCTCCACCTTCATGCCCGGATAGGCTTGCAGGAAGTTCGCCACCAGCCTGCCCACCACCAGCTGTCCCGTCTCGATGGGCACCGCCAGCTTGAGGGTCCCTGTCACCTCCTGCTGGCTGGCACTGAGCATCAGCTCGGCCTGGGCCAGCTCCTCCACTGCCTTGCTGCAGCGTAGATAATATTGTTCACCGGCTTCCGTCAGGGTGAGCTGCCGGGTGGAGCGATAGAGCAGCCGCGCGCCGAGACGCTGCTCCAGCTCGGCGATGCGGCGGCTCACCGTCGCCTTGGTCATGCCCAGCTCCTGGGCAGCGGCGGTAAAGGAGCCCTTGTCGACAATACGAACGAGGATTAAGGCAGCATTCAGGTCCATTGTTTCACCAGTGAAACTGTATATCTCATGAATGGATACTAATCGAAACAGTTGCACGATGTTAGCCTGCCCGCCACAGTTCAGGAAAACCCATATCATGAGTCAACACAAGAAGATCCCCCTGCTGGCCGCCCTGGTGCTGGCCCTGCTCGGCCTGCTGTTTGCCGGTTACTGGTATCTGCATGGCCGCTACTTCGAGAGCACCGACAACGCCTACCTGCAAAGCGAGGTGACCGGCATCGGTTCCAAGCTCTCCGGCTACATCAGCGAAGTGCTGGTGACCGACAACCAGGCGGTGAAGGCCGGCCAGCTCATCGCCCGGCTCGACGACCGCGAATACAGGACCAAGGTGGCGGAGGCCGAGGCCGATCTGCACCTCAACCAGGCGACGGCGGATAACCTCGCCGCCACCCGTATCCAGCAGTTGAGCCTCATCCGCCAGGCCGAGGCAAAAGTCAGCTCGGCCAATGCCGAGCAGGTCCGGGCCCAGCAGCAGGTGCGCCGGGTCAGCCAGCTCAATGAGCGTCACTACAGCTCCCAGGACAGCCTGGACGAGGTGCGTGCCGGCTTGCAGGTCAACCAGGCCCAGGCACTGGAGGCCAAGGCAGCCTTGCAGGCCGCCCGCGAGCGGCTGCTGGTGCTGGATGCCGAAGCCAAGCAGAACCAGGCCAGGCTGGCTTTGAGCGAGGCCCAGCTTGAACAAGCCAGGCTGGAACTCGGCTACACCGAGCTGCGAGCCCCGGCTGACGGCATCATCGGCAAGCGCAGCCTGCGGGAAGGGCTCTACGTCCAGTCCGGTATGCAGGTGGCCAGCCTGGTGCCCCTGAGCCAGGTGTGGGTCGAGGCCAACTTCAAAGAGACCCAGTTGCAGCACATGCAGCCGGGCCAGAAGGTGGAGGTGACCCTGGATGCCTATCCGGATCAACCGGTCGAGGGGATCATCGACAGCCTCTCTCCGGCCACCGGCGCCAAGTTCGCCCTGCTGCCGCCGGAGAACGCCACCGGCAACTTCACCAAAATCGTGCAGCGGGTACCGGTCAAGATCCGCATCCCGGATCCGGGCGCCCTGGCGGGCAAGCTGCTGCCCGGCCTCTCCACCGAGGTGATCGTCGACACCCGCACCCCTGATCCCGTGGTGGCCGCCCACTGATGGACGCCATACCACGCCGCAACTGGATCGCGGTCATGGGGGGCCTCATCGGCGCCTTCATGGCCATCCTCGACATCCAGATCACCAACGCCTCCCTGAAAGACATTCAGGGGGCACTCTCGGCCACCCTGAGCGAGAGCTCCTGGATCTCCACCTCCTATCTGGTGGCGGAGATGATCGCCATACCGCTGAGCGGCTGGCTGAGCCGGGGACTGAGCGTGCGGCGCTACCTGCTGTGGACCACGGGCGCCTTCATCGTCGCCTCCGTGCTCTGCTCGTTCAGCTGGAACCTCACCAGCATGATCGTCTTTCGGGCGCTGCAGGGCTTTACCGGCGGGGCCCTGATCCCCATGGCCTTCTCCCTCATCGTCAGCCTGCTGCCGCTGCACAAGCGAGCCACCGGCATGGCGCTGTTCGGCCTGTGCGCCACCTTCGCCCCCGCCATCGGCCCGACCCTGGGGGGCTGGCTGACGGAGCAGATGTCCTGGCACTACATCTTCTATCTGAACGTGCCGCCCGGCCTGCTGGTGATGGCCATGCTGGCCCACGGGCTGGACAGGAAGCCGGTGGACTGGGAGGTGATCAAGCGGGTGGATCTCATCGGTATCCTCACCATGGC
This sequence comes from Aeromonas sp. QDB63, assembly GCF_027707425.1. Classification (NCBI taxonomy): domain Bacteria; kingdom Pseudomonadati; phylum Pseudomonadota; class Gammaproteobacteria; order Aeromonadales; family Aeromonadaceae; genus Aeromonas; species Aeromonas sp. QDB63. The sequence continues at coordinate 66,219 of NZ_JAPCIS010000015.1, forward strand.
GGTGGGTCTCGGCCTCCTGGAGGTGGTACTGGAAGAGGGCAACCGGGAAGACTGGTTCGGCTCGAGCTTCATCGTGCGGCTCACCGTCATCTCGGTGGTGGCCCTGGTGTTCTTCGTCATCAGCCAGTTGCTGCGCCGCCACCCCCTGGTCAACCTGCGGCTGCTGCACAACCCGCGCTTCGCCCTGGCCTGCTTCGCCTACCTGGTGCTCGGCATGGGGTTGATGGGCTCCATCTATGTGCTGCCCCTCTACATGACCCAGATCCACAACTACAACGCCCTGGAAATCGGTGAGGTGCTGATGTGGATGGGGTTACCCCAGTTGCTGGTGCTCCCCCTGGTGCCCAAGCTGACCCACAAGATAGATCCGCGCTATCTGGTGAGCTTCGGCTTTCTGGTCTTCGCCATCAGCTGCTTCATGAACGTGAACATGAATGCCGACTACGCCGGGCCCCAGCTGATCCAGTCCCTCATCGTGCGGGCCCTGGGGCAGCCCTTCATCATGGTGCCCCTCTCCCTGGTGGCGACCGCCAGCCTGACGCCGGACGAGATCCCCTCCTCCTCGACCCTGCTCAACGTGCTGCGCAACCTGGGGGGCGCCTTCGGCATCGCCATCATCGCCACCCTGATCGACAACGACACCCGGACTCATGTCAGCCAGATCGGCAGCACCCTGGCCGCCACCAGCATCGAGGGGCAGGCCTATCTGATGCAGCTGGCCCAGAACATGATGGCCCAGGGAGCCGGGCCGGAGCAGGCCCAGTTGCAGGCCCGGGCCATGCTGTCGAACACCATCAGCCGCGAGGCGGCCATCATGGCCTACAACCAGGTGTTCTACGTGATGGGTATCTTCCTGCTCGTCGCCAGCGCCCTGATGCTGCTGCTCAAGCAGCCGGCCCCGAGGGCCCCTGACGCAGAACCGGTCGAGGCGTGAAAGGTGGGGATCACATAGCAAAACGGGCCAGAAGGCCCGTTTTTCATGGCTGCCCGCTGGTCAGCCCGCCAGGGAGGCGGCGATCAGGAATTGGGCCGCGAAGTAGCTGCTCATGATCCAGGCCGTGGCATGGGGGAAGGGGCGGCGGAATCTGTCCAGCGCCAGCATGCTGTCGGAGAAGAGGAACATCAGCGCCCCCACCAGGGCGGCGGCGCTGCCGGCAGTGAGAGAGGCATGCCAGGCACCGGCAGCCACCCAGGCCATGGCGATGATCACCAGCATGTAGCAGAAGACGGGGATCCTCATCTCGCCGAGCTGGCCCCACAGGAGCCCGAACACCATGCCGGCCACCAACAGAAGCAGCAGGCCGTCCACCAGCTTGAGCACCAGGGGCCCCTGGGCGAAACCGACGATGTAGCAGAGGTGAGCGACAAAAAATGCCGCCAGCCCCTGGATGAAACGATCCCGTGGCAGCATCAGCAGCACGTCCCCCGCCAGCGACAGGCAGAGACCGAGCAGGATCCAGGCGTGGGAGCCGTTGTGATCGTCGCCCTGGTAGCCAAACGCCAGGGCGATGATGAACAGCATGGTCAGGGGTTTGCTGATGTAGAACTGACGGGAGTCTGAGCCGTAAGCCGCGCGGATGTGCCACCAGCCCGATGCGATGATCAAGAAACTCAATAACATGCCCTGCTCCTCACCGGCTGCTCGCCCTGGGGCGGCAACCTCTTTAGTGCCCGCAAGAGTAGCAAATTCCCCCGGCCAGTGGCAGAGGCTGAAGCAGATGGCTCCCTACACCTAAAGTCTAATTGCCCCCATCCCCGCCCTCGGGCATAAGAGACAGCTCTGGAGGATCACCATGGAAGACGCTATGACCAACTACCTGCCCGCTATCGACATCATGATGTGCCATCTTGGCATCAGCTTTGAACAGGCCTGCGAGCAGCTTGGCCTCAGCCCGCAGGAGCAGCAGACCCTCGACCAACTGCAAAAACAGAAGCAGACCCAGTCCAACTGATGCCCTGGACTGATGGCCCGAAGCGGCCGGCATCACAGTCCAGCATAAAAAACGGCGCCCGAAGGCGCCGTTTTTTATTGGGTGATGATCAGGGTCGAGCGACCTGGCGGCGTTGCAGCCAGACCACGGCCCCGAACAGCAGGAAGCCCGGCAGCCACATCAGCTCCTTGGGCCAGCGCTCGGTGGGCGCCTTGACGCTCAGGATCTGCTGATCCATCTCCAGCCCCAGATCGGCCGCCTGGCTACCGAAGGTGACGGTGTCGATCAGGATCTTGCCGTCCTGCTCATAGGTCTGGATCCCCAGCTTGGTCAGACGATCCTCACCGCTCGCACCATCCGGCACCGGCAGCAACACAGTGAAGCGGCGCAACTTGCCCACCGCATCTTCCCCTTCCATCCGCAGGCGCAGGGTGCTCTCGGCCTCCACCTGCCCCATGGTCTGGACCAGCTCGGCCGGGGCGGTGTCGCGATACGGGTCGTGCAGCAGATCCATCCAGAAGCCAGGACGGAACAGGGTGAAGGCCACCAGCAGCAGCAGCACGCTCTCGTACCAGCGGCTCTTCACCAGGAAGAAGCCCTGGGTGGCGGCAGCGAAGATCAGCATGGCGATGGTGGCCACGAAGAAGATCAGTACGCCGTGGGCGAAGTCCACGTTGATGAGCAGCAGATCGGTGTTGAAGATGAACAGGAACGGCAGCGCCGCGGTACGCAGGCTGTAGTAGAACGCCGTGATCCCTGTCTTGATGGGGTCGCCCTTGGAGACGGCGGCCGCGGCGAACGAGGCCAGCCCCACCGGCGGGGTCACGTCCGCCATGATGCCGAAGTAGAAGACGAACAGGTGAACCGCGATGAGCGGCACGATGAGGCCGTTCTGCTGACCCAGGGTGACGATCACCGGCGCCAGCAGGCTCGATACCACGATGTAGTTGGCAGTGGTCGGCAGCCCCATGCCGAGGATGAGGCTCAGCAGGGCGGTGAGGATCAGCATGAGCAGCAGGTTGCCCATGGAGAGGAACTCCACCAGATCCGCCAGTACCAGGCCGACGCCGGTCTGGGAGACGGCCCCGACGATGATGCCGGCAGTGGCGGTGGCAATGCCGATGCCGATCATGTTGCGGGCACCGGCAATCAGCCCCTCGCGCAGGTCCACCACGCCATCGGTGAAGGAGCCGTAGTCATGCTTGCCGTCGGTGCGCAGCCAGTTCAGCAGCGGTCGCTGGGTCAGCAGGATGATGATGAGCATCACCGACCCCCAGAAGGCCGACAGCCCGGGGGAGAGGCGCTCCACCATCAGACACCACACCAGCACCACCACGGGCAGCAGGAAGTGCAGGCCGGAGAGCAGCACGGCGCGGGTCTCGGGCAGCTCGTCCAGTGGCTTGTCCGGGTCTTCCGCCGGCAGCGGTGCGTTACTCGCGGCGATCTTCAGCAGTCCCAGGTAGGCGACGGCCAGCAGCACGCTGATCCCCGGCAGGGCATAGTCACCCAGCACCGGCTTGAGCCAGCCCAGACCGTAGTAGACCGCTATGGAGAGGCCGCTGATGAGGGCGGCACCGAAGGCGAAGCCGGTCAGGCGACGCAGCCAGGGGCGCGGCTGACGGTTGCCGATGGGCTGCATCCCGAGCTTGAGCGCCTCGAGGTGCACGATGTAGAGCAGGGCGATGTAGGAGATGGCCGCCGGCAGGAAGGCGTGCTTGATGATCTCCACATAGGGGATGCCCACGTACTCCACCATCAGGAAGGCAGCAGCCCCCATGACCGGCGGCATGATCTGGCCGTTGACCGAAGAGGCCACTTCCACCGCGCCGGCCTTCTCCTTGGAGAAACCGACCCGTTTCATCATGGGGATGGTGAAGGTGCCCGTGGTCACCACGTTGGCGATGGAGGAGCCGGAGATGACGCCGGTCAGTGCCGAGGCGACCACGGCCGCCTTGGCCGGGCCGCCGCGCAGGTGACCCAGCAGGCTGAAGGCGAGCTGGATGAAGTAGTGGCCCGCACCGGCACGCTCGAGCAGGGCGCCAAACAGCACGAACAGGAAGACGAAGCTGGTGGAGACCCCAAGGGCGATGCCGAACACCCCTTCGGTGGTGATCCACTGGTGGTTGGCCAGCGCATGCAGGCTCACCCCGCGGTGGGCCAGCAGGGAAGGCATCCAGGGACCGGCCAGGCTGTAGGCCAGGAAGACGATGGCGATGACCGCCAGGGCCGGGCCCAGGGCGCGGCGGGCCGCTTCCAGCAGGAGCGGAATGCCGACGCAGGCCACCGCGAAGTCCATGGTGGTCAGGTTGCCGGGACGCTGGGCAAGCTCCTGGTACATCACGAACAGATAGCTGGCGACGGCGGCACCGACGAGGCCGAGGGCGATGTCGGCAAGGGGAACCCTGTCTCGCGGTGAGCTGCGCATGGCCGGGAACACCAGGTAGGCGAGCAGGATGGCGAAGGCCAGGTGAATCGAGCGTGTTTCAGTGTCGTTGAGGACGCCGATGCCGAGAGAGAAGGGCAGCGGCGAGGCTATCCAGAGCTGGAACAGGGACCAGATCAGCGCAAGACCCGCGATGATCCAGCTCATGGGGCCGACGGGCAGCCTGGCGCCGACGTCCTGGGCGATCAGCTCCTCGGCCGAGAACGCCTCTTGTTGTTGTGTTTGCTGCATAGTGTGACTCTGTAGGTACTGCAATAAATGAGACTCGCTCCCCCGAAGGAGGAGCGAGTCCGGGGCACATCCGAAGACGCAGCCGGATTACATCCAGCCACGTTCCTTGTAGTAGCGCACAGCGCCTTCATGCAGCGGAGCGGAGAGACCCACCTTGATCATGTCGGCTTCCTTCAGATCCGCGAAGGCCGGGTGCAGGCGCTTGAAGCGGTCCAGGTTGTCGAACACGGACTTGACCAACTGGTAGACCACTTCCGGGTCAGCCTTGGCGCTGGTGGAGAGCACCGCCTTGCCACCGATGGACGGGGTCGGGTTCGGGCTGCCCTTGTAGAGACCACCCGGGATCTCGGCCTTGCTGTAGTAGCTCTTCTCGGCCAGCAGCTTGTCGATCTCGGGGCCGGTGACCGGTACCAGCACGGTGTCCGTGGTGGTGGAGGCTTCCTGGATGGCGCCGTTCGGGTGGCCGACGAAGTAGCTCATGGCGTCGATGTTGTTGTCACCCAGGGCAGAGGCCTGCTCGGCGGGTTTCAGTTCGGAGACCAGGCTGAAGGCGGATTTGTCCCAGCCCTTCACGGTCATGATCTCTTCAAAGGTGTCACGCTGACCGGAACCCGGGTTGCCGATGTTGACGCGCTTGCCCTTCAGGTCGTCGAAGCTGGCTACCTTGGCGTCCTTGCGGGCCAGGATGGTGAACACTTCGCTCTGCAGGGAGAAGACGGCGCGGATGTCATCCATCGGACCTTCGGCCTTGAACGGCTCGACGCCCTTCATCGCCTTGTACTGGTGGTCGGACTGCATGATGCCGAAGTTGAATTCGCCGGAGCGGATGCCGTTGACGTTGGCAACACCACCGCCACTGGCCGGGGCGTTGCACTTGATCTGGTGATCGGCGGCGCCGCGGTTGAGGAAGCGGCAGATGGACTGGCCCGCCACGTAGTAGACGCCGGTCTGACCGCCGGTGCCTATGGTCACGAAGCGCTCCTGCGCTTGCACCGGACCACCAAACGACACACCGACCAGAGCCGCCGACAAGGCGCACGCCAAGGATAATCCTTTCATGTTCTTCATCCTTTTCATTGATTTATTTCACCCGTTTCCCGGGAGAATATGAGACAGACCCGCATCAAGACTGGGTTCGCCTATACGACCTCGTACGAGGAAATGGTCGAGCAGCACGCGCCCTTCCAGAAGCCACCATCATCCTGCGGTGAGATAATCAGCGTCATGCCGATCGGAGGTGATCTGACCAGAAACGGGTCAGTTCAAAAGCATTAACGCCCCGATTAAGCACATAACACCAACATAAATCAAACAAAACAGCAAAATGGCGGATTTAAATAGCGAGAAGTTTGAAGCGGATCATTAATTTCTCAAGGGCAGATTAATTACATGAACTATCAAAGGGAAGCAATAAAAAGAACGCCCAGATTCTTTCGCAACCCTTGACTGGCAAGGATTAGAAACCTGGTCCGTTATATTGCGAAATGCATACTGAACAGCATAAACACGACGTTAATGACGCTTTTGTCGCCAAGATGCAAAAACCCCGATCCGGGGCTGCCGGAACGGGGTTTGGTAACAAGCTGATTTCATTTGGGCTCGGCCATCACGCCTTGCTGCCAGCCAGCTCCAGAATGAAGGCGAACTCCAGGGCGATGTCCTCATAGGCCTTGAAACGGCCCGACTTGCCGCCGTGACCGGCCTCCATGTCGGTACTGAGCAGCAACTGGTTGTCATCCGTCTTCAACTCACGCAGCTTGGCCACCCACTTGGCTGGCTCCCAGTACTGCACCTGGGAGTCGTGCAGCCCCGTGGTCACCAGCAGATTCGGGTAGGCCTGGGCCTTGACCTGATCGTAGGGGCTGTAGGCCTTCATGTAGTCGTAGTAGCGCTTCTGGTTCGGGTTGCCCCACTCGTCATACTCCCCTGTGGTGAGGGGAATGGACTCGTCCAGCATGGTGGTGACCACATCGACGAAGGGCACCTGGGCCACCACGCCGCGATAGAGCTGAGGCGCCTGGTTGATGACGGCCCCCATCAGCAGGCCGCCGGCGCTGCCTCCCATGGCATAGACCTGATCCCTGGCGCCGTAGCCTTGCGCCACCAACGCCTCGGTCACGTCGATGAAGTCGTTGAAGGTGTTCTGCTTCTTGAGCAGCTTGCCCTCTTCATACCAAGTGCGGCCCAGCTCCTCGCCACCCCGGATATGGGCGATGGCGTAGACGAAACCCCGGTCCAGCAGGCTCAGGCGTGAGCTGCTGAAGTCCGGGTCCATGCTGGCGCCGTAGGAGCCATAGCCGTAGACCAGCAGGGGATTGGTGCCTGCACCACCCCCTGCCTTCTTGAACTTGTCCTTGCGATAGACCAGCGACACCGGCACAGCCACGCCGTCACGGGCGGTGATCCAGAGCCGCTCGCTGGCATATTGCGCAGGCACGAAGCCCGCCACCGGCTGCTGCTTGAGCAGAGTCCGCTTGCCGCTGTCCATGTCCAGCTCGTAGGTGGAGGACGGCGTGGTCATGGAGGAGTAGCCATAGCGCAGGGCGCTGGTGTCCGGCTCCGGGTTGTAGGCAAGCCAGGTGACATAGGCGGGATCGTCGAAGGCGATCTCCTTCTGTTCGCCGCTCTGCCAGTTGACCTGACGCAACCGGGTCAACCCCTGGCTGCGCTCCTCCAGCACCAGCCAGTCCCTGAACAGGGCATAGCTCTCCAGCAGCACGTCCGGATTGGGGGCGATCACCGCCTTCCAGCGATCCACCGGGCTCTCCTTGGTCTCATAGAGGCCGAAGTTCTTGCCGTCCTTGTTGGAGCGCACATAGAAGCGACCACGGTAGTGATCCAGGCTGTATTCGTGATCCACCTGACGGGGCAGGAACAGGCGTGGCGTCTGGCCCGGCACATTGGCATCAATGAGGCGCGCCTCGCTGGTGGTGGTGCTGGAGAGGGAGATGACGATGAAATCTTCCGAGGTGGTGGCGTAGAGGCTCACATAGAAGGAGTCGTCCTTCTCCTCGTAGACCAGGATATCCTTCGCGGGGTCCGTGCCCAGCTCGTGGCGATAGACCTGGTAGGGCAGCAGGGTCTTGGGGTGCTTGCGCACGTAGAAGACCGTCTTGCTGTCGTTGGCCCACACCAGGTTGCCGGAGGTGTTCTCGAGGGTGTCGGCGGCCCAGGCGCCGCTCTCCAGATCGAGGAACTGGATCCTGTATTGACGGCGGGAGAGATAATCTTCCGCCACCGCCAACCAACGGTTGTTGCGGCTCACCTCGAGCGCCCCCAGGGCATAGAACTCGTGGCCTTCGGCGCGCTGGTTGCCATCCAGCAGCAGGGTGGGCGCCCCGTCCCCTTCCACCTTGCTGCGGGAGTAGATGGCGTACTCCTTGCCCGGCTCGTAACGGGTCTGATAGCGGTAGCCGTTCTTCACATAGGGGACAGACTCGTCCTGCTGGGGAATACGGGCCACCATCTCCTTGTAGAGCTGCTCGCGTAGCGGCTTGATCGGTGCGAGCATGGCCTCGGTGTAGGCATTCTCTGCCTTGAGATAGTCCAGCACCTCGGGCTTCTGCCGCTCGTCGTCACGCAGCCAGTAGTAGTTGTCGACGCGCGTGTCCCCGTGTTTTTTCAGGGTATGGGGGTGCTTGGCGGCCACCGGGGGGACAATGACAGGCTGGGTGGAAGTATCGCTTGTAGGCATGGCGGACTCTTCGTTGGCATGGGAACAGGGCGCAGCAAGCAGGCAAGCCAGCAGCAACCCCCGGGAAAAGGTGAACATGTCGCATCCTTTGCGCTGTCACAGGGCCGCCCCTCCCGCTGGTGCTGCACGCATCCAGACGGCACACCGGCAGGCAGTGGGAAAAGCGTCCCTGAGAAAATAAAAATTGGCGATCAATCTGCCCCTTGTCGCCCGGGGTTGCAAGGGCTCCCCGGACATTCCCCCCCAAATCGACGAAAAAGGGCCGCCATCTCGCGATGGCGGCCCTCCTCCCTGACCGTGGGCGACACGGGTTCGCTCAGGTGTGCCTCACATGATGAAAGTGTGTCTGCTCACGGTCAGCATCCATCAGCCGGGGTAGCTCGACCAGACTTTGGTCGCGCCCTCGTCACTGATGCTCAGCACCTGATAGGGCTGACCCGGAATATCCATGCCCGGCGCACTCTGGGGCATCCCCGGAATGGTCAGACCGCGGATCGCCGGTTTTTCCTTGAGCAGCTTCTGCACGTCGGCAGCGGGCACATGCCCCTCCACCACATAGCCATTCACCACCCCGGTGTGGCAGGAGGCCAGCTGCGGGGTGATGCCATGCTGCTGCTTGATCGGGTCAAGCTGCTCGGTTTCCACGACCTTGACCTCAAAGCCGTTCTCTTCCATGTGCTTGATCCAGGTCTTGCAGCAACCGCAATACTGGGACTTGTAGACGGTCATCTGCCCGGTTGCCAGAGCAGAAAAACTGACGGTACCGGCCAGCACGGCCAGTAACAGGGACTTGTACATATCTCACCTCGGTTAAGAAGAAATGCCCGGAAAGGGAAACTCGACTCAGCCGTGGTGACGGGGCGGACGCTCGAGACGCTCCAGGGGCGCCTCCGGCATGAACAGAGAGGGAGAGAGGTATGTCGGCCTGTCGGGCTCAAGCCGGGCAACCGTCAGGCTGTCGCTGGTGAGCACCGTCATGGCGAGCGCCGAGGTGAAGCTGCCGCAGGGCATGGCTTTTTCCAGGGTACGCTCGCTCTGGCTGCAATGGGGCGTCAGGGTACAGAGATCGGTGGCCGCACGGCTGCCAAACGACATCAGCACCAGCACCAGACTCCACAGGGGGAGCCAGCGGCGGGCGCGAGCGAGTTGGCGACGGGTCAGGACCATGAGACGACTCAATGACGAAAGAGGGCCTATGGTAACCCTTGGCCCAGGGGGAGGGTCAACCCCTCCCCCGTTTGCATCAGGGTTGCTGACGGGTGGCTGCCAGCACGATCTCCCGCACGCAGACGTTGGCCGGCTGGTGCCAGGCGTAGAGCACGGCGTCGGCGATCACCTCGGGGGCAATGACGCCTCCCATCTGATCCTTCCAGTCGTGATAGCCCGCCTTGATGCTCTCGTCCGTGGTGTGGCTGAGCAGCTCGGTTTCCACCGCGCCCGGAGCGATGGTCACCATCCGCACGCCGACATCGGCCACCTCTTCCCGGATATTCTCGGTCAGGGCGTGGACGGCGAACTTGGTGGCGCAGTAAGCGGCATGGTTCGGGAAGGTCTTGCGACCGGCGATGGAGCTGATGTTGATGATGGTGCCGCTGCGGCGGGCCTTCATGCCGGCCAGTACCGCATGCACGCCATTCAGAACCCCCATCACGTTGATATTGAGCATCTGCTGCCACTCGGCGGGATCCTGCACGTCGGCCTGTCCCAGCAGCATGACGCCGGCATTGTTGACCAGACATCCCACCGGGCCGAATTGCGCCTCCGCCTGCGCCACGGCGGCCTTCATGGCGGCGGTGTCGGTGACATCGACCCCGATGCAGAGGGTATCGGGCAGGTTCAGCGCCTGCATGGGCTCGACCCGGCGGGCCAGCAACAGCAGCGGATGGCCGGCGGCGGAGAAGGCGCGGGCAATGGCGGCACCGATCCCGGCGGACGCGCCGGTGATCACCACGAGGGACTTGGACATGGAGTTTTCCTTCTGATGCGTTGAAATGGGCGTCAAACAAGGGCTGGCCAGCACGGGACCCAGTCACTATAGTCGCTACATCCATCGGCGATAAATATAGTTTTCCGCTGGTTATCATCTGAATTAACTATGGTATCCCCATGCTGGACCTGAGATTGCTGCGCTTCTTCATCGCCATCTATGAAGAGAAGAACATCACGGCAGCGGCAGCCCGCTGCCACGTGAGCCAACCCTCCCTCTCCGCCGGCCTTCGCCAGCTCGAAGAGAGCCTGGGGGACAGCCTCTTCATCCGGGGCAAGAAGGGGGTGGAAGCGAAGGATCCGGCCCACTATCTCTATCCCCACGCCGTCAAGCTGGTGGAAGAGGCGCGTCGCCTGCCGACCCTGTTTCGCCAGAAGGCGACGCGTGCGAGACTCAACATGGCCATCATGCCCGACCTCAGCCGCCGTCGGTTGGCGGGATTGCTTCGGCGGGTGCAGGGGGTGCTGCCCGAGCTGGATCTCACCCTCTCCGATTACGGCACCCCGGCCGACTGCCGGCTGACCCTGGATGCCCTGCGCCGGGAGGACGAGATCTTCCTGCCGCTCTGGGAAGAGGAGTACGTGCTGTGCGTTCCTAGGGGACACCCTCTTGCGGGCAGGGCGCGTATCGAGCTGGCTGAGTTGCAACACCATGATTTCATTGAGTGTCCCCCCTGCGAAGCCCATCAGCAAACCATAGGCCTGCTGGCCTGTGACCGGCTCACCCTCAATCTGGTGGCCAAGGCCGAGAGCAAGGGGCTGGTGATGGCGCTGGTGCTGGCCGGAGTGGGCATCAGCTTCCTGCCCGACGGGCTGGTGGAGGACGAAGCGGGCCTGTGCACCCTGCCCGTGAGCGGCCCCCGGATGTTCCGCCGCATCGGCCTCTGCTACCCCGCCCACCAGACCCTGAATCCGGCGCTGCGCGCACTGATCCCGGAACTGGCGGGCCAGGGAGCTTCTTGATAACGTTTCAGCTCACAGTCTGTCGCATGTGCCGGCAGCAGACCCTCTTCAGGAATCCCATGAAACGCATTCTGGTCATCTTTTCACACCCGGCGCTGCAGAGTTCCCGGGCCAACAAGCAACTGCTGCACGCCATCGAGGGGCTGGAGGGGATCACCCTGCACGATCTCTGCCAGCGCTATCCGGATATGTTCATCAACGTGAAACGGGAACAGGCCCTGCTGGCGGAGCACGACATCATCGTCTTCCAGCACCCCTTCTACTGGTACTCCTGCCCGGCCATCATGAAAGAGTGGATGGACCTGGTGCTGGAGTACGGCTATGCCTACGGCCCCGAGGCCCACGCCCTCAGCGGCAAGCAGTGGCTCAGCGCCATCACCACGGGGGGCGGCCCCGAATCCTACTGCCGCGCCGGCTACAACCAGCGCCCGCTGCTCGACTTCCTGCTCCCCTTCCAGCAGACCGCACAGCTGTGCGGCATGCGCTGGCTGCCCCCTTTCGTGCTGCACTCCTTCCACAAACTCGAGGATCCCGAGGCGCTGCGCCGCTGCGGCCAGGACTATCGCCAACTGCTGTGCGCCCTGCGTGACGAGCAGCTGACCCCGGCCCAGCTGGCCGAGAGCCCCTATCTGCGCGATCTGCTGGGGGTACTCCCATGACACACACTCGATCCGGGCGCAGGCCCGGCCAGCCCTCACCGGCATTCATCATGTTAAGGAGGAGCCGCTGATGGGACATGGATTGCTGTTTGATGCCCTGATCTACCTCTCGGCGGCGGTGATCGCCGTCCCGCTAGCCAAGCGGTGGGGGCTGGGCTCCGTCCTTGGCTACCTGCTGGCGGGGATCATCATAGGTCCCTTCCTGCTTGGTCTGGTGGGCGAGCAGAAAGACGTGATGCACTTCGCCGAGTTCGGGGTGGTGCTGATGCTGTTTCTGGTCGGTCTGGAGCTGCGCCCGGCCCTGTTGTGGCAACTGAAAGGGCCCATCCTCGGCACCGGTGGTCTGCAGGTGCTGCTCACCAGTGTCGCCCTGACCGGGGTGGGTTATCTTTTGGGTCTGCCCTGGCAGCAGGGGCTCGCCATCGGTCTCATTCTTGCGCTCTCCTCCACCGCCATCGTGCTGCAGAGCCTGCAGGAGCGCAAACTGATGCAGAGCGAGAGCGGCCGCTCCGCGTTTGCGGTGTTGCTGTTCCAGGACATCGCCGTCATCCCCATCCTGGCGATCCTGCCGCTGCTGGCCATCGCGCCGGTCGCCAGCAGCGGCAGCTCAGAGCTGGCAGGCTGGCAGCACGGCCTGCTGGTGGTGGCCGCCATCGCCGGCATCGTGCTGGGTGGTCATTACCTGATGCGGCCGGTGTTTCGCGCCATCGCCCAGTCCCACATGCGGGAGATCTTCGTTGCTGCCGCCCTGCTGCTGGTGATCGCCATCGCCGTGCTGATGGAATCCGTCGGCCTCTCCCCCGCCCTCGGCTCCTTCCTCGCCGGCGTGGTGCTGGCGGACAGCGAGTACCGCCACGAGCTGGAAGCGGACATTGAGCCGTTCAAGGGGTTGCTGCTCGGCCTCTTCTTCATGTCGGTGGGTGCCGGCATCGACTTCAGCCTCTTTGCCGCCCATCCCCTGTTGATCCCGGCACTGGTGATCGGTCTGATGGTGCTCAAGTGGCTGGTGCTGATGGGGCTCGGCTTTGTCATTCGCCTCTCCCCGAACCAGCGCTGGACCTTCGCCCTGGCCCTGGCCCAGGGCGGGGAGTTCGCCTTCGTGCTGTTCTCGTTCGCCGCCCAGAACAAGGTACTGCCGGGCAGCACCATCTCACTGCTGACTCTGGTCGTCGCCCTCTCCATGGCGCTGACACCGCTGCTGCTTATCCTCAACGATCGGGTGATCCAGCCCTGGTTCGACTACCGCAACCAGAGCGACACCCCCGAACACGAACAGCCCGAGCTGGTGGAACACCCGGTCATCATCGCCGGCTTCGGTCGCTTCGGTCAGATAGTGGGGCGTCTGCTCCACGGCCATGGTATTGGCACCACCATCCTGGAGCAGGATGCCAGCCAGATAGAGATGCTGAGAAAGTACGGCTACCAGGTGTTTTATGGGGATGCCAGCCGACTCGACCTGCTGCACGCGGCCGGCGCCCACAAGGCCAAACTGCTGGTGCTCTCCCTCAATGACCCGGCCACCTCCCTCGAAGTGATCGAGATGGTGAAAAAGCACTTCCCGCACCTCAGAATACTGGCCCGTGCCCAGGACAGACCCCATGCCCACGAGATCCTGCGCCACGGGATAGACAGCGTGCACCGCGAAACCCTGGGGTCGGCCGTGGATCTTGGGGTAGAAGCACTCACCCTCTTGGGATTCAGGGCCAATCAGGCCTGGCGTGCGGGGCAGATGTTCAAGCAGTATGACAACCGGCTGCTGCGGGAACAGGTCAACTACCTGGACGACGAGCACACCTATATCAACAAGAGCCTGCAATACCGCGACATCCTCTCCGACCTGCTGCAAGACGATCAGGAAGGACAGGAGCGTACCCACGCCCATCAATGGAACAGCGGTCTGCCCGACAACGACAAGGAAGCAACATGATTGCCTATTACCCCATGCTCAAACACCTTCACATGACCCTGGCCCTGGTCAGCCTGCTGCTCTTCCTCTACCGCTGGAGCCTGGCGCTGGCGGGCAGCGGGCGGCTGCAACAGAAATGGCTGAAGGTGCTACCCCACATCAACGACACCTTCCTGCTGCTGTTTGGTGTGCTGCTGGCGGTGACCCTGCAGATGAGCCCTGGCCAGCAGCCCTGGTTGATGGCCAAGCTGATTGCCCTGGTGATCTACATCGGCCTGGGCGTCATGGCGCTCAAGCGTCCTGCCCGCGGCCAGAAGCTGGTGGCCGGAGTGGCCGCTCTCGCAGTATTCGGCTACATGGTGGGCGCAGCCATCACCAAATCAGCCTGGTCCTGGCTGGCGTAACGACGTGTCGAGGTGGGGGCCCGTCCCTCACCTCCTTCCCACCTCCCCCTCCATATTGCTTCCATTTCCTTCCAGTCACCCAGGTCGCGAGCATTCTCGCAAGGCTTGTTTTCAATAAAAAAAGGGCTCAAACAACCCCTTTAACTTGTTATTTTATCTTATTTATCAACACCTTGGTTCTTCATGTATGAAAATGGCGACAGTTGTCGCAGCAAAACTTGCGACATAGACTGTCGCAGGCCATGGCTAGGATACACTCAACGCTAAACCAGTGAAGGCATGCACCATGAGTAAGAAGCTGTTACGACAACTGACCTTGGCGCGTTGCATCCCGCACCGCCCTTACAAGCTGACCGCCAGCCAACTCCAGGTAAAACTGGAAGAGGAAGGCATTCACGTCAGTCTCCGTACCGTGCAACGGGACCTGGAAGAGATGTCCGGCATGGGACTGTTCGACCTCACCTCCGATGAGCGCAGCAAGCCTCATGGCTGGTGCTTCGAGCGCCATGGTCTCAATGACTTTGCCAACATCATGCCGCTCTCGCTGGCAGTGGCCCTGAAAACCTGGAGCGACCAGGCGAGCCAACTGTTGCCGGCAAGCGTGCTGACCGAATTGAACCCGCTGATCGACAAGGCTGGTCAGGTGATCCGCGACAGCCAGAGCGAACTGGCCGAGCGCTGGCTGGAGAGCGTGCACCAGTCACCTCGCCCCTTCGCCGGCAATCCGGAGATCCGCCGCAGCACCCTGATCCGCGACGCCCTCTGGCGTGGCCGCAAGTTCAGCGCCGAGATCCAGCGTGTCATCAAGGAGCGTACTGTCTGGCTCTGCTATGACCGCATCAATCCCCTCGGCATCCTGAACCAGCCCGATGGCCCCATCCTGCTCTGTACCCTGTCCGAGCTGGATCCCAAGGTCTACGGCATTCCGTTCGATCACATCAAGAACGTGGAGTTGACCAACTTCAGCGCGACCCAGCCGAAGGACTTCAATATCCAGAAGCTAATCCGCGACCAGGGTTATCAGGACGTCAGCGGTCCGATCCGCTTCGTCGGGCGCATCGATGCCAACTGCCCGACACTGATCGATGGACAAATCCCGGGACATAACCCGCGTATGACCCGTTACGACAAGCGCAGCGTGGTGGTGGAGACCGAAGTGCAAGATACGCCCGAGTTCCGCTCCTGGCTGAACAACATGAGCGGCAACCTGGAGGTACTTGCACCCGAATCACTGCGCAAGGCCTACCCGACTCCTGGGACAAGGGTCAGCTAAAGAAACCAGCAGACAATACAAAGCCGAGATTTATCTCGGCTTTTGTCTACTTTTAAAGCATAAGTATTCAATTAATTTTGAACTCTTACACCCCTGATTGAAGCGGCTGTACCATCGTTTTCCTACCGATTTCTGCTTGTAAGAGATCTGCCATTCCCCCTGTAAGACCCCTCAGTGTTGAACCGTACGTGAAGCCATCCCGCACTGGGTATGCTTTCCATGGAAACTATCTAAGCAACTGATAAACGTAGATAATATTCCACACAAGCCCATTTCTGCACCGCATGTCACGGAACCCAAGCCGAATGCACACCTTGTTCGAGCCCGTAATTGCCTTAGTATGGGTCTCACAAGGACGGCCTGATTCGGCAGGATGCAGAAACAGCGCATAAACAAGGAATAGCCTGCAGGATGTGGGCAAGGAACACCTCGGGATGGGGTTGATAGCCAGGATGGTTATCACAAGGATCGACAGGACAACCGCAGGATGCGGTAGTTGGATACCTCGGGATGAGGTTGAGTGGTACGGATTGTCGCTCATCAAGGATGAAAGGACACCGCAAGACGCGGTCAGGAACAGCTTCAAGATGAAGCGTGATAACCAGGATGGTTATCAGTCAGGATGACGCAGGAACACCACGGGATGTGGTAATGGACACCTCCAGGAAGGAGAGGGTGAAGCAATCAGGACAGATTGCCAGGCTAGGAAGGCCACAGGACACCCCAACGGATTGGGAAGGGGAATTTCCAAAGGAAAGGATAGCGTCAAGGATTGCAGGGAGCATGGCAGTTCAGGGAATGGACGAAATGACTTGAGGGGACAGCAGATGCTGTCCCCTTTTCTTTTGTGCACCCCATGCCCACGACACAACAGAAAATGGAATCAGCCTGAGCGGTCCTACAACATCACGCTTTTACCAGATATCACCTGCATCCTGGATAACCCCATCAGACTCAGCCACAGTAGCGCACCTTACCTTTCCTGCGCCCTCCCTCGTCTATGCTCAGCGACATCCACTAGGCCCTCAGAACGCAGCAGATCAGCCGCAACCAACCAGCCAGGATATTTCCTGGCGACTAACTCCAGGTAACGATGGCCACTGACTTCTGCTCAGCCAGGCAGATTGTTGAGTCATCCCTGAACTGTCTATATGTGTGACCACGAATGAAGCATGAATGCCATTCTATAGGGCGGAGATTGTCGTAGGAGGGGTGATAACCCAACCAAGCGGCCTGCTACTGAGGATGAGAGACTGGGTAAATGTCAGATAGCAAAAAGGCCTTCCCGATAGGGAAGGCCTTTCAATTTAGTGGCGGAGCGGACGGGACTCGAACCCGCGACCCCCGGCGTGACAGGCCGGTATTCTAACCGACTGAACTACCGCTCCGCATTCGGTTAGCTTTCGCTAAATCATTTGCCGCTTCTTTATGAGGTGTCATCCTCGCAGCCAGTCATGTGATTCTTCACATCACCGTTTAATTGGGTGCCTGGCAGTGTCCTACTCTCGCATGGCGAATGCCACACTACCATCGGCGCTACAGCGTTTCACTTCTG
>NZ_JAPCIS010000016.1:0-76578 GCF_027707425.1 Aeromonas sp. QDB63
GGGGTAGCGACCCACTATCTGAGAAATTATCTGGGTTGGCGAAGGATGTTGGAGCGCTACGGGCGGGAAGTGAATGTACCACGTTGCTTGCATGAGGCGCTGGGGCGCCCCATGCAACACGTAATTGGGACATAGCCTAAAAAAAGAGAGGCCATTGGCCTCTCTTTTCATTGGGACTGTCCGGGAAGGGGCGTATTACTTCACGCGCATGCCCGGCTGGGCACCTTCCTGGGGCTCGAGGATCCAGAGATCCTTGCCGCCCGGACCTGCCGCCAGCACCATACCTTCGGACATGCCAAAGCGCATCTTGCGCGGGGCCAGGTTGGCCACCATCACGGTCAGCTTGCCTTCCAGATCTTCCGGGTTGTAGGCGGACTTGATACCGGCAAAGACCTGACGGGTTTCGCCGCCGATATCCAGCTGCAACTTCAGCAGCTTCTCGGCTTCCGGCACCGCTTCGGCTTTCTTGATCAGCGCCACCCGCAGGTCAATCTTGGCAAAGTCGTCGTAGGTGATGGTCTCGCTGATGGGATCGTCCACCAGGGGGCCTGCCGGCTTCTTGCTCTGCTCCTTGGCGAGGTCTTCCTTGGACGCTTCCACCATGGCATCCACCTTGGCGGACTCGATGCGGGAGAAGAGGGCCTTGAAGGGGGCGACGCCGTGGTCGACCAGAGGGGCGGCGATGCCGTCCCAGGTCAGGGTCTCGCCAAGGAAGGCTTCGGCGCGCTCGGCCAGTTGCGGCATGACGGGCTTCAAGTAGGCCATCAGCACGCGGAACAGGTTGATGCCGACGGAGCAGACGGCTTGCAGCTCGGCATCCGCCCCTTCCTGCTTGGCGATGACCCAGGGAGCCTTGTCGTCCACATAGCGGTTGGCCTTGTCGGCCAGGGCCATGATCTCGCGGATGGCGCGGCTGAATTCGCGCGCTTCATAGGCTTCGGCGATGCTGGCGCTGGCGTTGGCAAACTCGGCGTAGAGTGCGGGCTCGGCGCAGGTGGCGGCCAGCTTGCCGTCAAAACGCTTGGCGATAAAGCCGGCGTTGCGAGAGGCCAGGTTGACCAGCTTGTTGACCACGTCGGCGTTGACGCGGGAGACGAAGTCTTCGAGGTTCAAGTCCAGATCGTCGATGCGGCTGTTGAGCTTGGCGGCGTAGTAGTAACGCAGGCACTCCGGATCCAGGTGCTTGAGATAGGTGGACGCCTTGATGAAGGTGCCCTTAGACTTGGACATCTTGGCGCCGTTGACGGTCACATAGCCGTGTACGTTGACCTTGGTCGGCTTGCGGAAGTTCGCGCCTTCAAGCATGGCCGGCCAGAACAGGCAGTGGAAGTAGGCGATGTCCTTGCCGATGAAGTGATAGAGCTCGGCGTCGGAGTCCGCTTTCCAGTAGTTGTCGAAGTCGATGTCGCCGCGCTTGTTGCACAGGTTCTTGAACGACGCCATGTAGCCGATGGGGGCGTCCAGCCAGACATAGAAGTACTTGCCGGGGGCACCGGGAATTTCGAAGCCGAAGTAGGGGGCATCACGGGTGATGTCCCACTGCTGCAGGCCGCTTTCGAACCACTCTTGCATCTTGTTGGCCATCTCTTCCTGGATGGCGCCGGAGCCGCGTACCCAGTCGGCGAGCCAGGCTTCGAACTGGGGCAGGTCGAAGAAGTAGTGCTCGGAGTCCTTCATCACCGGGGTCGCACCGGAGACGGCGGATTTCGGATCAATCAGCTCGGTCGGGCTGTAGGTGGCGCCGCACGCGTCGCAGTTGTCACCGTACTGATCGGGGGACTTGCACTTGGGGCAGGTGCCCTTGACGAAGCGATCCGGCAGGAACATGGATTTTTCCGGATCGAACAGTTGGGAGATGGTACGGATCTTGATTTTGCCGGACTCTTTGAGGCGGCCATAGATCACGCCCGCCAGCTCGCGGTTCTCGTCGCTGTGGGTGGAGTGGTAGTTGTCGAAGCTGATGTTGAAACCGGCAAAATCCCCCTGGTGCTCCTGGGAGACGGCGGCAATCATCTCTTCCGGCGAGATCCCCATCTGCTGAGCCTTGAGCATGATGGGCGTACCGTGGGCATCGTCGGCACAGACGAAATGCACCTGATGGCCACGCATTCGCTGATAACGAACCCAGATATCGGCCTGGATGTGTTCCAGCATGTGGCCGAGATGGATGGAGCCGTTGGCATAGGGGAGGGCGCAGGTTACCAGCATTCTACGAGGATCAGTTGCCATAATACGTTCTTTATGTGCCTGTTGGGATGATACAGTGCCGTGCATGTTACCCGAATTGGGGGCGGCCTGCCTAGGGTTGTGGCCCCCGGTGCCCTGACTGGCGGCATCGCGATGACGTCGGCAAGCCACTGATTTATGTGCGGTAACCGTTCACCTCAGCATAACGACAACATAATGGGGAGTTAATGGTGATTGATTCAGTAAAACAGATCCTGGCCGAATTTAAGCCGGCAGGATGGGGCAAGGATCTGGTCGCGGCCGGTTTTGTGCGTTCCGTTGAGCGGCACGAACAGACCCTGGCCATCACGCTGGTGCTGCCCTTTGCCGGCCAGTCCCTGTTTGAACAGATCAAAGAGGAGTTCGATGCGCAGCTGCGCAGCGCAACCGGCGCGACCCGCATCGACTGGGCGGGGGAGATAGACGTGGCCAGCATGCCCCGCGCGCAGCAACTGGCGGCGGTGCAGGGGATCCGCAATATCCTGGTGGTTGCCTCCGGCAAGGGAGGGGTGGGCAAGTCCACTACCGCGGTCAACCTGGCGCTGGCGCTGCAAAAAGAGGGGGCGCGGGTCGCCCTGCTGGATGCGGACATCTATGGCCCCTCCATCCCGACCATGACGGGGACCCTCAAGGAGCGCCCTGTCAGCTTTGATGGCAAGTTGATGGAGCCGGTGATGGCCTGCGGCATCAAGAGCAACAGCATCGGTTATCTGGTGGCCGAGCAGGATGCCACCATCTGGCGCGGTCCCATGGCGAGCAAGGCACTCGGGCAGATCCTGCACGAGACCCGCTGGGGTGAGGTGGACTACCTGGTGGTGGACATGCCCCCGGGCACCGGCGATATCCAGCTGACGCTGGCCCAGCAGGTGCCCACCACGGCGGCGGTGATCGTCACGACGCCCCAGGATGTGGCACTGGCAGATGCCCGCAAGGGGATCGCCATGTTCAACAAGGTCAATGTGCCTGTGCTTGGCATCGTCGAGAACATGAGTTACCACGTCTGCAGTGCCTGCGGGCATCACGAGCCGTTGTTCGGTACCGGCGGTGGCCAGAAGATGGCGGAGCAGTATCACGTGGCGCTGCTTGGTCAGTTGCCGCTGCATATCGACATTCGCCAGCACATGGATGACGGCTGCCCCACCGTGTTCGGTACGCCGGATGGCGAGCTGTCACAGACTTACCTGAAACTGGCTCGCCGGGTAGGGGCCGAGCTCTATTTCAGCGCAAAACCGATTGCGACTCCGCTCTACACGGTGGCGCTGGACGAATAATCGGCGTTCGGCCAAGGGGGACGGATTTGGGGTGGGCATGGCCACCCCTTTTTCATATAATGGATCGGTTTAAACAATCCCCAGTGCTCTTCTCTTTAGGTATTTTCAATGTCTGATACTCAACATTCCTGTGTGATCATCGGTATTGCTGGTGCATCCGCGTCCGGCAAGAGTCTTATCGCCCAAACCATCTATGAAGAGCTGGTGGCCGAGCTGGGAGCGGGTCAGATTGGTGTGATCACCGAGGATTGCTACTACCGTGATCAGACCCACCTGACCATGGAAGAGCGGGTCAAGACCAACTATGACCACCCCAATGCCCTGGATCACGATCTGCTGGTGCAGCATCTGACCCAGCTGACGCAAGGGGAGGCGGTCAACATCCCCCAGTACTCCTATACCGAGCACACGCGCATGACCGAGGTCACTACCTTTGCACCGCGCCGTGTCATCATCCTCGAAGGGATACTGCTGTTGACCGACAGCCGCCTGCGCGAACTGATGGACGCCTCCATCTTCATGGATACCCCGCTCGACATCTGTTTGCTGCGCCGTCTGGTGCGCGATGTGCAGGAGCGCGGTCGTACCATGGACTCCGTACTCAAGCAGTATCAGAAGACTGTGCGTCCCATGTTCATGCAGTTCATCGACCCGTCCAAGCAGTATGCCGACGTGATCGTGCCCCGTGGCGGCAAGAACCGCATCGCCATCGACATGCTCAAGGCGCGTATCCGCCATATGTTGATTGGTTGAGAGAAAACAAGCCGGGTGATGCCCGGCTTTTTTTAATGAATCTTTTGTCAGGAGAGTCGCAGAATGCGTCTTTGTGATACCGATATCGAACGGCACCTGGATGAAGGCAAGATCGTCATCGAGCCGCGGCCCGGTGTTGAGCGGATCAGCGGCGTCAGCGTCGATGTGCTGCTGGGCAACGAGTTTCGGGTGTTTCGCGATCATACCGCGCCTTACATCGACCTTGGCGGTACCAGTGCCGAGATGGCCGATGCCATCGAGCGGGTGATGAGCGAGGAGATCCACGTGCCGGACGGTGAAGCCTTCTATCTGCACCCGGGTCAGCTGGCGCTGGCGGTGACCTATGAATCGGTTACCTTGCCCGCCGATATCGTCGGCTGGCTGGATGGTCGCTCCTCCCTGGCGCGCCTGGGCCTCATGGTGCACGTCACCGCCCACCGCATCGATCCGGGCTGGTCAGGTCGCATCGTGCTGGAGTTTTACAACGGCGGCAAGTTGCCTCTGGCCCTGCGTCCCAAGATGAAGATCGGTGCCCTGAACTTCGAGATGCTGTCAGGTACCGCGGCTCGCCCGTACAACAAACGGGAAAATGCCAAATACAAGAGTCAGCAAGGGGCTGTGGCCAGCCGGATCAACCAGGATTGACCCCCGCACCGTGCGGCTTGTCTATCGAGGAGGGTGCCAGGGCACCCTCTTTTATATCTGACAAAAGGAAACGGACGTGCCGAGCGGGTTGAAAACGGCCTTTTTCGGGACATCGAGCTATGCTTCGGCTTTGATTGGCGCCTATCCACAGCAATGGAATGGACTTAAATTAATCCTCGACAAGCCCCGTTCCTACAGGCCCTAAGACATTTTCTGACGGAATGCCCTTTTTTTTTTTTGCTGAAATATTTCAACAACGGGTATGGCGCATCGAGCCTTCTGGCATAATCCGCCGCAACTCATAAACAGGTTCGTTTTTATGTTTGAAATGTTTAGTGGTTTGGGTTTGTGGTGGTCAATCGGTTTGGTATTGGCCGTTTTTTTTGTGCTGGCCTATGAATTCATCAACGGCTTTCACGATACCGCCAACGCGGTAGCAACGGTTATCTATACCAAGGCGATGCCGGCTCATATGGCGGTGGTGGCTTCCGGTCTGTTCAATTTCGCCGGTGTCATGCTGGGTGGGTTGGGGGTGGCCTATGCCATCGTTCACCTGCTGCCCATCGATCTGCTGCTTGGCATGGACTCTACCCAGGGTCTGATCATGGTGTTCTCCCTGCTGTTCTCGGCCATCGTCTGGAACCTGGGAACCTGGTACTTCGGCATTCCGGCATCCAGCTCCCACACCCTGATCGGTTCCATCCTGGGGGTAGGCGGCGCCTATGCCCTGATCAGCCATCAACCCCTGAAAGAGGGTATCAACGTCGGCAAAGCCATCGACATCATGCTCTCTCTCATCATCTCTCCCACCGTGGGCTTCATCATTGCCGCCCTGCTGCTGTTCGCCATGAAGCGCGTATGGCTTGGCAGCAAGATCCACAAGACCCCGGAAGAGCGCCTGCTGGTGGACGGCAAGAAGCATCCACCATTCTGGGCCCGTGTCACTCTGATTTGCTCCGCAATGGGGGTGAGCTTCGTGCACGGCTCCAACGATGGCCAGAAAGGCATCGGTCTGGTGATGCTGGTGCTGATCTGCATGGCGCCTGCTTATTTTGCGCTAGACATGAACAGCCGCTCCTATGATCTGGACAGAACCCAGGATGCCAACCAGCGCATCATGGAGATCTACCAGCGTAACCAGGAACAGGTTTCCCATCTTGTGAACTTCAGTGTGCCTGCCAAAGCCCAAGAAGAGCTGATGAGTCACTGTGCGGCAGGGGAGGCCCTGCAGGCCATGGCGACCCTCGACAAGCGTCTGGGCCAGGTGCGCACCTACGAGGAGATGAACCTGGTGGATCGCCGCGAGGTGCGTCGTCTGCTGCTGTGCATCGACGACACTGCCCGCAAGGTCTCCAAGTTGCCACTGCCGGCCAAGGAGCTGACCGATCTTGCCAAATGGCGCAAGGATCTGACCGCCACGGCCGAATATGCGCCGACCTGGGTCATCGTGTCCATCGCCCTGGCGCTCGGTTGCGGCACCATGGTGGGCTGGCGTCGTATCGTCTACACGGTAGGGGAGAAGATCGGTTCCTCCGGCATGACCTACAGCCAGGGCATTGCAGCCCAGATCACGGCCGCCGCGTCCATCGGGATTGCGAGTCTGACCGGGATGCCGGTGTCCACCACCCACATTCTCTCCTCAGCGGTGGCGGGGACCATGGTGGCCAACAAGTCCGGCCTGCAGAGCCAGACCATCAAGACCATTCTGCTGGCCTGGGTGCTGACATTGCCGCTCACCATGCTGCTCTCCGGCGGTCTCTTCCTGCTGAACAACCATCTCTTTGGCGGGTAAGACGACAGTCATTGGAAATGAAACAAGGGCCTTCGGGCCCTTTTTTGTTGCCTGGTGAATATCACGTCATGCGGCAATAGTTCAATAAGTGATAGTTGTATGCCATCAGACAAGAAGTTGAATTACATTATCTATCACCTCTTTTGCTTCTCTACATCCCTGAGCCACTCGTTGTGCACAGTGAGGGGACCTGTCTGTGTGATGCCTTGTTACAAGCCGATGCTTGCACGTAAAGCAGAAGGGAGGGTGTGCAACGTGCCTATGTTCCTCACCAGAAATGATGAGAGTGAAGAGCGCCACAGGTTGCCCTATGTCTGGCATTCCCGTTCAACCTGGGTTGTCTCAGCCACCACTGAACACACCGACTGTGCTACCAAAGGGGAACGCTGCCAGACGGTTTGCCAATGGCTTCATATGCTGTCAATGCACGGACCCTGTCGACAAAGCAGAGCATGTCGTGATGCTTTGACAGAGATGAATTCTCTGTCTGGTGTGTTATTCACGTCTTGTTTGGACTGTGTGTGGTCGCTGAACATCGGGAAAGCGGCGGATATCGAAGAATGGGCAGGGGGGAGAGCAAGGCGATGTCAGCCCAAAAAAAGAGATAAAAAAAGAGCCACACGATGTGTGGCTCTTTATTCAGACTAACGAGTCTGCTCAGGGGCGACCGGCCGGGCTGGTTGCCACGTTGCTGGCAGCGGTGCTGCCACCGTGGCGACCGGAGGTCACGACTTCGCTGCGTACCAGGGGAGCGTACTCCACGGGTTCACGGGGTGTCGGGGCAGGAGCCGCAGCCGGCGTTGCCATGGGGGCATAAGCCTTGCGGGCACGGGCCAATACACCGGCACCCTTGCTGACCTTCACTTCGGGGCTGGTTGCTGGCTCGGTTTGCACCACTGCAGCCGGCATCTCGACGACCTTCGCCTCGGCGGTGGCCGTCTCCTCAGCGATCACGACAGGTGCCGCTTCAGCAACCGGTGCAACCTCTTCTGGGATGGCCTCCACTTGCTGGGTCTGCTCGACAGCGTCGATCAAGGCTACAGGTTCGTCATGAGAGGCGGTGTCGACGATAGGTTCGACCATCTCGGGTTCGACAACTGCCACTTCGGCGGCGGGTTCAGCGTCTGCTTGCGCAGCCTGTTCAACTTCGTCAGTGGAGGGCGCGTCCACTGCCTGGGCTGCCAGTGCTTGCTCTGCCGCTTCCTCAGCAATGGCTTCAGCCACCACGTGCTCGGTCAGAGCGGCGGAGGCCTGCAGGGCTGCTGCAACCGCTTCTGCGCTCGGAATGGTGATGACAGGCACAACCGGTTCTTCCACCTTCACCTGAGCCGCATCGGCCTGGGCCGCGGTAGTCAGCTGCACTTCACCTTGTGCTTCGTCTTCACGCTGGCCACGAGCCTCTTCGTTGATGCGCTTGCGACGTTGCCCTTCGATGCGCTGATTGCGCGGGGTACGGCGGGAACGACGCTGACCTTCGCCTTGCTCTTCTTGCTGCTCAGCGGCGGCTTGCACGTCGGCGACATCGATGATTTGCTCGTCAGTCGGCAGGGCAGGGGTGTCGGTCGCGGCGACATCGACACGGATCTGCTTGCGCAGTTGGCGACGTTCGCGGCGCTCGGCCACTTTTTGCTCTTTTTCCTGACGCGGTTCAGCGCTGGCGACCGCAGTATCAACGGTATCAACCGCCTCGACGATCACCTCGGCACGGGGTTCGCGGGGGGCGCGAGGTTCACGAGCCGGACGCGGGGCACGAGGTTCGCGCTCTTGGCGGGGTTCGCGAGGCTCACGCTCCATGCGCTGCTCGGTGCGCACTTCGCCACGGGGTTCCCGTTCCTGGCGCGGTTCCCGCTCTTGACGAGGCTCACGCTCTTTGCGCGGGCGACGATTGCGATCACTGCTCTCGCGGCTGGCTGCGCCTTCACGCTTCTCTCCGGCCTCGGCATTGCGACTGCCGCGGTTGTCGTCGCGACGACCACGTTGACCACGGCTGCGGGATTCATCGCGCTGGTGACGGTGCCCGTCATCCTTGCGAGCTTCGCGCTGGGCGGCCGGTTTGTCGGCAGGCGCCTTCACCTCGGCCGGAGCCGCATCGGAGGAGGCACCGAACAGGCCGGAGAAGGCCTTGGCCAGCTTGCCAAAGAAGCCGACTTGTTCTGCAACCGGAGCGGGAGTCGCAACAGGAGCCGGGGCGGCGGGCGCAACCGGCTGAGGAGCCGGGGCAAACCCTTGCAGCAGCGGTTGTTCACGCTCGACTACCTGAGCTTGGCGCGGCTGGTAGACCGGCTTGGCAATCTCGGTTTTGAGCTCGTAGCTGGCCGCTTCTGGGATCTCGTTCTGACGGATGCGGGTCACTTCGTAGTGCGGGGTTTCCAGATGCTGGTTCGGAATGATGTAGACACGCACATCATTGCGCTGTTCCAGATTGGCGATGGAGGTACGCTTCTCGTTGAGCAGATAGGCGGCCACATCGACCGGCACCTGGGCATGCACCTGCTCGGTGTTGTCCTTCATGGCCTCTTCTTCGATGAGACGCAGGATGGACAGGGCGAGGGATTCGTTGTCACGGATGACCCCCTGACCCTGGCAACGGGGGCAGATATGGCTGCTGGACTCGTTGAGGGAGGGACGCAGACGCTGGCGAGACATCTCCAGCAGACCGAAACGGGAGATACGGCCCAGCTGGATACGGGCACGATCCTGATGCACCGCTTCACGCAGACGGTTTTCCACTTCGCGCTGATGGCGAACCGGGGTCATGTCGATGAAGTCGATGACAATCAGGCCACCTAGGTCACGCAGGCGCAGCTGGCGAGCGATCTCATCGGCCGCTTCCAGGTTGGTCTGCAGGGCGGTCTCTTCGATATCGCCGCCCTTGGTAGCGCGGGAGGAGTTGATATCGATGGAGGTCAGTGCTTCGGTCGGATCGATGACGATGCTGCCGCCGGAGGGCAGGCGCACTTCGCGCTGGAAGGCCGATTCGATCTGGCTCTCGATCTGGAAGTGGTTGAACAGGGCGACATCACCCTTGTAGAGCTTCACGCGATTGAGGAAATCGGGACGGACCAGCTCGATATGTGACTTGGCGCGCTCGAAGATGACCGGGTTGTCGATCAGGATCTCGCCCACATCGCGACGCAGATAGTCACGGATGGCGCGCACGATGACGTTGCTCTCCTGGTGAATGAGCACCGGAGCGGAACGTTGTTGTGACGCCTTATGGATGGAGTCCCAGTGATTGAGCAGAACGTTCAGATCCCACTCCAGCTCTTCCGGGGACTTGCCCACACCGGCGGTGCGCACGATGAGGCCCATGCCGTCCGGTACGGTCAGTCCGCTCAGGGCTTCCTTCAGCTCGGTCCGCTCGTCACCCTCGATGCGACGGGAGATGCCGCCGGCACGGGGGTTGTTCGGCATCAGCACCAGGTAGCTGCCAGCCAGACTGATGAAGGTGGTGAGGGCTGCACCCTTGGTACCACGCTCTTCCTTGTCGATCTGGACAATCACTTCCTGGCCTTCGCGGACCACTTCTTTGATGTTGGGACGACCCTGATAGGAGTAACCGGAGGGGAAGTAATTGCGGGCGATTTCCTTTAACGGCAGGAAACCGTGGCGTTCGGCGCCATAGTCAACAAAAGCAGCTTCGAGACTGGGTTCTACTCGGGTGATTTTGCCCTTGTAAATGTTCGCTTTTTTCTGCTCGTGTCCCGGACTTTCAATATCCAAATCGTAGAGCTGTTGTCCGTCAACCAGCGCTACGCGCAACTCCTCTTCCTGAGTCGCGTTGATTAGCATTCTTTTCATTGAGTTCTCATTATTTTGTCATTTTGATTCCTCCACTGGGTCCTGCCGGCGCCGGCCTCGGGTCTTCAGCATGCTGGGGCAACCTCCCGGTTGGGGTATGCATGAGGCGCAAACTAAGGGCACTCTGGTTCAGCCTTCTCGAGAGGGCGTGAATTAAGGATACCGATGTGGAGACAATTTACGTCGGCTCTGTTTGTGTTCTCCATGCGTTGTACCTCGCACCCGGGAACCGTCATGTTCTTGTATACACGGTGTTTCGGGATTGGGTGGCATACATTTTGGCCACTTAGTACAAGGCTTGAACACAATGACAAAACCTTGTTTATTATCCCATTTAAACCACTTTTATAGCAAGACGCCATTTTTTAACAAAGCATGCAGCCAAGGGCTGTCGGCGGTGTTAAAATCCGCGCCATGACACAGATACATCAACAAGTGCAGCTGCTCACCATCGAAGCTGAGCATGACGGGCAGCGCATCGACAATTTTCTCAAGACTCAGTTAAAGGGCGTCCCCAAGAGCCTGATTTATCGCATCCTTCGAAAAGGGGAGGTGCGGGTCAACAAGAAGCGCATCAAACCGGAATACAAGCTTTGTGCCGGTGACGAGGTGCGGGTGCCCCCCGTGCGTGTGGCCGAGAAGAATGAGTTGCCTTCTGCCAACCTCGGCAGCATCCAGCGTCTGGAGAGCCAGATCCTGTTTGAAGACGACGCCATGATAGTGCTAAACAAGCCGTCCGGCATGGCAGTGCACGGCGGCAGCGGCCTCAGTTTTGGCGTCATCGAAGGGCTGCGTGCTCTGCGCCCCGAAGCCCGTTTCCTCGAACTGGTGCACCGGCTGGATCGCGACACCTCCGGCGTGCTGCTGGTTGCCAAGAAGCGCAGTGCCCTGCGCAGCCTGCACGAGCAGTTGCGGGTCAAGACCATGCGCAAGCAGTATCTGGCGCTGGTGCGCGGCCAGTGGCAACCCCACGTCAAGGTGGTCAATGCGCCACTTCGCAAAAATGATCTGCAATCCGGCGAGCGGGTGGTGCGGGTCAGCAGCGATGGCAAACCTTCCGAGACCCGGTTCCGGATTACCCGTCAGTTTGCCGAGGCCACACTGGTCGAGTGCAGTCCCATCACTGGCCGTACTCACCAGATCCGTGTCCACACCCAGCACGCCGGCCATCCCATCGCCTGCGATGACAAATATGGTGAGGCCGGGTTTGATGAAAAGATGCGAGGGCAGGGGCTAAAGCGTTTGTTCCTGCACGCCTGGAAGCTCACCTTTACTCATCCGGTGGACGACCGGGAGATGCAGGTGGAAGCGCCATTGTCACCGGAGCTTGAGGCGTTTCTCGCCAAGCTGCCACGCTGACAACCATGAAAAACGGGAGCCAAGGCTCCCGTTTTTCATGGCAGAGTTCTTGTTATGGCAGAGCCAGGCCGTGGCGACCCAGGAGATCAACCAAGCCTATCAGGGGAAGACCGACAAGGGCGTTGGGATCGCGCCCCTCCAGCGCCTTGAACAAGACGATGCCCATTCCCTCGCATTTGAAGCTGCCGGCACAATCCAGAGGACGTTCGGCCTCCACATAGCGACGGATGGCTGCTTCGTCGAGCGAGCGAAAATACACGGTGAAAGGCTCGACGAGCTGCTCGGCATGGCCATTCGCAGCATTGATCACACAGAGCCCGGTGTAAAAGATGACGCGCTTGCCTTGTGCCCGCAGCAACTGCTCGACCGCCTTCTCCACCGTGCCGGGCTTGCCGAGGATCTGCCCGTCACAGACGCACACCTGATCTGAACCGATGATCAATCCTTGATCACGGTCAGTAGCAACGGCATTCGCCTTGGCAAATGCCAATCTGCTGACCAGGGCTTCTGCGGTCTCCCCGTGTCGCGCTGTCTCATCGACTTGAGGCGCAGCACAGTGAAATGGCTGACCGAGTTTTTCCAGCAAGGTTTTGCGGTAGGACGAGGTGGACGCGAGGATCAAGGAAGGCTGCATGTTTTGATGATATCCATTTATAAATCAATTGGTTGATTCTATCTGTGCAGATGGGGCCACGCAAACAGGAGATGTCTACAGCGGGACTCGCCTAATTAGCGGGAAGCATGCATGCTGATGGAACCACAGCACAAACACAATCGCCAGCTGGGCAGGGACATGGCAACTTCGTCAGGGGGATGAGGGGGTGATGCTTTGGACCCAGCCACATCCTCCGACATCTTTTCAGGCCTTACGTCTGGAGATGCGCGTGAATGTCGATCCTGGCGCGCTGATCACGGTACTGCGCAACACGGTGCGCCATGAAGAGTGGTTGCCCCAGAGCCGTGAAGTCAGGGTGCTGGCCAGATCTGGTCCCGACGATGATCTGGTCTATACCCGCCTGGCGTCTCCCTGGCCGGTGCAAGACAGGGAGCTCATCACCCGCTCCCATTTGAGTCGACGCATCGATTGCGGCCTGACTCTCGAGGTGTGGGCAGAGCCGAATGCCCTGCCATTGCATGCAGGGCTGTTCCGGATCCAGGAAAGCGCTGGACGGTGGGAGGCGCTACCCCAACGGGATGGCAGCACACTCGTTCGGCTCGAAACCTATACCAACCCGGGCAACAACTTGCCGGGCTGGCTGGTCAATCCCATTGCCATCAAGGCTGCCGTGGGCAGTTTCAAAGCCATACGCAGACTGATGGAAGCCGAGCCCAGAGTGGCTGCGACACCAGGCCTGCTGGGGAGAGACCCGCGCTGTTCTGCCACCTGATGAGACACCAAGGAGCACATCCGGTGGACAGACAGGAGAGGGGAACAGGATCCTGTGCCAGATCCTGCACGATATGGCATAATCGGCCACCGATGAGCACAAGTTCCTCTTGCAGGGGCCTGTGAAGGTAAAATCATCGGCGGTAAGGACTTTTTCCTTTGACTATCCCTTGTTGGACCTATAATATTCGCGCCCTATGCAAAAGGTGAAGTTGCCCGTTAAGGTTGATCCAGTCCGTAATGCCTTGAAGCTACTCGATTATGTCGGGATAGTGGAAAAGTCGCAGATGCCCAGGCTGGAGGAATCAACCGAAGGCTTGCGAAGTGATGTGGATGTCACACTGCACTTTGGCAAAGATGTCCAGAAGTTGACCGTTATGAAAGGCACTGCCCATGCCAAGGTCGACCTGGTTTGCCAGCGTTGTGGTGAGACGTTTGAACACCTTTGTGAAGCTAGTTTTATTTACACTCCGCTGTTCGAAAGAACAAACGAGGAAGAACTGCCGGAAGCTTATGAGCCCATTGAGTTGGACGAAAACGGCGAGATAGATCTTCATCAAATCCTGGAGGATGAACTCATCCTCTCGTTGCCTCAGGTAGCCATGCATCCGGTGGATGTGTGTCCCAGAGGAAACATGGAGATGACCTGGGGTGAAATCGAACCTGCTGATGAGCGGCCGAATCCCTTTGCAGTTCTTGAAGCGCTCAAACGTAAGTGAATTTTAGGAGTTAGCCTACCATGGCCGTACAACAGAACCGTAAAACCCGCGCCAAGCGTGGCATGCGTCGTTCCCACGATGCGCTGACCACCGCTGCCCTGACTGTTGATCAGACCAGTGGCGAAATTCATCGTCGTCACCACGTGACTGCCGATGGTTTCTACCGCGGTAAAAAGGTAATCGCTTAAGGATTGCCTTTGTCTACGCAAACTGTCGCGCTAGACATAATGGGGGGAGATATCGGCCCCTCGGAAACAGTGCCTGCCGCCGTGCAGGCACTGTCTCTTCTACCCCAGCTAAAACTTGTTCTGGTCGGTGATCAACACCAGACCGCCTCTCTTCTGCAGCAACATGGCTTGCTCAACCACCCTCGCGTTCGTCTCGTGCATGCCTCCCAGGTCGTGGGCATGGGCGAAAAGCCTATCGTGGCGCTGCGTACCCTGAAAGACTCCTCCATGCGCGTGACCCTGGATCTGGTCAAGAGCGGCGCTGCCGATGCCTGTGTCAGTGCAGGCAACACCGGTGCCTTGATGGCCATGGCCAAGTGCGTGCTAAAATCCTTGCCCGGTGTTGACCGGCCAGCCCTCATCAAGGCGCTGCCCACATTGAGTGGAAAGCGGACCGTGATGCTGGATCTGGGTGCGAACGTGAGCTGCGATGCCGACACCCTGCTGCAATTTGCCGTGATGGGCGCCGTAGTCGCAGAGAAGGTGGAGGGGATACCTTCACCCAGAGTGGCACTGCTCAACGTAGGGGAGGAGGAGATCAAGGGCAACGACCTGGTGCGCCACAGCGCCGAGTTGCTGCGCCAATGCTCCGCCCTGAATTTTGTCGGTTTTATCGAGGGTGACAGGATCTTCAGCGGCGAGTGCGACGTGATCGTCTGCGACGGTTTCGTGGGCAACGTGGCGCTCAAGACCGCGGAGGGGGTGGTGCGGATGATGGCCGAACTGGCCGGATATCCGCGCAAAAAACGCAGTTTTCTTGGTCGACTCGCCGGATTTATGTTCAAACGGCGTTTCTCTTACCTGAACCCCGACCAGTATAATGGCGCGAGTCTGTTAGGATTGCGCGGCATTGTGGTAAAAAGCCATGGGCGGGCCGAGCGCCGCGCTCTGTGTCATGCGATTCTGCTGGCCGCACAAGAAGCCAGACATCAACTTCCATTGCAAATTGCAGATCGCCTTGAATCTGTCTTTTCCGACAGGGATTTATAAAACTCTATGCATAGCAAAATTCTGGGTACTGGCAGTTATCTGCCGAGTTCGGTTCGTACCAACGCCGATCTTGAACAGATGGTTGAAACCAGTGACGAATGGATCGTGGAACGCACCGGGATCCGTGAACGCCGTATCGCCGGAGCCGACGAAACCGTCGCGACCCTTTCTCATCAGGCGGCCTTGCGTGCGCTTGATGCGGCAGGTCTGACTGCCGCCGATCTGGACATGATAGTGCTGGCCACTACCAGCGCAGAGAATGCCTTCCCAGCTGCTGCCTGTGAACTGCAGGGGCTGCTTGACGTACCGGGGATCCCGGCGTTTGACGTAGCCGCCGCCTGTGCCGGCTTTACATATGCTCTCGCCATCGCCGATCAGTTCGTCAAATCCGGCGCTGCTCGCTACGTGCTGGTTGTCGGTGCGGACGTGCTGTCACGCATGTGCGATCCCGAGGATCGCGGCACCATCATCCTGTTCGGGGATGGGGCAGGGGCCGTGGTCATCGGTGCCAGCGACACTCCTGGGATCCTCTCCACCCATCTGCATGCCGATGGCCGTTATGGCGAGCTGCTCAAACTGCCGCAGCCCCGTCGCGGCATGCCGGGTGCTGAGCTCGAAGCCTACATGTACATGAAGGGCAACGATGTCTTCAAGGTGGCGGTGACACGCCTTAGCGAGATCGTGACCGAAACCCTGGCTGCGGCCAACGTCGAGCCGAGCGAGCTGGACTGGCTGGTGCCCCATCAAGCCAACTTCCGCATCATCAATGCCACCGCCAAGAAACTCGGTATGGGGCTCGACAAGGTGATCCTGACCCTGGATCGTCATGGCAATACCTCCGCGGCCTCCGTGCCCATCGCCTTCGATGAAGGGGTGCGCGATGGTCGCATCAAACCCGGCCAGCTGGTCCTGCTGGAAGCCTTCGGCGGCGGTTTTGCCTGGGGCTCTGCGCTGGTTCGCCTCTGATACCGAGCGGTGCCCGGTCCTCGGGCGCCCGCTTACCGAATTCGTCTTACCTTAAAGGAATCAATGATGACCCGATTTGCCATTGCCTTCCCGGGACAAGGCTCCCAGAGCGTCGGCATGCTGGCCGAGCTGGCCGAGCAACACGCAGTGATTAAAGAGACCTTCGCCGAGGCGAGCCAGGTGCTGGGCTATGACCTGTTTGCCCTGGTGATGGCAGGCCCGGCCGAGGATCTCAACAAAACCTGGCGTACCCAGCCAGCGCTGTTGACCGCCTCCGTCGCGCTGTGGCGCCTGTGGCAACAACAAGGCGGGGTAACCCCTGCCGTGATGGCCGGCCACAGCCTGGGGGAATACTCCGCCCTGGTGTGCAGCGGCGCGCTGGCGTTTGCCGATGCCGTCAAGCTGGTCGAGCTGCGTGGTTTGGCCATGCAGGAAGCCGTACCGGAAGGCACTGGCGCCATGGCTGCCATCATCGGTCTGGACAACGAAAGCATCGCTGCCAACTGTGAGAAAGCGGCCCAGGGGCAGGTGGTTTCTCCGGTCAACTTCAACTCTCCGGGTCAGGTGGTCATCGCCGGCCACAAAGAGGCGGTCGAGCGTGCCAACGTGCTGATGAAAGAGTCAGGTGCCAAGCGTGCCCTGCCGCTGCCGGTCTCCGTGCCCTCCCACTGCGCCCTGATGAAACCGGCCGCAGAAAAGCTGGCCGCCGCCCTGGATGGGATCGAGATCAAGGTTCCTGCCATCGCCGTCATCAATAATGTTGACGTCTCTTGTGAGCAGGATCCTGCCGCCATCAAGCAAGCCCTGGTGCGTCAGCTGTTCAGCCCGGTTCGCTGGACTGAAACGGTAGAGTGCATGGCAAACGACGGTGTTACCCTCGAGATCGAGATGGGCCCGGGCAAGGTATTGACCGGCCTGGCCAAGCGTATCGATGCGCGAGTGGAAGGTATTCACGCCAACGACGCCGCCTCGTTCGAGCAGGCACTGGCCCAGATCAAGTAAACAGGAGCAAGTCATGAGTTTTACCGATAAGGTTGTGTTGGTCACTGGCGCCAGCCGTGGCATTGGTCGTGCGATTGCGGAGATGTTTGCTGCTCGTGGCGCCAAAGTCGTGGGGACCGCGACCAGCGAGAGCGGTGCCGAGGCGATCAGTGCTTACCTGGGTGAACAAGGCTGCGGCATGGCACTGAACGTGACCAGTCAGGAATCTATCGAAACCGTCTTCGCCGCCATCAAGGCGCGTTTTGGCGACATCGACATCCTGATCAACAACGCCGGCATTACCCGCGACAACCTGCTGATGCGGATGAAGGATGACGAGTGGAACGAGATCATCGACACCAATCTCACCTCCCTGTACCGTCTGAGTAAGCCGGTATTGCGTGCCATGATGAAGAAGCGTAACGGTCGCATCATCAGCATCGGTTCCGTGGTCGGCACCATGGGCAACGCCGGTCAGGTCAACTATGCTGCTGCCAAGGCTGGTCTGGTTGGCTTTACCAAGTCGCTGGCCCGTGAAGTGGCATCTCGTGGCATCACGGTGAATGCGGTTGCTCCCGGTTTCATCGAGACCGACATGACCAAGGCGCTCAATGAAGAGCAGCGCGCCGGCATCATGAATCAGGTGCCTGCTGCCCGTTTGGGCGATCCGAAAGAAATTGCTGCCGCTGTGGTATTCTTGGCATCGGATGATGCCGCCTATATTACCGGCGAAACCCTGCATGTTAATGGCGGGATGTACATGGTGTAATCAATTTGTCGTGAGTTCTGTTCAAATTTGCGATAATACGCCGAAGTTTGGCGAATTTCGTGGTTTGACCAGCGGCAAGTCACTTGCAAACTCACGTCAATTGAATACACTACCCCAACCAGACGCAATAGCGTATTTTTAAAGGAAAATTCAGGTCATGAGCAACATCGAAGAACGCGTAAAGAAAATCATCATCGAACAACTGGGTGTTAAAGAAGAAGACGTGAAGAACGCTGCCTCCTTCGTCGACGACCTGGGCGCTGACTCTTTGGATACCGTTGAACTGGTAATGGCGCTGGAAGAAGAATTCGATACCGAAATTCCTGATGAAGAAGCCGAGAAGATCACCACTGTTCAAGCGGCTATCGACTACATCACCGCTAATCAGGAATAAGTTCCTGTTCTGAAAGAAGCGGCCCAAGGGCCGCTTCTTTTATGTTTACCCCTTTCAAAACACCTCTCGGAGACTACCTCAGTGTCAAAACGCAGAGTCGTGGTGACCGGCTTGGGGATGCTTTCCCCGGTAGGCAACACTGCCGAATCCAGCTGGCAAGCCCTGCTCAACGGGCAGAGCGGCATTTCCCTCATCGACCACTTTGATGCAAGCGAGTTCGCAACCCGTTTCGCAGGCCTGGTCAAGGATTTCGACCCCGAAGAGTTCGGCATCAACCGCAAAGAAGCCCGCAAGATGGATCTCTTCATCCAGTATGGCGTGGCGGCGGGTGTTCAGGCCCTGGAAGATTCCGGCCTGATCATCAACGAAGAGAACGCGGAGCGGGTAGGCGTTGCCATCGGCTCCGGTATCGGCGGTCTGGGTCTGATTGAGCAGAACCACAGCAGCCTCATCAATGGCGGCCCTCGCAAGCTGAGCCCTTTCTTCGTTCCGTCCACCATCATCAATATGGTGTCCGGTCATCTTTCCATCATGAAAGGCATGCAGGGCCCGAACATCGCCGTGACTACCGCCTGTACCACGGGTACCCATGCCATCGGCATGGCTGGCCGGATGATCGCCTATGGCGATGCGGACGTGATGGTTGCCGGTGGTGCCGAGAAAGCCTCCACCCCCATGGGCATGGGCGGCTTTGCCGCTGCCAAGGCGCTCTCCACACGTAATGACGAACCGCAGAAGGCGAGCCGCCCCTGGGACAAGGATCGCGACGGTTTCGTGCTGGGCGACGGTGCCGGCGTGTTGGTGCTGGAAGAGTATGAACATGCCAAGGCCCGCGGCGCCAAGATCTATGCCGAGCTGGTCGGCTTTGGCATGAGCGGGGATGCCTATCACATGACGGCCCCTCCCTCGGACGGCGATGGTGGCGCACGCGCCATGAAGAACGCCATCAAGGATGCTGGCATCGCACCCGAGCAGATCGGTTACATCAATGCCCACGGTACCTCCACGCCCCTTGGGGATGTGGCAGAGCTGCGCGGCATGAAGAAGGTGTTTGGTGACCATGCCAGCGCCCTGATGGTCAGTTCCACCAAGTCCATGACAGGCCACCTGTTGGGTGCGGCTGGCGCCATCGAGGCGATCATCACTGTGCTCTCTCTGCGTGACCAGATGGTGCCTCCCACCATCAACCTGGACAAGCCGGATGATGAGTGCGACCTGGATCTGGTGCCGCATGTTGCCAAGGCTGGCAGCTTCGAATATGCCCTCTCCAATTCCTTCGGTTTTGGCGGCACCAATGGCTCCCTGATCTTCAAACGCGTATAATTCGCTCTGGGCGAATGATAAGGCCCGATACGGCAGTATCGGGCCTTTTTTATCGGAGGGATCCCCTTGCTGATTAATGGAATACCCACAGAAACACTGTCAGCCAGGGATCGTGGGCTGGCATACGGTGATGGTCATTTCACCACCATGCTGGTGAGGGAAGGGAAGGTACTCTGGTGGCAGGACCATCTGGCCCGGCTGCAACATGCCAACGCCCGGCTTGGTTTTGGTGAGCACTCCTGGGACCTGCTTGCCGACGAGGCGGCGCAGCTGGCTTCTGGGCAGGCACAGGCTGTCGTCAAGATAATGCTGACCCGGGGCGCCGGTGGGCGGGGATATGACGGCGCAGGCTGTGACACGCCCACTCGCATCGTCTCTTTGGCACCTTATCCTGAGCATTATCATGATTGGCAGCAAACCGGCATCAATGCCTTGGTATGCCAGCAGCATCTTGGGGACAGTCCCATGCTCGCCGGTCTCAAGACGCTGGGGCGCCTCGAACAAGTGATGCTGAAGCGCGAACTTGCTGCGCGCGGCGGGGTCGAAGGTATAGTCTTGAACAGCCGGGGATTTCTGGTAGAAGGGGTCAGCGCCAATCTGTTTTGGCGTCGCGGCAGGACGGTGTTCACACCGGATCTCACCCGCGCCGGGATCGATGGCATCATGCGCAAGCGCGTGATGACGATGCTTAAACAGATGGGCATTGAACTGCGTGTCGTTGAAGCTCCATTGGAGTCACTCTGGCAGGCGGAAGAGGTCTGGCTGACCAATACCCTGATGGGGATTGTCCCGGTCACCAGCATCGGGGATATGCACTATCCCAGTCCGGTATTGATCCGCCGTTTACAGGAGCGCTTGGTCATTGAAGTTTAATCGGCTTTACACCCTGCTCGCGGGGGCGGCACTCTCTGTCGCCGTTGCCGGAGGGTACGTGTATCACAAGTGGCAACAGGTGGAGACGCTCACCAACAAGGGGCCAACCCGCCTCTTTACCGTCGAAAAAGGCGCCCATGCGGCGCGCCTGATTGCCGAACTGGGAGAGGGGGAAACCAGCCCCTGGGCGGTGCGCCTCTGGTTGCGCGGTCATCCCGAACTGGTGGCCATCAAGTCCGGCACCTATGAAATCAAGGAAGGGGCGCCGCTCAAGGAGACTCTCTCTCTCTTTGCTTCCGGCAAGGAGTTTCACTTCAGCCTGACCTTTGTCGAAGGGTCCCGTTTTGAGGATTGGCTGAAGCAACTTTCCAGCGCCCCCTATCTGGAGCGCCTGACTCTGGAGCAGAGCGAAACCGAGCTGGCTCAGGAACTCGGCATCGAAAATGGCAAGCTGGAGGGGTGGTTCCTGCCGGAAACCTACGCCTATACCACTCATGCCAGCGATCTTTCCATCCTGCGCCGCGCCTATCAGGACATGAAAACGTTCCTGGAGGCTTCCTGGGAGAAGCGTCAGGCCAATCTGCCCTACAAGACACCCTATGAGGCGCTCATCATGGCCTCCATCATCGAAAAAGAGACGGGCCAACCGGATGAACGAGCCCAGATTGCCTCTGTGTTCGTCAACCGTCTACGCCTTGGCATGAAGTTGCAGACCGACCCTACCGTCATCTACGGGGTGAAGGAGAGGTACGATGGCAACATTCGCCGCAGCGATTTGACCGACGTGAACCCCTACAACACCTATGTGATCGACGGTCTGCCTCCGACGCCCATCGCCATGCCGGGCAAGGCCTCCATCGAGGCGGCGCTCAACCCCAAATCGACCGACTATCTCTACTTCGTTGCCAAGGGGGGCGGTGCCCACTACTTCTCCAAGACCCTCGATGAACACAATCGGGCGGTGCGTGAATACATATTGAAGAAACCCTAATGTCTAAATTTATCGTGATTGAAGGATTGGAAGGGGCAGGGAAGAGCTCTGCGGTGCGCTATGTGACCGACTATCTGCAAGCCCACGGAGTTGCGCGGATCGAGTGCACCCGGGAGCCGGGCGGCACGCCGCTGGCGGAACGCATGCGGGCCATCGTCAAGGAAGTGCACGACGAGCGCCTGACAGTCGAGGCCGAGCTGCTGTTGATGTACGCCTCCCGGGTACAACTGGTGGAGACCCGGATCAAGCCTGCCTTGGCAGACGGCATCTGGGTAGTGGGCGATCGCCACGATCTCTCCTCCCAGGCCTATCAGGGGGGTGGCCGCGGCATCGATGCGAACCTCATCGGCGCCATCAAACGGGCGGTCCTCGGGGATTTCAAGCCGGATCTGACGCTCTATCTGGACATCGATCCTGCCATCGGCCTGCAGCGGGCCCGCCATCGCGGCGAGCTGGACAGGATTGAGCTGGAGCAGATCGGCTTCTTTGAACGTACCCGCCAGCGTTACCTCGAGTTGGCGGCCGCCGATGATTCCATCCAGGTCATCGATGCCGGGTTGCCCCCGGCGCAAGTCAAAGCCGCCATCGAGGCTGCCCTTGAGCATTATCTGGCAAGCGAGGGGCTATGTATCCCTGGCTGATCCCGGATTGGCATGCCCTGAGCGAGACGGCCCGGGCCGGACGGCTCGGGCACGCCTGGTTGCTGCTAGGCGATCCCGGTCTTGGCAAGGAGCAGCTTGCAGAGCGACTGGCGCGACTGCACCTGTGTCAGCATCCACAACGAGGTGAGCCTTGCGGTCAGTGCCACTCCTGCCAACTGTTTGAGAAGGGGCATCACCCGGATCTTGGCACCCTGGGGCCCGAGGGCAAGACCATAGGTGTCGAAGCCATCCGGGAGATTTGCAGCCGCCTCCAGAGCACATCCCAGCTCGGTCGCGGCAAGGTGGTGATCATTCAGGAGGCGGAGCGCATGACGGAGTCTGCCGCCAATGCTTTGCTGAAGACGCTGGAAGAGCCGGCTGGCGACAGTCTGTTGCTGCTCATCGCATCCCGGGTATCTCGCCTGCTCCCCACCATCTTGAGCCGTTGTCACAAGCATGTCTGCCAGCTCCCCTCTGAGGGGGAGACCCTTGCCTGGCTCGCCGAGCAGGGCCATCAGGCCACCCAGGCCCAGGTGCGGATCTGCCAGGGTGCGCCGCTGCGGGTGCTGAGCTACATCGAAGCACAGCAAGATGATGCCAGACGGGCATTGCTCGACGGATTTGTCTCGCTGGCATCGGCCCCCACCCGTGCGGCGAATGTCTGTGCCCAGTTGGCCGAGGATACTCAGGTCCGGCTGCACTGGTTGCAGCTCTTCCTGTGTGATGCCCTCAAGCTTCAGGCTGGCTGCGGCCATCATCAACTGGCAATGCCGG
The DNA here is from genome assembly GCF_027707425.1 of Aeromonas sp. QDB63. Classification (NCBI taxonomy): domain Bacteria; kingdom Pseudomonadati; phylum Pseudomonadota; class Gammaproteobacteria; order Aeromonadales; family Aeromonadaceae; genus Aeromonas; species Aeromonas sp. QDB63. The sequence continues at coordinate 22,883 of NZ_JAPCIS010000016.1, forward strand.
ATCTTGCATCACTCAGCCAGCAACTGGCAGAGAAACACTCCAGCGAACGGCTCCTGGAAGCCGAACAGCAGCTGGTTATGCTGAAAGAGGCTTGTCAGCCAGGGCAGCTTTCCAATCCCACCATCCATTTGATGAACTGGCTCAATCGCTGGTTATAAACAAGGTTGTCTATGTTACTCGTTGATTCCCATTGCCATCTCGATCGCTTGAGTTATGGCTCCAAGCAGACCGACATGGCCGATGTATTGGCCAAGGCGGCGCAGCAGAGCGTGGGATATTTTCTCTGCGTGAGTGTGACCCAGGCCCAGTTCCCGACCATGATGGAGGCCATCGCTCCCTATCCCCAGGTGTTTGCCTCCTGCGGTGTCCACCCGCTCAATCAGGATCCCGGGGTGGATGCTGCCTTGCTGCTGACTCAGGCGGCCGATGAGAGAGTGGTGGCCATCGGCGAAACCGGGCTCGACTACTTCTATTCACCGGAAAACAAGGATGTACAGCAAGCCTCTTTCCGCGAACATATTCGTGTAGCCCGGGCACTGAACAAACCGCTCATCATCCACACCCGGGATGCCCAGGAAGACACGCTGCGGATCATGCGAGAGGAGGGGGCCGAACAGGTGGGCGGAGTGCTGCACTGCTTCACCGAGTCCCTCGAAATGGCCGAGGCCGCGATGGCCATGGGGTTCTATATTTCCATCTCGGGAATAGCCACTTTCAAGAACGCCTCAGCCCTGCAGGCCGTGGTCAAGGCGTTGCCCCTGGAGCGACTGCTGGTTGAAACCGACTCTCCCTATCTGGCACCGGTTCCGCACCGGGGGAGGGAGAATGAGCCGGCCTTTGTTCGCGACGTTGCCCAATTTATCGCGGATCTTCGCCAGATTCCGCTCGCTGAATTGGCGGAGGCCACCAGCCACAATTTCTTCGAGTTGTTCAAGTTGGCAAAGCGATAACAGACAACGCCCCGCATAGCGGGGCGTTTTACTATGACAATTTGCACTATCATGATCCATCCAAAAACAATCATGCCAAGTTGTTATCTCTCATTTTGTATGGTGGGTGCTGACGAGATTAAATCGCCAGCACCTGATAAAACGGAGCAGGGATGACAGAGTGCTTGAGGAATCAATGAGGGAGCTGAAATGGGTTAAAGCAGTCTTCATAAGTATCGATAATATTCATTATCGATACTTGATAGATCTGAATGATCCTGTAAGATCCACCGAAACTCCGCTTTAAATCATAGAGTTAAGTGAACTACCCAAGCCTTCAAAACCCAGTTCAGCAATCCTTGCAAAGCGTCTTCGATCCTCAGCTGAACAGCCGGGCAAGACGCTTCCTGCGCAGCGCTAAAGCCGACTCCACCCTCAATGCCTATCAGGCAGATACCCGTATCTTTGTCTCCTGGTGCCAACTCCATGGGCTGGATCCCTTGCAGACAACACATCACGACATCATGAATTTTCTGGCGGATCAGGCCGACGGCATCCTGGCCAACTGGGTCTGGCTGGACAAGGAAGAAGGAAAGGGGGAACTTCGCAACGGGGAACCTCGCAAACCGGCCACCCTGGTAAGACGGCTTGCCGGCATTCGTTATGCCTTCAAGCAGAAGGGGATCCACCCCATGCCGACAGAGCATGCGGAGATAAAGGAGATGATGCGGGGCATAGTACGGCTCGGTGATAACCGCAAACGCAAAACGGGGGCGCTGACCCTGAAACCATTGGCCTGCGTATTGGACGAGATAGACACCAGCAACCTGGCTGGGCTTCGAGATTACACCCTGTTGCTCCTGATGTTCAGTGGCGCCTTGCGTCGATCGGAAGCGGCCAGGATCGAGGTGAATGACGTGCAGTTTGTGGGGCAGGGGATACGCCTTTGTCTCAAACCAAGCAAACATCAGCTCCATGAATCGGAGATAGCACTCATTCCAGGAACCCGGTATTGCCCGGTCTCTGCACTGCAACAATGGCTGAAAAAAAGCCGGATTGCTGAAGGCCCCCTGTTTCGTCGAATGAATCGCTGGGGACAGCTGATGACAGATCCCCTGGGGCCGCAAGGTATCAACTTGATGATCAAGCGGCGAACCGGCCAGGCCATCGACGATCTCCACGTCAGTGGCCACAGTTTGCGGCGGGGGTTCATCACCTCGGCGGTGACGGCGGGCAAGCCGATGAACAAGATCATCGAGGTGACCCGACACAAGGACATGCGCACCTTGCAGGAATATTTCGACGATGCCCACAAGTTCTCCGATCACGCCCTGGATGGGTTGTTATAGAGAACCGCGCCTCTCCATTTTTTATGTTAAATGATATCCTGTTGATCTGGTGATATATTCATGTCGTCCTCCACAGACATCATAACGGTGGGAGAGTCGTAATCCGATTTACTTTCGTAGAAGATGCCAATGAAAAATGAGAGATAACATTCACGATGTAGACATGTCGGAAGGTCACGATAGCCAGGAATTGAAGAAAAGCGCTGCGCAAGAGAATGCCGAACGGCAGCGCCAGCACGTGAAGCGCAAGCAGGAAACCCACAGCCGGTTGCAATGCTGGATAAGCAATCGTCATGCAGAGAGGTTGGCCATGCTGGGGCAACAACTGGAAGACAGTCAGGCCTCCATCATCGAGCAGGCAATCGATCTGCTCTATCAGCACGAACTGCAACAAACGACCAACGCGCAGCAGAGCGATATCCCCGAGTCGGCAGACATACTCGAATAGACGATGGTATCGAACCGGCGTGATTGAAAAAGGAAGACAAAAAAAGCCAGGTACGAATTCCTTGTACCTGGCATAGGGGAATTGGCTCCTTGCAGAGCCGTGCGCTAACTGGTATGCAGATAGCCTTAAGCTTAGACAAGGCTCTAGGCATTTCAAGAACCGGATAAAAGTTCAACCAGAGTGGGGGTTTTTCAGACTCGAACAGGCGCTATTTTTGCTCGAGCGACCCCACTCTCACGCATTGAACAGGTTGTTATCCCGTACCAGCTCCCGGGGCAGGGCATTCTTGATGCGACTCCCCACCCATTTCCCCATGCCGAGCGGGTGCCCCTGGTAACGAACGATCACTTCCCCAGTCCCGGCATCCTGCTCTGGCCAGACATCTCGTCCCATCATGAATTCACGGGCATTGGAGGCATCCAGCTCGACGCATCCCTTACTCGCCTCATGGCCGTAAGCCAGAGCCCATTCATGGGTCAATCGATATCCCTTCTTGAAGGTCTCAGCCAGCTTGATGCCGATGCGATCGAAGCGCAGCTTCCCCTGTACCTGCTCGAAGGCGTGAGGGAAGAGCCAGATCTCGTCATTGCGGCCAAACAGTTGGCCATGGGGCACGATGCCAAAATTCCCTTCAATCTCCCGCAGCATGGGGCCAGCCTCTTTCTCTGGCAGCGGCGAGAAGGGGAACTTGCCGAGCTTGCCCGGTTTGAACATGGTGTTGGGCACGGAGTGATGCTTGCGCAACCGGGCGACGAAAAATCCTTCACTGTCGAAGATCTGGGGCCAAACGTGCAAGTATCCCTCCGGTGTACAGGCTTTCTCCGCTCCCGGAAAGAGATCGGCCAACGAGTCAAAGCTGAAGGCATCACCGAACTTCTCCTGCAACGACTGACAGACGGCCTGATTCTCTTGCAGGCTCAGGGTGCAGGTGGAGTAGACCAGTACGCCGCCGGGTTTGAGGGCGTGAAAAGCGCTCTCCAGCAGGCCACGCTGCACCGCGGCAATCTCGTCGATGCTCTCGAGACTCCAGTTGCGCAGCGCGTCTTCATCTTTTCGCACCGTCCCCTCGCCGGAGCAGGGGGCGTCGAGCAGGATGGCGTCGAAGGTTTCAGGCAGCCATTGGCCAAAGACCTTGGCATCGAAATGGGTCATGCCGACGTTGGTCACACCGCAGCGCTGGATATTGGCGCTCAGCACTTTCAGCCTGCTGCTGGAAAACTCGTTGGCGATCAGCATGCCGCGGTTCTCCATCAGCGCCGCGATCTGGGTAGTCTTGGAGCCAGGGGCGGCGGCCGCGTCCAGCAACATGCCATCCCCTCTGGTTTGCTCACTGGCAAAGAGCGCCGTCACCGGCAACATGGAGCTCGCTTCCTGAATATAGAAGAGGCCGCACAGATGCTCGGCCGTGTTGCCAAGGGGGACGCTCTCATCACTGCGGGTGAGCCAGAAGCCGGTTTCACACCAGGGCACGGGATCCAGCTGCCAGCCAAGCGGCGCCATGCGGGCGACAAACTCGGATACCGTGATCTTGAGGGTGTTGACCCGGATGCTGCGCCGCAGCGGCTGCCGGCAACTCGCCACGAATGCCTCCATGGAGAGATGGGATGGCATGAACTCCGCAATGTGACGCAGGAAGTGATCGGGGAGGTAGGTGTTGTCGTGCACGGCGCAATCTCGCTGACCCAAAATGAGGGGCGACATCTTACCACAGTGCGCCGCCCTTCTTGATGGGAGAGTCCATGAGGCCATAAAAAAACCGGCACAAGGCCGGTTTTTGACGAGCAGGGGAATAACTCAGGGCAAGATGCGGGGACTCCACTCCAGCCACTCTTTCTCTGCCTTGGCATGAAGCGGATAACGATGGCCCGCCTTGACGGTCGCGCCCATCTCCCGCTCCGGCGTATTGAAGGCAATCCCGCCCGCCAGCAGGCTTTGCACCGTTTCGACCTCGATGGTGCCACCGGTCAGCCCGATATCGGCCTTGACCCCGGAGACATTCCAGAACCGGCTGTTGGCGCGTATCAGATGGGCGTACTGTCCATCCACATTCACATCGATCAGCACCTCGCTGCCATCCCGGGCCAGGGTCACGCCGGTGACGCTGCCCACCACCATCTTGCGAAACAGCAGGGGGCTGCCCACGCTGATGCCATCGACGGAGGGGCTCTTGAGGGTCAGGGCAAGACCGGCGGGGCCACTCTGGCTCAAGGGGAAGGTCTCCTTGCCAGCCCCTCGGCCCGGTGTCGCCTCCACAAAGGCCCCCTTGATCAGGGTATCGAGGTGGGCAACGCCTCCCAGCCCGACCTTGGCCTGCACCAGTGCATAGCGCGCCCCGGATTGCAGGAAGCGCGCGGCATATTGCTCATTCAGCTCGGCCTTGAAGCTTACCTGGCCCAGGGTCGGATCCAGTTCCACCTGCTCCACCTTGCCGATGTCCACTCCGCGATAGCGGATGGGGCTGCCGACCCCGAGACCCGGGTTGTGATCCGCCGTGAGCGTGAGGGTACGCACCTGGGAGCTTGCCTGCTCCTTGCTGTCAAAGAGCTGATGACTGCTGCGACCTGTCCCCAGCTTGTCGAATTCGATGGCACCACGCAGCAGGGTGGCGAGGTTCCCCATCTTGACCTGCACGCCGTCGAGCCGGATCTTGCCGTCGATGGCGGCCTTCTTCCAGAACTGAGGTTGCTGCTTGAGCAAAGGAGCATAGATGGCATCGATCTCCAGGGTGATGGCCACCCCGCGATCATCGGCATCCAGCGCCTTGACCTTGCCCGCTTCCAGTCCCAGATAGAGGACGGGGGAGCCCACACCGATCCCATCAGCCTGAGCGGCACGAAGCGTCCAGCTGACCGCTTTGGCATGGCGGCTCCCAAGCAGGGCCAGCTCCTGGCTGGGGTAGAGGCGGTCAATCCTGTCACCCTTCGGGGCCTGTACCAGCTTGATGCCCCCCGCCAACCAGGCACTGGCCGGGCTGGTCTCCACCTTGATACCGCTGAGGTCCGCCTCCACCTGCAAGGGGGCGGCGCGATAGAAGCGAGCCCGTTGCAGCAGATGGCGATAACGCTCGTTCACCAGCAACTCGACACTGGCATTGCCGCCGGCATCCAGGGTCAGTGCCCCGAGCTGACCTATCTGCAACCCCTTGAACCAGAGCGGAGCCCCTTCGCTCAAACCGGCGAGATCCTCTGCCTGCAGGGTCAGCTTGATGCCGCCGCGCTGTGCCTGGCTCTCCAGGGTCATGGTGTTGACCCGTTTACCGGGTTCATAGTCCAGACGAATGGCGGGCCCGGCCAGCAGGCGATCCGCATGCTTGATCCCGGCAGGGGAGAGAGAGACCGTCTCCCACACCAGACGACTCTTGCCGGTCACCCGGAACGCCTGCTCGGGGTTGATGAGGGCCGTCACGCTCCGCCCCTGTTCGGTGAGGCGAATGGGGTCGATGCGTCCAATCTCGATGCCCTCATAGAGGATGGGCATCCCTTCCTTGATGGGCAGAGTCCCCGCCTGGATGGTGATGCGCTCACCCCGGGCGGCCTCGGCCAGCCCCTTGTAGAGGATGAAGTTGACCCCCTTTTGCGCCACGGGAGAATCCTTGGGGGAGTCAAACGCAATGCCGCCGCTCAGGATGGAGGTGAGACTGCCCGCCTCCACGCTGACGCCAGCCAGGCTGAAGGAGCCCTTGATGCCGCTGATGTTCCAGAAGCGGGTATCCGCCTTGACGAGGTGCTCGAAGCGCGGCTCGATCACCAGATCCAGGATCACGTTCTGGTTCTCTTCCCCAAGACGGGTGTTGATGACACTGCCCACCTCCAGCCCGCGGAAATAGATCTTGGCACCGATGCCCACCGACCCCAGAGAATCGGCTGTCAGGTGCAGGGTTCGCCCCTGGGCCTGATAACCAGGGGGAGGGCCATCCAGGGCATCGAACTCATCCTCCAGCGGGTTGTTCTCCCGTCCGGGTTGCAGGTTGATGTAGTTGCCGGACACCAGGGTGTCCAGGCCGGAGATCTCGGTCAGTGACGCCTTCGGACTCACCAGCCAGAAGTCGGAGCCCTTGCGTATGAGGGAGCGGGCACGGCTGTCCACCTTGGCCAGCACCGCAATCTTGCGACCATCCTGTGCCAGTTCCAGCTCCTGGACCACGCCGATGGCGACCCCCTGATAGCGCAACTGGGTCTTGCCCGGCAAGATACCGTTGCCCTGGGCAAAGTTGATGCGAATGAGTTGACCACTGCTCGTCCACTGCTGGTAGAGAAAGCCTCCCGCCAGCAAGAGGGCGATGAAGGGCAGCAACCAGACCGGTGATAACCAGCGGTGCTTCTCAATGACGGGCTCAGCCCCGACCATACCGACTCCTTACATTGGCTGTGATGCACAGCGCGTTCGACACAAAAAACATTAACGGGCCGCCTTGTCCCACAACAGGCGGGTATCGAGCATCCTGGCCGACATCATGGTGAGCACCACCACGCCGGCGAACGCCGTCGCCCCGGGGCCGGCACGCACATTGAGCAGCACGCCGCGATCCACCAGGGCCACCATCAGCGAGATGACGAAGAGGTCCAGCATGGACCAGCGTCCGATGAAATCGATGATGCGGTACATGACGAGTTGGCGTTTGCGGCGCACCGGCTTGCTGCGCTGCAACTGCCAGCAGATCCAGCCAAGACCCAGGATCTTGCCGATGGGCACGATGATGCTCGCGGTCAGTACTATGGTGGCGATGCCGGACATCTTGCTGCGATAGAGCGCCATGATACCGCTGAAAATGGTATCGGACTGCAATAATCCCTTGTTGTAGAAGTGGGTGATGGGCAGCAGGTTTGCAGGCAACAACATGAAGGTGGCCAGCGCCAGCAGGCCCCATGACCAGGCGAGGGAATGGGGAATGCGCATCTGCAAGGGGGTATGACAACGAGGGCAGCTCATGCCGTGTTGATGGCGCACCAGCAACCCACAGGTATGGCAGCGGCAAAGCCCCAGTTCACGGGCGCTGATCGGGGACATGGTCCGGCTCCCGGGAGGCATGTTGCAGCGGAATCCGCTCCCAGTAAGGGGCAGGATCAAAGAGGATCAGCAACGTCATGTTGAGCAGCATCAGACAACCCAGGCTCAGCAGACCGCCTCCCAGGCGCACGTCGGCGATGTCGATAAGCTTGAACAGGGCGACCAGCAGGCTGACGATGTACACCTCCAGCATGGCCCAGTGGCGAAATACCTCGACCGCTTTGAGGGTCCACGCCAGCAGATGCCAGCGCTTGGCCAGGCCGGAGGCGAGGGCAAAGATCCCGAGCAGCAGCCCTGTCGGCGCCAGCACGGCGCACCAGAGCACCAGTGTTGCCACCCAGAGCTCGCTCTCGGCATACAGCATCATAATTCCCTTGATCAGGTTGGCGTCCGAGTTCACGCCCGCCAGACGAAGATAGATCAAAGGCTCAAAAAACGCGGAAGGCAGCAACAGGAATCCGGTGATGGTCAGCGCCATCAACTGGGAAGGGCGAAAGGCATAGCGCCCATACAGATGCTGATGACAGCGGGGGCAATGGGCGTGACGGCGCAGCGGCAGCAACTTGCGTTCGATCAGCAAGTCACAGGCCGGACAGACAATCACCGAGTGCGGATCCGACATACGATTCAACCTGTTGAAGGAATTGATGAAATTTACCTTAAAACGCCTGCCCTGTCTTGCCGCGCTGCACACCCCCCTTTGAAAAGACGTGTTTTCCGCTGTGAACTGGCCGCCGCCAGCCAAGCAGGGGCTGGGGATGCACGCCGACATGCTGAGGGTATTTGCAATACTGTATATACGTACATATACTTGCGGTCACTATCATCAGGAGGGCGCCGCGATGGCCGTTGAGATCAAGTATGTTGTGGTACGTGGGGGAGTGGAGAAGATGACCTTTGCCAGCAAGAAAGAGGCGGATGCCTATGACAAACTGCTGGACACCGCCGATGAGCTGATGACACTGCTGGCGGGTGCGCCGGTCGCGCTTGCACCGGAGCAGCAGGAGAGTCTGGCCTTTTATCTGGCCGAGCAGCGGGATCAGTTGCAGCAGGTATTGCGCGGTGGAAAAGGGCAGGGGAATTCCCCCAAAGAAGACAAGCTGGATACTGAACTGCCAAAGGGGAAGCCCCTGAAGAGCGTGGCTTGAGACGAAAGGGCGGGGAAGGGGATGTGAGGCAGAATCCACTTTCTCATTCATGAAAAGTGCAACTTAAGTCATTGTCACGCCTCTTTTCCCCGAGAATTTTCCAACCACACCGCATATTTATTGAATATGCCGATTGCTCGTTATCATGGGGTATCACAGCAAGATGCCTCAGGTCGTTGCCCCCAAGGCGCACTGCAACCCCTGATGCCGATAACCCCATTTATCGGCATCAGGGGGGTGCGGCCCCGTTCAAAACATTCAACCGACATCACACACCATCATGACTCATCCAGCACTTCCACCCGCCATGCCACTGTTCGATAGCGTGGACCACCTTGAGGCGGGCAATCCCCAGGTCAACCAGTACCTCGCCACCCTGAGTCTTGGCAAAGTCCCCGACGCGGGGATCGTGTATGAGCTGGCCGTCGACTGGCTGCTGGAGCAGCGCCACAGCGAAAACAACTACAAGACCTATCGCAGTGAGCTGACCACTTTTTTGCACTGGTGTTTTTGCGAGGTGGCCATCAGCCCCAGGGATCTCACCAGGCGCATCATGATGCGCTATCTCGACTATTGCCAGGCGCCACCGTCCAGACTGATTGCCTACCGCAACGTCGCCCAGTTCGTGCTCGACAAGGAGTGGGGGGAACGGTTGCCAAACCCCCTGTGGCGTCCGTTTCTTGGCAAGCGGGAACTGGGCCGGGAGCTACCGTATCGACTGAGTGAGCAGGCGATGAAGACAAAACTCGCCATTTTGTCCGCCTTCTTCCAGTTTCTCATCCAGGAGGAGTACATGGATCGCAATCCGGCTCTCCTGCTGCAGCGGGTTAAACGTGCGGGCCCCCAGGAGGCTGGTGAAGACGCGCAATCCTTCACTGAGCTGCAATGGTCTTATGTGATGCAAGCCGCCGAACAGCTCGCTGCCGAATGCCCGGCACAACATGAGCGCAGCCGCTTTCTCATCTGTCTGATGTATGCCTGTTATCTGCGGATTTCCGAGGTGGCGGCCAGGCCGGGTTTCAGCCCCGTCATGGGCCAGTTTCGACGTGACGCCAAAACGGGCGTCTGGGGTTATGACATTCCCCGCAGCAAAGGCGGTAAACGTCGCACCGTGGCCGTTTCTCAGGCTCTGCTCGAAGCCCTGACTCGCTATCGTACCTTTCTTGGCCTTTCGCCACTGCCGGCCCCCGGCGAGCAGACCCCGCTGTTCGTACGCCACAAGGCGGCGGCCCATGGCCGCGAACAAGGCGAACTCAATGCCAATCTGGGTATCCGCCAGCTTCGAGACCTGGTAATGGCGGTATTTGAACAGGCCGCAAGCCTCGCCGAACAAGACGGTTTTGATCAGGATGCCGCTGAAATGCGAACCCTGACGCCGCACTCCATTCGCCATACCGGTATCACCCATGACATCAATCTGCACGGCCGGCCTTTATCCCACGTACAAGCCGATGCGGGACACGACAGCATCGACACCACCTCCAAGTACCTGCACACCGGCAACCGGGAACGTCACGAGAGTGCCAGCCGCAAGCCGCTGGATCACTTGCTCGACCAGAACCGTACATATGACTGATAACCAATGGTGAACAATAAAACTGCACTCATAACCAAGACACGGGACCTAAAGGCAATCCTTGATTGATTATGCCCTGGGACTCATAAAATACGACACTGCGCATAATGTATATTATGTTAAATGAAATATCTTGGTATTCTGTCACCCTCAACCGAACTGTGTATAATGGTGGCAATTGATCCTATCCCCGACCGGATGTCTTAAGTGGCTGAATTAACATCAGAACAATTAAAACCCGCTTTCTCGATTGAGCAGTTCCCCACACTTGGCGAGCTCGACCCCATTCCGTTTGCCGCCCTGCAACCCAGAGCGATTTCGGGTATCAAACGGCTGGCCAGTTTTGATGGTGACTGCCCGGTCATGATCCTCAACGGTTTCCCCGGTGCAGATTACGAGAATGTCTGCCAGACCCTGATCGCCTCTTCGAATGGCAAGGATGGCGACCTGTTCGATCTCTGTTATACCGAGAATCTCAACAACCCTTTCAAGCCCATCTGGCTGCGCCTGCAACCGGGCTCGGGTTTCGAGTTCTGCGAAATGGTCGGTGAGCTGCTCAAGCTGATGAGCCACCATCTCGACGCCGAGCGGCTGGTCACCCGGATCATCCGCAAACAGAACAACGACCCCAAGATCGTGGATTTCCTCTCCGATCTGGCCGCCCATGTCGCCCAGGGCCTCGAGTTCCAGCACCCGGTGCTCATCAACCTGCTGATCCATCATGAGGATCAGCAAGCCCCTGTCGTCTACGGCCGTGACCTGAACTGGGATACCTTGTTCGGCTCTATCAACTATCAGACGGAACAAGGCTCCGTCTACGCCAACCAGCACCTTTTGGAACCTGGTCTGCTGCGGGAAGCCAACGGTGGTTACCTGATACTTCAGCTCGATGAGCTGCTGGATCAGCCTCATCTCTGGTTCAAGCTCAAAAACGCCATGCAAAAAGGCGAGCTGGACTGGAATGCCTATCAGGAAGGCAAGACGCTGACACCGTTCTTCACCCCGGAAGCGACCCCCATCCGGTTCAAGTTGATCCTGGTCGGTGACAGGCTGGACGTGGCGGAATTCCAGATGCTGGACAGGGACATGGCGGAGCGCATCTTCCTGCGTGCCGATCTGGTCTCCGAAGTGAACATCGAGGAAGATCTCCCCGCCTTCCTGCAATATCTCGCCTGGCTGCGAGCGCGCTGGGCGCTGCTGGATTTCACGCCAAGTGCCCTCCTCGCCCTCTGTCGCCATGCCAGCCGCCTGTGTGACCACCAGGAGTGGCTATCCCTCTCCGAGGTACAGCTCGGCGCCATCATGCGCATGGCCGACAGCCTGGCCCGCGAGCTGGAAGCGACCAGCGTCACTGACGAACATATCCTGCTCGCCCTGGAAGAGCAGGATTACCGCCTCAACTATCTGGTGGAGCAATCGGATCAGGGTGTTATCGACGGCCAGATCCTGCTGCAGACCGACGGTGAAGAGGTTGGCCAGATCAACGGCCTTTCCGTCATCCAGGTGGCCGGCCATCCCTATGACTTCGGGGAGCCGGTACGCCTCACCGCGACCGTCCACCTCGGGGATGGCGATGTGGCTGACATCGAGCGCAAGGCGGAGCTCGCCGGGCACATTCACGCCAAAGCCATGATGATCATCCACGGTTACCTCTCCAACAAGTTCGGCGCAGAGAACCCCTCGCCGCTCTCGGCCAACCTGGTGTTCGAGCAGTCATACCACGAGATCGATGGTGACAGCGCCTCCCTGACCGGCCTGTGTGCCCTGCTCTCTGCCCTCGCCCGCCAGCCCATCTACCAGCACTTCGCTGTGACCGGTGCGGTCGACCAGTTCGGCAATGTGCAGGCCGTTGGCGGCGTGAACGAGAAGATTGAGGGCTTCTTCCGGGTGTGCAAGATCCACGGCCTCACCGGCAAGCAAGGCATTCTGCTGCCCGGCACCAACGCCCAGCAGCTCAACCTCTCTGATGAAGTGATCGCGGCAGTAGAGGCCGGCCAGTTCCACATCCACCCGGTGGATCACGTGGAAGAGGCTATCGAGCTGCTCACCGGCTGCGTTGCTGGCGAACCAGACATGCCGGATACCCTGTTTGGCCGCATCCAGGAGAGACTGGACGAACTCAATGGCACGGCAACCAAGAGTGGCGGCCTGCTGCGCAGCCTGCTGGATCGGCTGCTTGGCCGTTAAATGAAGTGATCGGAGTTGTTTAGCGAACATCTGTAAGCTAAATTGGCCCGGCTTTGACCCATATGAAGGATAAACAGCGTGACCCTAGATAACGACACCACTGATCCCCGCCTCTCCCTGTGCGAACAAGGCAAAGAGTCCTTTACCCGTGAAGAGCTGCTTGCCTGCAGCCGTGGCGAATTATTTGGTGAAGGTAACAGCCAGCTGCCCGCCCCCAACATGCTGATGATGGATCGCATCGTCAAGATCAACGACCATGGCGGCGAGCACGGCAAGGGTGAAATCCTGGCTGAACTCGATATCACGCCGGATCTCTGGTTCTTCGACTGCCACTTCCCCGGCGATCCCGTCATGCCCGGCTGCCTGGGCCTGGATGCTATGTGGCAACTGGTCGGCTTCTTCCTGGGCTGGAAAGGGGGTCCTGGCAAAGGACGTGCGCTGGGTGTCGGTGAAGTCAAGTTCACCGGCCAGATCCTGCCGACGGCCAAGAAGGTCACCTACAAGATCACCTTCAAGCGCGTCATCAACCGCAAACTGGTCATGGGCATTGCCGATGGCGTCGTGGAAGTGGATGGTCGCCCCATCTACAGCGCCACCGATCTGAAAGTGGGCCTGTTCAAAGACACCACCGCATTCTGATCCTGCTCCTGGGTGAGCAGAGACAACGTAAAGGGGCCACGATGGCCCCTTTCCTATTGTAATGAGTGATGAAGTATCGGTTACTTCATGAAGAGGCCTGAGCCTCGCCCTTCCATGGCATCGCGCCAACCACCAAGCCAATGGCCCCTGGCATCCAGGCACTGGTACGGACACGCTTCTTTCTGTTTGCCGACTACGCCAGCCTGATAACCACGAGCGCGAGCTCTCTCCAGACGGTCCCGTTTCTGTCTCTTCATCATCTACGACCCTCTTCGTGGAACAAAAAAAGCGACCAGTTTTTCACCGGTCGCCTTCATCTTTACCCCAGGGGGGAGGCAGGGTCAAACAAAAAATTCCATGCTATTCAGGGGTTGTGACACAAGATACTGAACTGCATTAATTTTTGATGACACTTACTTATCGCTGATAGCGACGCAGCCAGGCAAAGGGCAGCGCCAGCAGAGTCAACCAGAACAGGCTGCCACCACCGCCCTCGCCACCATCCTGACCGGTCTGGTTGTTGACCGGCGCATTGCTGACCACATAGCTGGCCGGGGCATTGCCCTGATAATCCGCCACGGCCGGCGTCAGTTTGACGGCGACCACGGTGGCGTTGGCGCGTTTGTTGAGGTCGCTCTCGCTGTCATAGCGATACGCCGTCGCGGCAATGGTGCCGTCGCTGCTGATGCCGCTGGCATAAGCGATGTGATAGTACTTGCCGTTCTGGGCACACTGCTTGTTGCCGGCGTCATCCTTGCCACAGATGAGATCGTTCAGATACCAGCTGTTGGCCGGGGCGGCCGCGTTCAGCAGGAAGGCTTCCTGCATGCGGTTGGTGCCATTGACCACCGGTTGGGTCTGATGGCGGGAGTCGCGCCAGCCAACCACCATGTTGTGCTCGTTGATGGCGGCCGCTTCCGAGCCTGCCCCCGAGACCGGCTTGTCTTGAAGAGGAAGGCTGGCCGCCGTACCCGGCTTGCTCAGGTTGAACAGGAACATCTCCACCGGGCGGTTCTGACCCTTGTTGATGCGATAGCGCTGGTTGCCGATCACGTAGCCGTTGTCGTTGACGGCCACGGCCCAGCTGTGTTGCAGCTTGGCATCGTCCTTGCCAGGCTCGCCATCCGGCAGCGGGATGATCTTGGTGGTGCCCACGGTGCCGGCAGCCGTATCCAGGGTCCAGTAGCTGGCGAGGTTGCGGCCATCCAGATCACCGGTGCCCACCTCGCCGGTAGAGCTGTAGCCCACGCCGTAGAGGGTGCCGTTGTACTTGGCCACGCCCAGTGCAGAAGCGGTTTGCAGCACCTCGTCACGCTGATGGCCATAGGTGCCGGCCTGCATCAGCTTGTTGAACCCGCCCGAGCTGTTGAGCAGCCAGAAACTCGCCTGGGTATCGACCCCGGGGCAGTAGCGGAAGTCACCGTACTGGCTGTCATTGCCCGTCTCGAAACACCACTTGTAGAAATCACCGCCCACCTTGTGGCGATACTTGTCGCTGGCCGCGGTACCGGTCACCAGATACTGACCGTTGTCCAGCTTCTTGATGGAGGTGGGTACGCTCAGGCCGTGGGTGCTGGCCGCATCCTTGAGCTCGACCGGGTTGCCGTCATTGACCACGGCAAAGGCGGTGCGCAGCTTGCCATTCATCTTGTAACCGACCCGATCCTCCGGAACATCCCCGAGGGCCGTCACCAGGCCATCGACCTCGGAGCTGGTCACGTAGCCCAGGTTGCTGCGTTGATCCACCTTGTCCAGGAAGTCGCGACGCCACTGGTAGGCAAAGCCCGAGTTGTCGCTCCAGAAGGAGTTGCAGACCGAGTTGGAGAGCATGCAACCCTGCTCGAAACGGAAACGATCCACCAGGAAGTCGGCAAACCGCACGGTGGAGAAGTATTCCGCCATGTTGTTCTTGGTGTTGAGCCCGATGAGGCCGTTGGCATCGCCGCTGATCCCGCTGGCATAGCCTTTGACTTCGTCATCGACGATGGTGAAAAAGGAGCTTTGTGCCGCCTGCGCGTTGAGGCTGGCGCCGACCAGGATGGCCAGCATGGATAATTGCTTTTTCATCTACTTCCTTAGTCTTGATGTTTCAACGCTTCCAACTCCTCCCAACGGGAGAAGGCGTGTTCCAATGCGGCCTCTGCCGCATTCAATGCATCCAGTTTGGGCTGGGTCTGCTCTGCTGGCAGGGAGAAGAAACCGGGGTGGTTAATCTCGGCCTGCAGGGCATCGAGTTCCATTTCCAACTGTTCCAGCCGGGCTGGCAGATTATCCAGCTCCAGTTGCAACTTGTAAGAGAGTTTTCGTGTTTTTTTCGCAGGCTCCGCTGCCGATGCGACAGGCTCTGCCACCTTGACCGGGGCCGGCTTGGCCGTCTGTTGGGCGGCCTGCAGGGCTCGTGTGGCCATCATGTCGGCGTAGCCCCCGACATAATCGCTGATCCGTCCATCCCCTTCAAACAGCCAGCAGCCGGTCACGGTATTGTCGATGAAACGGCGATCGTGGCTGACCAGCAGCAGGGTGCCCGGATAATCGGTGAGCAGCTCTTCCAGCAATTCCAGCGTTTCGACATCCAGGTCGTTGGTTGGTTCATCCAGAATCAACAAGTTACTGGGTTTGAGGAAGAGTTTGGCCAACAGTAGACGGTTTTTCTCGCCCCCTGACAAGGCCTTGACCGGGGTGCGCGCCCGCTTGGGCTCGAACAGGAAGTCCTGCAGGTAGCCAAGGATGTGGCGGGAGCGGCCGCGAACCATCACCTCCTGCTTGCCCTCCCCCACGTTGTCCACCACCGTCTTCTCGGGATCGAGCTGCTCACGGTATTGATCGAAGTAGGCCACTTCCAGGTTGGTCCCCTGGCGCACCGAGCCACGGCTCGCCTCGAGCTGGCCCATCAGCAGCTTGATCAGGGTCGACTTGCCGCAGCCGTTGGGGCCAACCAGAGCAATCTTGTCCCCGCGCAGCACCTGCAGATCCAGTCCCTGGAACAGGGTGCGATCACCAAAGTCCAGCCCCAGCCCCTCGGTCTCGAACACCAGCTTGCCGGAGCGGCCCGCCTCGTCCAGTTGCAGCTTGGCCTTGCCCTGCAGTTCCCGGCGCTGGGTGCGCTCCATGCGCATCGCCTTGAGGGCCCGCACCCGTCCCTCGTTGCGGGTACGACGCGCCTTGATCCCCTGGCGGACCCACACCTCTTCCTGGGCCAGCTTGCGGTCGAACTCGGCGTTTTTCAGCTCCTCGACCCGCAACCACTCCTCCTTGCCTTGCAGATATTCGTCATAGTTACCGGGCCAGGAGGTGATCACGCCGCGATCGAGATCGATGATCCGGGTCGCCAGCTTGTGGATGAACTCCCGGTCGTGGGAGATGAAGACGATGGCGCCACGAAAGTCCTTGAGGAACTCTTCCAGCCAGTTGATGGCATCGATGTCCAGATGGTTGGTCGGCTCGTCCAGCAGCAACAGGTCCGGGTCACACGCCAGGGCGCGGGCCAGAGCCACCTTGCGCAGCCAGCCGCCAGACAGACTGTCGAGCGTCACATCAGGGTCGAGATCGAGCAGGGTCAGCACCTGATTGATGCGGGTTTCGTACTGCCAGCCGTTCTGATAGTCGAGCTGCTCCTGCAACTGGCTCATGGTGCGAATGTTGGCATCGGAAGGGTCGTGCGCCAGGGCGTGGGAGACATGGTGGTACTGCTTGAGCAGCTCCCCTACCCCGGCCAGCCCTTCTGCGGCGTAATCGAACACGGTGATCTCGCTCGAGGCGGGCGGATCCTGCTCGAGGCGGGTCACTTTCAAATCTTGTTGCAACACCAGACGGCCGTCGTCCAGCGGCAGTTCGCTGGCAATCACCTTCATCAGGGTGGACTTGCCCGCCCCGTTGCGACCCACCAGACAGAGGCGCTCGCCCCGCTCTATGGTGAGCTCGGCATGGTCGAGCAGCGGAAAATCACTGAACGACAGGGACGCGCCGTGCAATGTCAAAAGAGCCATGTTTGTTCCTTGTTGCTTATGAAAAAACGGGCGGCAGCGTGAATCTGCCCCCGTTTTGTCGTCAAATCCTGCTCACCCCTGTGCCAGCCAGCCTTGCAGCTCCCCCAGGGTGAAGGGCCAGCCCAGCTCCCGGCCGGCACTGTCTTGCAGCACCGGGATGCGCACCCGGTAAGCCTCGAGCCAGGCCTCCTCCTCCAGGATGTCGCAGCGGCGGGTCTGCGCGGCCATCCCGGCCTGTTCCACCAGCGTCCACGCCTGTTCGCACAGGTGGCAGCCGTCGGTGTGAAACAGGGTCAGCATCAGCCTTGTGCCTCGGCGTGGGTGATGATCCAGCAGTTGTGGATATGCTGGTTGCGCTCGAAGTCCTTGGGCCGGGTCTTGTTCGTGATGTTCTGCGCCTTGAGACCGATGGCGTCAAGGCCGGCCAAGTCCATCTTGAAGTGGCGTTTGTTGTTGGAGAAGACCAGGGTGCCGTCCGCCGCGAGCAGGCGCTTGAGGTGCTGCATCAACAGCAGGTGATCCCGCTGCACGTCGAAGCTCTCGTCCATCCGCTTGGAGTTGGAGAAGGTGGGCGGATCGATGAAGATGAGGTCGTACTGCTCGTCGGCTTCCGACAACCACTTCAGGCAGTCCGCCTGCACGAACTTGTGCTCGCGGCCCACCAGCGAGTTGAGGCGCATGTTGTCCTGGGCCCAGTTGAGGTAGGTGCGCGACATGTCCACCGTGGTGGTTTCGCGGGCGCCGCCGAGCCCCGCGTGCACGGTGGCACTGCCGGTGTAGGCGAAGAGGTTCAGGAAGCGCTTGCCCTTTGCCATCTGGCCCAGCATGCGGCGGGTCTGGCGGTGGTCGAGGAAGAGGCCGGTGTCCAGATAGTCGTAGAGGTTGACCCAGAGGCGTGCACCGTACTCCTGCACCTCCATCCGGTGCTGCTCTTCGGAGAGCTTCTGGTACTGCTGTTTGCCTTCCTGGCGCTCGCGCACCTTCAGGATCACCTTCTCGCCGTCCATGCCGGTCACCTTGATGGCGGCCTGCACCATGTCCAGCAGACGCTGGCGGGTTTTCTGGGCGGGAATGTCCTTGGGCGCCGCGTACTCCTGTACCACCAGATAATCCTGATAGCGGTCGATGGCGGCGTTGTATTCCGGCAAGTCCGCGTCATAGAGGCGGTAGCAATCGAGGTTCTCCTTGCTCGCCCATTTCTCGAGGGTCTTCAGATTCTTGCGCAGACGGTTGGCAAAGTCCTGGGCCACCTCTTTCTGGGAAGCGACGGCATCGAGGGCGATCTGATAGTTGCGCAGCTGGCACTCGAGGGCGCCGTTGAACAGGCGATACTGCTTGTCGGCACGCAAGCGCAGGCAGCTCAGGAGTTCGGGAGAGGCGGAGAGAATGGTGACCTTCCACCCCTGGAAGCCGCGGCGCAGGGCATCGCCAAGGGCCTGATGCACTTCCAGCAACGCCGGGAATTCACCGAGACGCTCGCCATAGGGCGGGTTGGAGATGAGCATGCCGACCTGACGGCTCTCTCCTTCCACAGCCGGCATCGGCAGCGGATTTTCCAGCTTGGTGACATCGGCCTGCTTGAAGGTAATGAGATGGGCCACGCCGGCGGCCTTGGCGTTGTCACGGGCCTTCATCAGGACCCGGGTATCCGCATCGCAACCGAACAGTTTCACCTCGCAGCGCTGCATGCCGCGCTTGGCACGCACCTGGGCTTCCATCATCAGACTCTGCCACAGTTCACCATCGTGTTGCAGCCAGCGATCGAAACCGAAGCGCTCACGGCGCAGCGCAGGCGCCATGTCGGCAGCGATGAAGGCCGCTTCAATCAGCAGGGTACCGGAGCCGCACATGGGGTCCATCATGGGCTCGCCAGCCCAGCCGCTGCGGGCAATCATGGCCGCAGCCAGGTTCTCTTTGAGGGGCGCCTCGCCGGTGCCCTGGCGATAGAAGCGCTGGTGCAGCGCCGGTCCTGACAAGTCCAGCGTGATATTGGCCTTGCCTTTGCCAAGGTGCGCCATGATGCGAATGTCCGGAGACTTCTTGTCCACATCCGGGCGCACGTGGCCGCGCTTGGTGAAGCGATCGACGATGGCGTCCTTGATCTTCAGGGCGCCGTACTGGGTATTGCGAATGGAGGCGTTGGTACCGGTAAAGTCCACCGCGATGGTGGCGGTACCGGAGAAGTGCTCCTCCCAGGGAATGGTATGAGCCCCGAGGTAGAGGTCCAGATCGTCGTTCATCTGGAACTCGGAGAGCACCAGCACGATACGGGAGGCAAAGCGGCTCCACAGACAGGCCTTGTAGCCGATGGCCAGTTCGCCCTTGAAGTGGACGCCGGCCACGGTCTCACGGACCTGCTCCGCACCCAGATTGGTCAGCTCGACGGCCAGCAGGTTTTCCAGCCCCTTGGGGCAGGTTGCAAAAAATTCTTTCATCACGCTCACGGGGATGCCATAAAAATAGTGCCGCATTATACCTTATCGGCCCGCGCTCGGCACTCGAACCTTGGACAAAGGCGCCATATAAACGGCAAGAGGCGCGGCAGACTCTCCCCTCCCCCCTTGCGGGCGACAGGATCCCGCTCTTGGCTGGCAGCTGTCTACCATCACATTCGTAAAGAATTCGAAAATCTTGCCCGGACCAGGCAGAAAATGGTCGTGACGACCAGACGAAGGAAAAAGACAAATAATGGAACAAGAGAGAGACTGTGCGCTTAAATATCAGACCAATATAGCAGGCCTATAACAGACTTATTCGTCGCCATATAACGGCCCCATCGTCAGCCCACTTCCCGATATTGTGTCTGTGCCCGGACTCTGGCTTGCATCCGGTTATTCATCACCTTGATCACGGCAAAGCGCGGCAGCGTCTTGCTGTTGGTCAGTACCAGCTCGTCGGTCAGGTTCAGGCAAACGCTCGCCTGATCGCCGGCTTCGATGACCATGAATTCCCCCCGACCATGGGGCGTATCCATCCACACCAGGGATCCCATATCCGGAAAAACATGAGCCTGCTGTTCATGAAAGAACCAGCTTTGCGGCATCAGGGGTTTATAAAAACGGCTGACGGCGATGGCATTGAGGACCAGCTGGACCTGGTGGGGCGTACTCCAGTCGAGTTCAGCGGCCTTGTCCATCAACTGGTAATAGAGGGCGGCATCATCCACGCAAAAAGGCTGGGTGGTGAAAGAACAGGGAACAAGTTGTCGACCTTTATATTCGGTGGCAAATATCATGCGATCGGACAAATCCAGCATCAGGCGATCATCCTGAGCGTCATAATGCCACTGCCAATTGTCATTGGGTTGAATACACATGGTGGTGCCCTTATCTAAGCCGTCCCTCGACTTTATTCCATGTCGAGAATTTGAGCAACGTTAAATAAGGGCAACCGGTTATTTTTTAAATATGAGTAACGATCTCTTTGACCAGACCCGGCCCTTTATAAATAAAGCCGCTGTAAATCTGGACAAGACTGGCACCCGCTGCCAGTTTTTCCCGAGCCGCCATGGCGCTGTCGATACCACCCACACCGATAATGGGCAGGGCGCCGTCGAGGGCCTTGGCCAGGTGGCGGATCACCTCGGTGCTCTTGTGCTGGAGCGGACGACCGCTAAGCCCGCCGGCCTCTGCGGCATGGGGCATGTCATATATCATCTCCCGCTCCAGAGTGGTATTGGTGGCGATGACACCGTCAATACGGTTCTTGATCAAAGAGGCGGCTACCTGATCTATTTCATCGAGTGACAGATCCGGGGCAATTTTCACGGCCAGCGGCACATACTTTTTATATTTCTCGGCCAGCTCCTGTTGGCGCTGTTTCAATGCGGCCAGCAGTTCATCCAGTGCATCGCCATATTGCAATTGACGCAGACCCGGGGTGTTTGGCGAGGAAATATTGACCGCAATATAACCGGCGTGGTCATACACCTTGTCCATGCAGAGAAGGTAATCATCCTTGCCCTGCTCGATGGGGGTGTCCTTGTTCTTGCCGATATTGATGCCGATCACCCCCTGATATTTGGCCTCTTTCACCTTGGCCACCAGGTGATCGACTCCCTTGTTGTTGAATCCCATGCGATTGATGATCCCCTCGGCCGGGATCACCCGGAAGAGACGAGGCTTGTCATTGCCGCTCTGGGGTCTGGGGGTCACGGTACCGACCTCGATGAAACCGAACCCCATGGCGCCGAAGGCATCGATGCACTCCCCGTCTTTATCCAGACCGGCGGCCAACCCCACCGGATTGGCAAAATTAAGCCCCATGACGGTGACGGGGCGTTTGGGCAGAGAGTGGCGGAAGAAACAATCAAGCGGGGTACCGAGAAGGCGGGGCAAATATTTGATGGAGAGATCGTGAGCCTGCTCCGGATTGAGTTTGAACAGGAAATGCCTGGCGAGTGGGTACAGCATGCTTGCTCCTTAAAAAAAGCCCCGGCAACTGGCCGGGGCTTTTGGGGTTATGCCGAGGTTCGGCAATTCAACTGGAGCAGGTTCAACTCTCGCAAGGCCACCGAGAACTTGGCGAACTCGTGCGTGCTCGTGGTCTTGAAGTCGGCCAACATGTGGGTCCAACGGGACAAGAGTTGCTCATGCTCCGAAATCCAGTCGGCCAGTATGGTAGCGCATTCCCCCTGCTCTTTGCACCCTTCCAGTACCACGGAGGTGAGGCTGCGTTGCTGCCAGTCCAGATCTTCGCGGAAGGAGGCCCGCGCCATCGCCTGCCAGTGGTTGCCCACCGGCTGATGGTTGATCTGTTCGAGGAACCAGTGCAGATCCAGCTTGGCACCCAGGCGGTAGTAGACGTTGGCAACCCGCAGGATGTCGGTCTTGTGCTCCGCGGCAATCTGCGCCAGATCCAGGCAGGAGAAGAGGCTGCTCATGTGGGCCACGCGACGGGCGATGGCCTCCGGCACCTGTTTCTCCACCAGGGCGGCGACCGCCTGGCTGTGTTCGGCCACTTCGCTTTCGTCCATTACCTCATAAAGGTGCTGACTCAGGGTCTCGAAGGCCGGGCGGAAGAAGGCGATGTTCTCGCCGATGCTCCAGCTGCGGTTGCGGGCGCGCAGGAACCAGCGGGTGGCGCGGCGTACGATGCGGCGGCTGTAGAACATCAGCTCTAGCTGGGTCTGGGCATCCACCCCGTTGTCACACCCTTCGATGTCACGCCACAGGGCGCCGAGGCCGAACACTTCCCGGGCCATGGCGAAGCAGCAGGCCACTTCCGCCACCGAGGCACCGGTCTCGTCCTTCATCCGGCTGGCGAAGTTGAGCCCCATGTCGTTGACCAGCATGTTGGCCACCCGGGTCGCGATGATCTCGCCTCGCAGCGGATGCTGGGCCAGGGCCGCGCCAAATTGCTGCTGCAACTGGGTCGGGAAGCTGGTGACCAGCATGTTGGCGAGGAAGGGCTCGTCGGTCACTTCCGGGCAGTTGAGCTGCTCTTTGAGCACCATCTTGCCGTAGGCCACCAGCACCGCCAGCTCGGGACGGGTCAGCCCCTGCCCCGCCGCCATCCGCTCGGAGAGCTCCTCGTCGGTGGGGAGGAACTCGAGGCCGCGGTCCAGCTTGCCTTCCCGCTCCAGCCCCTGGATGAAGCGCTGCTGCTCTTTGAGCTGCTCGGCGCCACGGAACGCCGTGACCGAGATGGACTGGGACTGGCGGTAGGCGTTGGTGATGACCACCTGCGCCACCGCATCCGTCATCTCGTAGAGCATCTGGTTGCGCTGCTTGAGGGTCAGATCCCCGGCGGCCACCAGCTGGTTCAGCAGGATCTTGATGTTCACCTCGTTGTCGGAGCAGTCCACGCCGCCCACGTTGTCGGTGAAGTCGGTGTTGATGCGACCACCCTGGCTCGCGTACTCCACCCGGCCGAGCTGGGTGAAGCCCAGGTTGCCACCCTCGCCCACGATGCGGGCACGCAGATCGCGACCGTTGACTCGCAGCACGTCGTTGCTGCGATCCCCGACGTCGGCGTCGCTCTCGCGGGCACTCTTCACATAAGTGCCGATGCCGCCGTTCCAGAGCAGGTCCACGTTCAGACAGAGCAGGGCCTTGATCAGCTCGTTCGGCGCCATGCTGGCCTTGTCAGTGCCGAGCAGGGTCTGCATCTCGGGGCTCAGCTTGATGGACTTGGCCGAGCGCAGGAAGATGCCGCCCCCCTTGGAGATGAGCTCACGGTTGTAGTCATCCCAGCTCGAGCCCGGCAGCTCGAACAGGCGCTTGCGCTCGACGAAGCTCCTGGCCGCATCCGGGGTCGGGTCGACGAAGATGTGCATGTGGTTGAAGGCGCCCACCAGCTGGATGTGCTCGGAGAGCAGCATGCCGTTGCCGAACACGTCGCCGGCCATGTCCCCAATACCCACGCAGGTGAAGTCGGTGGTCTGGCAGTTGATGCCAATCTCACGGAAGTGGCGCTTGACCGATTCCCAGGCGCCGCGGGCGGTGATGCCCATCTTTTTGTGGTCATAGCCCACCGAGCCGCCGGAGGCAAACGCATCGCCGAGCCAGTGGCCGTATTCGAGGCTTATCTCGTTGGCGATGTCGGAGAAGGTGGCGGTGCCCTTGTCGGCCGCCACTACCAGGTAGTAGTCATCCTCGTCGTGACGCACCACGGATTTTGGCGGGATCACCTCGCCGCCGATGATGTTGTCGGTCACATCGAGCAGGCCGCGGATGAACAGACGGTAGCAGGCCTTGCCCTCCTCCTGGATGACGGCACGGGGGGCGCCTGCCGGCATCTGCTTGCAATAGAAGCCGCCCTTGGCGCCCACCGGCACAATGACGGTGTTCTTCACCTGCTGGGCTTTCACCAGACCCAGCACTTCGGTGCGGAAGTCCTCCTTGCGATCGGACCAGCGCAGGCCGCCACGGGCCACCTTGCCCCAGCGCAGGTGTACCCCTTCCACTCGCGGGGAGTAGACGAAGATCTCGAACTTCGGCAGCGGCAGCGGCATGTCGGTGATGCTGGAGGGGGCCAGCTTGAAGGAGATGTAGGGCTTGATGTTGCCCGCCTTGTCCAGCTGGTAGTAGTTGGTGCGCAGGGTGGCGTCGATCATCTCCACATAGCGGCGAATGATGCGATCGTCATCCAGGTTGGCGACCTGATCCAGCTTGGCGGCGAGCTGCTCATGCAGCTTGGCGGATGCCTTGGCATCTTGCG
This sequence comes from Aeromonas sp. QDB63, assembly GCF_027707425.1. Taxonomy (NCBI): domain Bacteria; kingdom Pseudomonadati; phylum Pseudomonadota; class Gammaproteobacteria; order Aeromonadales; family Aeromonadaceae; genus Aeromonas; species Aeromonas sp. QDB63. Next base: position 47,313 of record NZ_JAPCIS010000016.1, read on the forward strand.
ATGGCACCTTGGCGTCCTGCTTGCCGGCCGGATCCAGACGCTGTTCGAACAGAGTGAACAGCAGCTCTGCGATATCCGGATAACGGGTCAGGGTCTCCTCGATATAGGACTGACTGAAGGAGACGCCGGTCTGGCGCATGTATTTGGCATAGGCCCGCAGCACGGATACCTGACGACCGGTGAGGCCGGCCCCCAGCACCAGACGGTTGAAGCCGTCATCTTCCAGGGTCTTGTTCCAGATGGCGGCGAAGGCCTGCTGGAAGCGCTGCTGGCTCTGCTCCAGATCGAACGGTTGCTCGCCCCGCAGCAGCATGGAGAAATCGAGGATCCAGAACACCTCGCCGGTGGGGGTCCGTACCTGATACGGGGTCTCGCCGATGACGCGCAGTCCCATGTTTTCCAGCATGGGCAGGACGTCGGAGAGGTGGATGGGTTCGCTTCGGTGGAACAGCTTGAGGCGTACCCGGCGATCGTTCTCCTCCTCCTGGGCGCGGTAGAACAGCATGCCAAGCGGCTCGGCCTCGCTCAATCCATCCAGGGCCATGATGTCCGCGACGGCAGAGCCCGGCAGCACATCTTCCTTGTAGGCACGGGGGAAGGCGGTGCTGAAACGGCGGCGCAGCTCGTTACCGCGGGCCTCGCCATAGTGGGAAAGCAGCACGGAATCCAGGCGGTCATCCCAGCTGCGGGCCGCTTCAATCAGGTTGTTCTGTACTTCGTTCACATCCACATCCACGTTGTTGTTGTTGACCCGCACTATGTAGTGGGTCCGTGCCAGCACGCCCTCGGTGAAGTAGACGTTGAACTCCACATCGATGCTGCTGCCAAAATATTTCTGCAAAATCTGCTGGGTCTTGACCCGCAGCGCCGTGTTGTAGCGCTCCTTGGTGACATAGACCATGCAGGAGAAGAAGCGGCCGTAGACGTCGCGGCGCACGAACAGGCGCAGCATGTCCCGCTCCTGCATCTCCAGCACGCCGAGACCGGTGGCCAGCAGCTCCTCTTCACGGGCCTGGATCAGCTCGTCGCGCGGGTAGGTTTCCAGCACGTTCAGCAGCGCCTTGTAGGCATGAGAGCCCGATTCAAAGCCGGAGGCGGCCATGATGCGCTCGAGGCGGTGGCTGATGAGGGGGATCTGGGTCGCACTGGTGTTGTAGATGGAGGAGGCATACAGGCCGATGAAGCGATCCTCTCCCACCACCTTGCCGTGCTCGTCGAAGCGCTTGATGCCGATGTAATCCACATAGGCCGGACGATGCACCCGGGACTTGCTGTTGGACTTGGTGAGGATCAGCAAGTCGGAACTGAGGGCCGCGTGACGGGCGCTGGCGGGCATGGTGCCGAGGCGCTGGCCTTCGTCCTTGATGGAGTTCTTCATCAGCCCCAGGCTGGACTCGGGCTGCGGCAGGATCTCGTGATCCCCCTCCACCGCCTTGACGTCGTAGCGACGATAACCCATCAGGGTGAAGTTGTGGGCGGCCACCCATTTGAGGAAGGCGACGCAGGAGTCCACCTCGGCCTGGCTGACCGGGTTCTTGCGTTTGGGCAGCTCCTCGATGATCTCGTTCAGGCGCGTCAGCATGGGCTGCCAGTCTCCCACCGCCAGGGCCACTTCCCGCGCCACCGAGTTGAGCTCGGCAGTCAGGGCGTCCATCTCCTCTTCACCGGTCAGGTGATCGATTTCGATGAGGAAGGCGGTTTCCACCGAGGTCTGCTCTGCGGTGTTGTCCAGATCCAGGATGGCGCCAATCTTGCCGCCTTCGCCGCGGATCAGGTGCAGCGGCTGGTGCAGCATCATGTGGGCGGTGATATTGAGACGCTTGAGGGCCATGCGGATGGAGTCCACCAGGAAGGGGGAATCCTGCAGGATGATCTCGACGATGGTATGGGGAGACTGCCATCCGTGGCGGGTCAGCTCGGGGTTGTAGACCCGGATATAGGGCTCGATGCCGGTACGGTGGTTGAGGGCATTCCACAGACTGAGGGCGGCGCCATAGAGATCGCTGTCATTGCGGTCATGCAGATCAGTGCTGGCCATGTTGCCGTAGAACTTGGCAACGAAACATTCGACCAGGGAGGCACTGTTTTTCGGCAATTTCTGGTGGATCAGACTGAGAACGTTTTCGAGCAGAACGGAGGTAGGGGCGTCTTTCAATGCCATTGCTAGTTTCCTTATCGGACGACATCACAGACACGGCGACATCCACCCAGGATGCCCACCGGTACAGAGTTGCAGCGAAGTGTAATGGCTTGGATCAAGGAAGGCGAGCAAAGGTGATAACGGGATGTTAAAAACAAGGGACAGATCACGGCTTGGGTTGTGATAAATTTTGCCAAGTTGGCAAAATTCAGAAAATCCCACTGGATGCCGCGCCATTTGCCGGATAGATAGTGACTTAAAGCAGATAATTACCCGGATTGATGTTCAAGTTTTGTTAATTTATGCGTTCCAGGGAAATGAAGCGATGATCGTCCTGGGTTTTCAGTCGAAAGTAGCCGTGAACGCCGCTCTCCGACACAAAACGCCGGATTTTCTCCAATCCCAGCTCCAGGGTCAGACCCTGCTCGGTACGTACCACCAGGCGGTTCACCTGCCCCTGGTACATCAACATGATCTCGTCGCGGCCAAGGGAGAGCCGAAAAGTGTATTGCCTCATGTCACCTCCTGGTCATCCATGAAAAACGGGCAGGAAAGCCAGGCTCCCCTGCCCGCCGTCGCGGCGCTTACTGTGCCAGCGCCTTGCTCACCTTCTCGAACAGATCCCGCGCCAGCCCGTCCAGGTTGGCCAGGCGGGTCAGCTCGGCGCGAACCAGCGCCTTGCGCCCCTCATCGAGCCGCTTGAACTGGATAAGCGGGGTGATGAGGCGGGACGCCACCTGGGGATTGACCTCGTTGAGCTCGATCAAGAGATCGGTCAGGAAGCGATAGCCGCTGCCATCGGCGGCGTGGAACTGCACCTGGTTGTTCATGGCGAAGCTGCCGATGAGCGCCCGCAGCCGGTTCGGGTTGCGGATGCTGAAGGTCGGGTGCGCCATCGCCTGCTTCACGTCATGGAGCACATCCTTGGCCGGCTTGGCCCCCACCAACCGCAGCCAGTTGTCCAGTACCAGGCCATCATGGGCCCATTTGCCTTCGAAGTCGGCCAAGAGCGCGGCGCGGCACGGCAGCAGATGGCTGTTGGCCACCTGGAGCGCCGCCAGGGTGTCGGTCATGTTGTCGGCAGCCTCGTACTGCTCGCGCACCAGGGTATCGGCCTTCGCGGCATCCAGCGCCGCCAGATAACCCAGCACCACACCCTTGAGGGCCCGCTTGGCCATGTCGGCATGGACCACCTGATAAGCCGGCAGACGCAGGCTCTCGTAGCACGCCAGCAGGCGGTCGCCGAAGGCGTGGGCCAATGCGGTCTGGATCCCGTTGCGCACCTGGTGGATGGCGTCGATGTCGGCCACCTCGAACAGCTCGGCCAGGGTCGCCTCCCCCGGCAGGGCCAGGATCTCTGCCTTGAGGGCGGGATCCAGTGCAGCCTCGTCCAGAATGGCGACAAAGGCCGCCAGCAGGGTGTGGGAGAGTTCAACCCCCTGCCCGTGCTGGACCCGGGCCACCCCGTCGATCACCGCCTTGTTGATCAGCATCTGGGCGGCGTCCCAGCGGGCAAACTCGTTGCGGGCATGACGCATCAGGAAGGCCAGGGCCTCGTCGCTGTAGTCATAGTGCAGCTTGACCGGGGCGGAGAAGTCTCGCAGCAGGGAGGGTATCGGTCTGACCGGCACTCGATCGAATTCGAACGTCTGCTGTGCTTCCAGCACGTCCAGCACATTGCCGATGGCCTTGCCCTGGTATTGCAGCGGGATGACGGCACCCTGTGCATCGTAGAGCTCGATGTCGAGGGGGATATGCAGCGGCAGCTTTTGTGGCTGATCCTGGGTCGGCGGCGTGTGCTGGCTCACGTGCAGACGATAGACACCGCTTTCGGCATCGTATTCGTCGGTCACGGTGAGCTCGGGGGTGCCGGACTGGCTGTACCAGCGGCGGAAGCGAGCGAGATCCACCCCGGAGGCATCCTCCATCGCCTGCACGAAGTCGTCGCAGGTGGCAGCAGAGCCGTCGTGACGCTCGAAGTAGAGTCGCATGCCCGCCTGGAAGGCGTCCTCCCCCAGCAGGGTGTGCATCATGCGGATCACTTCAGAGCCCTTCTCGTAGACGGTCAGGGTGTAGAAGTTGTTCATCTCGATCACCACATCCGGGCGGATGGGGTGGGCCATGGGGCCGGCATCTTCGGCAAACTGCGGACCGCGCACGGTGCGCACGTTGTTGATGCGGTTGACGCCGCGCGACCCCAGATCGGAGGAGAACTCCTGATCCCGGAACACCGTCAGTCCCTCTTTGAGGCTTAACTGGAACCAGTCGCGGCAGGTGACGCGGTTGCCGGTCCAGTTGTGGAAATATTCGTGGCCGATCACCCGCTCGATGCCGTGGTAGTCCGCATCGGTGGCTGTGGCCGGGTTGGCCAGCACGAACTTGGAGTTGAAGATGTTGAGCCCCTTGTTCTCCATGGCCCCCATGTTGAAGAAGTCCACCGCCACGATCATGTAGATGTCGAGGTCATACTCGAGGCCGAAACGCTGCTCGTCCCAGCGCATGGAGTTGATGAGGCTCTCCATGGCGAAACCGGCGCGGTCCAGGTTGCCCTTGTCCACGAAGATCTCGAGCGCCACCTGGCGGCCGCTTTTGGTAATGAAGTGGTTGCGTTCCACATCGAAGTCCCCCGCCACCAAGGCGAAGAGGTAGCTCGGTTTGGGGAAGGGATCCTGCCACTGCACGAAGTGGCGACCGTCGTCCAGATCGCCGCTCGCGACCTTGTTGCCGTTGGAGAGCAGATAGGGGTACTTGGCCTTGTCGGCGGTGATGCGGGTACTGTAACGGGCCAGGATGTCCGGCCTGTCCATGTAATAGGTGATACGACGAAAGCCCTCGGCCTCGCACTGGGTGCAATAGGCATCGCCGGATTTGTAGAGCCCCTCCAGCGCCGTGTTGGCGGCGGGATCGATGTCGGTGACCACGGTCAGCACGCACTCGGCCGGCAGGTTGAACAGGGTCAGGCTGCTCTCTCCCTGCTCGTATTGCTGATAGGGCACGCCATCCACAATGACGCTGACAAGGTCAAGCCCCTCGCCGTCCAGCACCAGGGGTTCGTTGTGATCGCCGCTGCGACGCAAACGGGAAATGGCGGTGACCCGGGTCAGGGGCTCTTGCAGCTGAAAATCGAGATCCAGGCTGTCACACCAATAGAGGGGAGCCTGGTAATCCTGGCGATATTTGGCCGTCATGGCCTGAGGTTGTTCAGTCATTATTGTGTGCTTCCACGCTTTGTTATTGACGTGTCAGAGGCTGTCACAAGGCTCGGACAGGGTCAAATAGTTTGCATTCAGGCAAAAGAAAGGGCGACCCGAGTCGCCCTTGTCATTTCGTTGCCAGCATCAGCTCTTCTTGCTGAGGGTGGCCAGATCCGCCGTGATGTTGGCCGCTTCCACCTGGTATTCGTCAGGTGCCTCGAAATCGGTCGGCAGTTCATCCAGGCTCTTCACCGTCGGCTTGCCAAGACGGGTCAGCCGCTCGTTGGCTCGCGCCAGCGCCTTCTCATCCTGTTTGGCCTGTTCAGCCAGCCGCTCGGCTTCGTTCAGGGAGACCGACTTCTTGTCCTTGTCCGCCTGATACTCCTTGATGTCCTGCAGCACATAGGCAAATTCCGGATCCTTGGTGATCCGCGCCTCGTGGGCCGATTTCAGCTTGGGCAGCAGGCTGGAGAAGTCCCCCAGTCGCTCGTAGCTGGCCGAGGCGATCTTGTCCCAGGGCAAGGCGTTGAACTCGCGGCTCTCCCCCGTCTCACCCGGCGCCACTGCGGTCGGGAAGGCGATATCGGGAGCAACCCCCTTGTTCTGGGTGCTGCCGCCATCGATACGGTAGAACTTGGCGATGGTGTACTGCACGTGACCCAGCGGCTGCTCGTAGAAGTCATAGACCTTGGCGAGGCTGCGATGCTGCTGCACCGTCCCCTTGCCGAACGAGTTTTCGCCGAGGATCAGCGCACGACCATAGTCCTGCATGGCGGCGGCAAAGATCTCGGAGGCCGAGGCGCTGTAGCGGTCGATCATCACCGACATGGGGCCACCGTAGTAGACATTGCCGTCGTCGTCTCCATTGACGGTGATGCGACCCATGTGATCACGGATCTGCACCACGGGGCCGCTGGCAAAGAAGAGACCGCTCAGGGCGGAGGCTTCCGTCAGGGCACCGCCACCGTTGCCGCGCAGATCGACGATGAGGCCGTCGATCTTCTGCTTGTTGAGGCTGGAGATCTCCTTGATCACGTCGTCGTGCAGGTTGACGTAGAAGCTCGGGATCTCGAGCACGCCGATCTTCTTGCCCTCGGCGGTGATCACCTTGGACTTGGCGGCTCGGTCTTCCAGACGCACCTTGTCACGCACCAGCTCCACCAGCTCTGTCTTGGCGGTCGCGCCCTTGCCGCGCTGGATCTCCAGCTTCACCTTGCTGCCCTTGGGCCCCTTGATGAGCTCGACCACGTCGTCAAGACGCCAGCCTATGACATCCACAATCTTGCCGTCGTCCTGCCCCACCCCGGTGATCTTGTCATCGGGTTTCAGGTGATTGGACTTGGCCGCCGGGCCACCGGGCACCAGGGAGCGGATGACGGTGAAGTCATCTTCCGCCTGCAGCACGGCACCAATCCCCTCCAGCGAGAGGTTCATCTCGGTGTTGAACCGATCGGCGCTGCGCGGAGACAGATAGCTGGTGTGCGGTTCGATGGCGCGGGCGAAGGAGTTCATGAAGAGCTGGAACACGTCCTCGCTCTCGGTCTGGGACATCCGCTTGATGGCGTTGTTGTAACGCTTGCCAAGCAGCTCCTTGATCTCGGGCCACTCCTTGCCGCTGAGCTTGAGGCTCAGGGCATCGAACTTGACCCGCTGACGCCACAGCTCGTTGAGCTCGGCTTCATCCTTGGGCCAGGGAGCCCCTTCCCTATCGAAGACATAATTGTCTTTCTGGGTAAAATCGAAGGGAGTGTCGAGCAGTTTGAGGGCGTATTCGAACCGCTCGTACCGCCGCTGCTGACTCAGGTTGAACATCTCGTAGGCCGGAGCCAGTCGCCCTCGCTCGAGGTCGGTGTCAAAACCGGTACGATATTTCTCAAAACGGCTGATGTCAGAGGCCAGAAACAGGTTGCGGCTGTAGTCCAGATTCTCCAGATACTTGTCAAAGATCACGGAGGAAAAGGCGTCGTCCAGCTTGAACTGTTTGTAGTGGGAGCGGGTAAACAGATTGGCAATTCGCTTGCTGGCCGTAGCATGTTGGCTCTCTTGAGCCAACACAGGCAAATCACTTTCCTTGAGCACCGGCTCGATGGCCTGTGCGAGCCCGGCAAGCGCCAGGCTACAGGCAACGAGTGAAAAACGAATCACGCCATGCTTCAACATTCGTCTCCTTAGAGAACCAGATGCTCGAACTTGACCCGCAACATCATGCCGGTCTGCAATTGAACCTGTACGTCATCCTTGGTCACTTCCTTGATGGTCGCAGGCACAGGGGACTTGCCCAGCACGACGCGCACGCCCTGCTCGACTTTCAGGGTAGCGGCATCCACTTTCACCAGCGGCGCATCGGCGACCGGTGCAGCCTTGGGAGCAGGGGCGGACTTGGGCTTGTCGGAGCGGGGAGCGTCAGCCTTGCGCGGCGCGTTGCGACGCGGCTGCTTGGGCTTGTCTTCCTTCTCCTTGGTGTTGGTGCGGCGGCTGGCAAAGACACGTTCCTTGCTCTCCTTGAGCGCCTGTTTGGCATGCTCGATGTGCTCTTCGGTGAGCAGCTCGCCCGGGTTGCCGTCCAGATCGACACGGGCCTGGCCAGCCTTGAGGCCATGCAGGTAACGCCAGCTGGAGGTGTATTGACGCAGAGCAGAGCGCAGCATGGTCTTGGAGACTCTCTCGTCATCAGCAAGACGCGCGGCCAGATCCTGGAAGATGCCAATCTTGAGTGGCTTGGCCTCTCCTTCAGCGATGAAGCAGGCCGGGAATTTCTCGACCAGGTAGGCGACGATCTCTTTACTGTTCTTCAGCTTTTCAGTGTTTTCCATGTATAACCTTGGCTTTCATATAGACGCACGGGCATGCCCGAACACAACAAAGGCCCCATTATAGAGAGCTTGGGACCTTTTGCGAACCATCTAGCAATGACTTAGAGCATGCTTTCCAAAATTTGCACCGTTTCTTCGAGGCCAATCCGGTCCTGCTCGTCAAAGCGGTTAAAGATTGGACTGTCGATGTCCAGCACCCCGATGATCTCCCCGCCACGGCGCAGCGGGATCACGATTTCCGAGTTGCTGGCACCGTCGCACGCAATGTGCCCCGCGAACTGGTGCACGTCGTCCACCAGCTGGGTCTTGCCCTCGGCAACCGCAGTGCCACAGACGCCGCGCCCGACCGGGATGCGCACACAGGCCGGCTTGCCCTGGAACGGGCCGAGCACCAGGGTCTCGCCCTGCAGCAGGTAGAAACCAACCCAGTTGATGTCAGCCAGTTCCTGATTGAGCAGGGCAGACAGGTTTGCCAGGGTGGCGATCATGTCGGGTTCGCCCTCTAGCAATGCCTGGGCCTGCTGGTTGAGCGTGCGATAAAATGCTTGTTTTTCAATCATGATTAAATGAACTTCACTCTTTGATAATCAATGCAAGGTACCGTCCTGCCTGAAAATTTCAAATCAATTTTCATTTATCCCCCCTCCTGGGGCCCGATGAGAGTCCGTTCAACGTGCCGCGCCCAACGTCAGTTGATGGCGCTGGCCATTGCTCCACTCGATGGTCAAGAGCCAGTCCATCGCCTCTGCCGTACAACTTCCCACCTGGGTCACCCCTCGCCACCCCGCATCGCTGGCTTCAAACAGCACGGGGATGAGCCCCATGAACATCTCCTTGCCCTCGAGCCAGGCCTTGACCGGCGTAATGGCCGGCACACCCCCTTGAAGGCGCAGGACAAAGTCATGTTCAGGGCGGATCGGCAAGCCATCGATGCTGACCGTCAGCGGGCGATCCCCGACGATGAGGCGGCAGGGGCTGTGGGACAGATCACAAATCTGAACATTGGAGCCCCCTGCATGGTCGCTTCCTGTGCCTGAAAACCAGGTTCGATAGGCCATCAGGGAGAGCAAAATGACCAGCACCATGGACAGGTGGACGATTTTGCGTGAAGTGAGTCTCTCTTTCATGAAAAAACAGCTCTGTAAGGTACGTAGAAAATGTAATTTTCGTGATCTGGCTCAAGGTAAAAACTGGCGGACATGAGACCCGCTGGAGCCAAATATATCACTGTTTGTACTGTTATTTTACCGGTCATTTCAGTATCATTCTCAATGGATTTTCATTTAACCACCTTTTGCTTTTCCTTTTATTAACAGATGTTAACGAGGGGATTTTGCAAAACCGGGGTGAAAATGGCCCAGGACACCGGGCAACACTAACAACAGCATCGGAAGCGGAATACAACGATGAGCCATACAACAAACCACCCTGAGTACAACTACACCGTTGTGCGCCAGTTCACCGTCATGACGATTGTCTGGGGTATCGTCGGCATGTCGGTGGGTGTATTGATTGCAGCCCAGTTGATCTGGCCTGCCCTCAACTTCGACACCCCCTGGCTGACGTACAGCCGTCTGCGTCCCCTGCATACCAATGCGGTCATCTTCGCATTTGGTTGCAGCGCCCTGATGGCCACCTCCTTCTACGTGGTGCAACGCACCTGTCAGGTCCGGCTGTTTGGTGGTCCCCTCGCCTCCTTCGTGTTCTGGGGCTGGCAGGCGATCATTCTGTCTGCAGCCATCTCGCTGCCGCTGGGGTACACCACCTCCAAAGAGTACGCCGAGCTGGAGTGGCCCATCGACATCGCCATCGCCGTGGTCTGGGTGAGCTATGCCATCGTCTTCTTCGGCACCTTGGTCAAGCGCACCACCTCCCACATCTATGTGGCGAACTGGTTCTTCGGTGCCTTCATCATCACGGTGGCCGTACTGCACATCGTCAACAACATGGAAGTGCCGCTCTCCGGCATGAAGTCCTACTCCATGTACTCCGGTGCCATGGATGCCATGGTGCAGTGGTGGTATGGCCACAACGCAGTGGGCTTCCTGCTGACAGCGGGCTTCCTTGGCATGATGTACTATTTCGTGCCCAAGCAGGCGGGTCGCCCCGTCTACTCCTACCGCCTCTCCATCGTGCACTTCTGGGCGCTGATCTCCCTCTATATCTGGGCCGGTCCGCACCACCTGCACTATACCGCCCTGCCTGACTGGGCCCAGTCGCTGGGCATGGTGATGTCCCTCATCCTGTTCGTGCCCTCCTGGGGCGGCATGATCAACGGCATCATGACCCTCTCGGGTGCCTGGCACAAGCTGCGTTATGACCCCATCCTGCGCTTCCTGATCGTCTCCCTGTCGTTCTACGGCATGTCGACCTTCGAAGGCCCCATGATGGCGATCAAGACCGTCAACGCCCTCTCCCACTACACCGACTGGACTATCGGTCACGTTCACTCCGGTGCCCTGGGCTGGGTTGCCATGGTGTCCATCGGTGCCGTCTACCACCTGATCCCGAACCTGTTCGGGCAGGGGCGCATGTACAGCATCAAGCTCATCAACGTCCACTTCTGGCTGGCCACCGTGGGCACCGTGCTCTATATCGTCGCCATGTGGATTTCCGGTGTGATGCAGGGCCTGATGTGGCGTGCGGTCAACGACGACGGCACCCTGACCTACAGCTTCGTGGAGGCGCTGCAAGCTTCCTATCCCTTCTACTTCGTGCGCTTCCTGGGTGGCTGCTTCTTCGTCACCGGCATGCTGCTGATGGCCTACAACGCCTATCGCACCGTCACTGCGCCCAAGGGTTCTCTGGAACCCGTCGCACAGCCAGCCTGATTTGAAGGGGTTTAAAGCATGAGCAACAACAACCGTCACGAGATTTTTGAAAAAAGCGTCCCCATGCTGGTGATTGGCATCATCTTCGCCATCAGCCTGGGGGGCCTGGTGGAAATCACCCCCCTGTTCTTCCAGAAGCAGACCAACGAGCCGGTGGAGGGCCTCAAGCCCTACACCGCCCTGCAGATGGAAGGACGCGACATCTACATCCGCGAAGGCTGCACCGTCTGCCACAGCCAGATGATCCGCCCGTTCCGCGCCGAGACCGAACGCTACGGCCACTACTCGGTTGCCGGCGAGAGCGTCTGGGAGCACCCCTTCCTGTGGGGCTCCAAGCGTACCGGCCCGGATCTGGCCCGGGTCGGCGGCCGCTACTCCGATGACTGGCATCGCGCCCACCTCATCAACCCGCGTGACGTGGTGCCCGAGTCCAACATGCCGGCCTTCCCCTGGCTCGAGACCAATGTGCTGAGCGGCGAGTTGACTGGCAAGAAGCTGGCTCTGTTCCGGGATCACTTCGGCGTGCCCTATACCGATGCCGACATCGCTGGCGCCGGTGAGGCCGTCAAGGGCAAGACCGAGCTGGATGCGCTGATCGCCTATCTGCAATCACTGGGCCATGCCCTGAAATAAGGAGTCGGGATATGGATTACGGCACATTTCGCGGCCTGTACACCCTGCTGCTGATGGTCATCATGATTGGCATCATCGTCTGGGCCTACAGCAAGCGCCGCAAGGCTTCTTTCGACGAGGCCGCCAACCTGGTTTTTGCCGATGACGAGCAACCCAGTGCTGATAACAAGAACGCAGGAGCGAAGCAATAATGAGCACTCTGTTTAGCATTTTTGTGACCGTCATAAGCCTTGGCACCATTCTCGGCTGCTTCCTGCTGCTGGCCTGGTGCATGAAGGACAAGATGGGAGCCGAAGAGGGCAAACCCATGGGTCACACCTTCGACGGCATCGAGGAGATCAACAATCCCCTGCCGAAGTGGTGGTCCTATATGTTCCTCTTCTTCATCGTCACCGGGCTCATCTACCTGCTCGCCTTCCCGGGCCTTGGCAACTTCAAGGGTCTGCTGGGCTGGCAGAGCTCCAACCAGGATGTGCGTTCCCTGGCCGAGTCCAAGGCGGCGGCCGAGTCTGCCAAGGCCGAAGGACGCGCGGTGGAATACGACCGGGAACTCGCCAAGGCCGACGAGATCTACGGCGCCAAGTTCCGCGAGCTGACCTATCAGGCTGACGGCAAGAGCTACAAGGAGATCACCGAGATCGCCAAGGATCCGGAAGCCCTGAAGGTGGGTCAGCGCCTGTTCCTGCAAAACTGTTCCCAGTGTCATGGCTCCGATGCCCGCGGTGGTCGCGGTTTCCCAAACCTGACCGACAGCGAATGGCAGTGGGGCGGCGCACCCGACCAGATCAAGACCACCATCATGGGCGGTCGTCAGGGGATCATGGCCGCCTGGGGCGAGATCCTGGGTCAGGACGGGGTGAAAGAGGTTGCCTCCTATGTGCTGAGCCTCTCCGGTCGTAAGGTTGATCTGGTGGAAGCCAAGAAAGGGGAAGCACGCTTTGCCATGTGCGCCGCCTGCCACGGTCCGGATGCCAAGGGCGGCATCGCCTTCGGCGCACCGGATCTCACCAACAACATCTGGCTCTATGGCGGCTCCCGTCAGGTGGTCGAACAGACCATCACCCACGGGCGCCACGGCGTGATGCCGGCCTGGAAGGACATTCTGGGGGAAGACAAGGTACATCTGCTCGCTTCCTACGTTTACAGCTTGTCCCACAACGATCGGCAAAATCAGCAGTAACATGTGATAAGCACGTGATTAATCAGCAAAAAGCCTCGACTCTTCGAGGCTTTTTGCTATCTTGTGTTGGCTGAATTACCGCCATTTCGTTAACCATTTGTTTCGGTAGCATCATGACTCAACCCTGGTATCGCCAATTCTGGCCCTGGTTCATCATCGCCCTCCCCTGCGCCGCCGTGGTAGGCAGCATCGCCACCGCCATCATTGCCAGCAAGGATGGGGTCAACCTGGTGGCGGAGGACTACTACAAGCAGGGCAAGGAGATTAACCAGGATCTCAGCAAGTTCGATCGCGCCGAGGCGCTCGGCATCCGTATCGCCCTCAATGTCAGCGACAAGGAGCTGACGTTAAATCCACTGTCCGGGGATTTCCCCCTCGGGCAGGCACTGCACCTCTCCCTGTTTCATCCCACGTTGGCGGGCCTGGACAGCGAACATCTGCTGACGGCCGATGGCAAGGGAGTCTATCGCCTGATGCTCGACAAGCCCCTCACCGGCAAGTGGCACGTGCGGGTCGATGCCTTCAACCATGAATGGCGCCTCCAGGAGACGGCACAACTGCCGACTCAGGCAGCGATTGAGCTCGATCCCAAGGGACGTTGAATCACGAAGGCAGGGTGATCGGCACGCCGGTCAGCCGCCCTTCTCCCCGACCCGGCCTGCAGGGCTGCATCAAAGAGGGATGATCACCATGACCGGCTGTTTTCACTGTGGTGAACCGGTTCCCACTGGCAGTAACTTTACTCTCGAGATCAAAGGCATCGCTCAGCCGATGTGTTGCCCTGGCTGTCAGGCCGTGGCACAGACCATTCTCGAATGCGGCCTCGCCAGTTATTACGAACACCGCACCGCTCCCGGCATCAAGGGGGAACTGGTGCCCGAAGAGCTCGCCGCCCTCACCCACTACGATCTGGCGGAGGTGCAGCAGGAGTTCGTCACCGACACCGGTACGGGTCGCGAAACTACGCGCGAGATCCAACTGACGGTGGAAGGTTTGACCTGCGCCGCCTGTGCCTGGCTCATCGAGCGGCACCTGATGACCCTGCGCGGTCTGCGTTACATCAACGTCAATACCACCACCCATCGCGCCCGCATCAAGTGGGATCCGGCCCAGCTCTCTTTGAGCGACATTCTCAAGGGCTTTGCCAGGGTCGGCTATCGCGCCTATCCCTTCCAGACTCATCAGCAGGAAGCGCTCTACGCCAAAGAGGTGCGCAGCTACATGTTCCGCATGGCGCTGGCCGGCCTTGGCTCCATGCAGGTGATGATGTGCGCCGTGGCACTCTACATGGACCTCTTCATCAGCGTGGAAGAGGAGTTCATGATCTACTTCAAGTGGATAAGCCTTCTGCTCTCCACCCCCATCATGATCTACTCGGCCCAGCCTTTTTACGTGGGGGCATGGCGCAGCCTGAAGCAGGGGCACCTCTCCATGGATGTTTCGGTGTCGCTGGCACTGATCGGCGCCTTCGTCGCCTCCATCTGGGCCACGGTCTTCAACACGGGTGAGGTCTATTACGACTCCATCACCATGTTCGTCTTTTTCCTGCTGTTGGGCCGTCTGCTGGAACTACGAGCGAGGCGCAAGGCGTCGGAGTCGAGCTCCAACCTGGCGCGTCTGGTGCCCATCATGGCGACCCGCATCGATGATGACGGCGAACACGAGGTGGCCGCCAAGACGCTGCGAGTCGGAGACAGGGTGCGGGTACTCGCGGGGGCCACCCTGCCGGCAGACGGCATCGTCACCTTGGGCCAGGCCAGCCTCAACGAATCCATGCTGACTGGCGAACAGTTGCCTCTGCTCAAGCAGGCCGGGGATCCCGTCTATGCAGGCACCATCAATACCGATGCCCCCCTGGAGATCCGGGTCAGCCATCCCATTGAAGAGTCGCGTCTGGCCCAGATCATGCGCCTGCAGGATCATGCTCTGGACGACAAGCCCGCCATCGCCCAACTGGCGGACGTGCTGTCGCGCCACTTTATCCTGGTGCTCCTGATCATTGCGGCCGCGGTCTGGACCTTCTGGCATTTTCATCAGCCCGAGCGGGCCTTCTGGGTCACCCTGGCGGTGCTGGTGGCGACCTGTCCCTGCGCCCTCTCGCTGGCCACCCCGACCGCACTGACCTCGGCCACTGCCAACCTGACCCGCAGCGGCATCCTGCTGCGCCGCGGCCACGTGCTGGACATTCTGACCCGGGCCAACCGCATCGTGATGGACAAGACGGGAACCCTGACCACGGGCAACATCAGCCTGGTGAGCACCCAGCCCCTCGGCGAGCTCGACGCAGCCCGCTGCCTCGCACTCGCCCATGCCCTGGAGACCTACTCCGAGCACCCCATCGCCCGTGCGTTTCGAAGCAAACCACTGGCGGACGGGGTGCCGCTCGCCGCCAGCGACGTCACCCCCGTCATCGGCCACGGCGTGCAGGGAGTAATTGAGGGCAAGCATTACCGCATCGGCAGTGCACGCTGGCTCGAACTGGCGCAAGAAGAGAATGCCGCTCAAGGGCTGACCATCTATCTGGCCGATGAACACGGACTACTGGCCCGTTTCATCCTGGCCGACACGCTGCGCCCCGATGCCGGTGCACTGATCCAGGCCTTCAAGGAGGCAGGCCTGCAAACCACCATTCTCACCGGCGACGGTTCGGACCAGGCGGACATGCTGGCCCGTGAGCTGGGGGTCGATGAGCTGGTAAAAGGGGTCACCCCGGACGGCAAGCTGGCCTATCTCAAGGCCCGGGAAGCGGCCGGGGATATCAGCATCATGGTGGGAGATGGCATCAACGACGCCCCTGTGCTGGCCGGCGCCCACGCGTCCTTTGCCATGGCGGGGGGCACGGATCTGGCCAAGAACAGTGCCGACGCCATCCTGCTGGCCGACGATCTCTCCCGTCTGCTGGCCGCCCGGGCCCTGGCCCTGCGCACTCGCAAGATCATCAAGGAGAACTTTGCCTGGTCCATCGGCTACAACCTGCTTGTGCTGCCGCTGGCTGCAAGTGGCTGGCTCCCCCCTTATCTGGCGGCTGCTGGCATGTCCCTGAGCTCCCTCATCGTGGTCACCAACTCCATGCGGCTCAACCGGTGAGCAGCCATCTGGCATCCTCCCGGGTGGCGGCACCTCTTGCCTCGCCGGGTTATCATCCCCCTTTCACCACAGGGTCCGCGCCATGAACATTATCTTCGTCCTCATCCCCATCGCCATCCTGTTCGTTGTCATTGCCGGCGCCGTCTTCTTCTGGGCCATCCGCTCCGAGCAGTTCGAGGATCTCGACAGGCAGGGCTCCAACATCCTGTTTGACGAGGAGCAGCGCCCCTTGCCCCCCTCTGAACAACAAGCAGAACAGGAAAACAGGCCCCATGACCAGCAGCCTTGACCTCATGGGCGCCCTGCTGGTCGGGCTTGCCGGTGCCGGCCACTGTATCGGCATGTGTGGCGGCGTGTCCGCAGCGCTCTCCATGGCCATACCTGCCGAGAAGCAGCATTTTTGGGGCAGGCTCGGTTATCTGCTCAACTACAACCTGGGGCGCATCCTGAGCTATGTGCTGGCGGGCGCGCTGGTGGGCGGCTTGCTCGCCACCACCACGGAGATAGGCGCTGGCAAACACGCCCTGGCAGGGCTTCGCCTCATCGCCGCCCTGCTGATGATAGCGCTCGGCCTCTACTTGGCTGGCTGGTGGCATGGCGTCTTGCTGCTCGAGCGCATCGGTGCGAAGTTCTGGCCTCTCATCAAGCCGCTGGCAGGCAGGTTTCTCCCGTTTACATCAGCCAGGCAGGCCCTCCCCTTTGGCATGGTCTGGGGCTGGCTCCCTTGCGGCCTCGTCTACTCCATGCTGACCTGGAGCGCTGCCGCAGGCTCCGCAAGTGGCGGGGCACTCATCATGCTCTTTTTCGGCCTCGGCACCCTGCCGACCCTGTTTGCGCTAGGGGGGCTGGCAGACCGATTGCGCTACTGGCTCACCCTGCGCAGCCTGCGCCTTGGGGGCGCCTTGCTGCTTATTGCCTACGGGATCCACACCCTCTGGATCGGGATGGCGTCCTTTTGAAACCCTATCCAAAGCGGATGAGATGGTGGTAAACTTGTTTGATATAAATCAATTATTCATTTGAGCCTATGATCCCGGACAAGAAACCTGGCAGACGTATTCAGAGCGGTGGCTGTGCAATTCATTGCCAGGATTGCAGCATCAGCCAGCTCTGCATCCCCTTCACCCTGAACGATAACGAGCTCGATCAGCTCGACAGCATCATCGAGCGCAAAAAGCCGTTCCAGAAGGGTGAAGAGTTGTTCAAGGCCGGCGATGAGCTCAAGTCGCTCTATGCCATACGTTCCGGGACCATCAAGTCATACACCATCACCGAACAGGGTGACGAACAGATCACCGCCTTCCACCTCGCCGGTGATCTGGTCGGTTTCGACGCCATCCACAAGCAGGCCCACCCCTCCTTCGCCCAGGCGCTGGAAACCGCCATGGTGTGCGAAATACCGTTCGATGTGCTCGACGACCTCTCTGGCAAGATGCCCAAACTGCGCCAGCAGATCATGCGGCTGATGAGCAACGAGATCATGGGCGACCAGGAGATGATACTGCTGCTCTCCAAAAAGAACGCCGAAGAGCGCCTCGCTGCCTTCCTGCACAATCTCTCGGTTCGTTTCTCCGAGCGCGGCTTCTCCGCCAAGGAGTTCCGCCTCTCCATGACCCGTGGAGACATCGGCAACTACCTCGGTCTCACCGTCGAGACCATCAGCCGCCTGCTGGGCCGTTTCCAGAAATCCGGTCTCATCAGCGTCAAAGGCAAATACATTACTGTACTGGACAACGTTGCCTTGGGCGTCATGGCCGGAGCCACTCGTCCTCCCTGCGGTTAATCCCCGTTTATTCCCTTTTTTGCCGGATCGGATCACCCTGAAATTTGATCCGGCACACCTTGCCGTCTCCCCCCTTGGACTAAGCTGTAATAGCTAAAGAGTTGCCATCATTGGCCTTTTTACCAAGGAGGAGAACATGGTCAAGTACCGAAACATTCTGGTGGTGATCAATCCCGAGGAGGAGCGCCAGATCGCGCTCGAGCGCGCGGTCAAGGTCGCCGAGCTGGATGAGGGCGCCCAGCTGACCCTGCTCCTGACGATTTACGACTTCTCTTACGAGATGACCGCCATGCTCTCGGCAGACGAGCGGGAAGAGATGCGCCATGGTGTCATCGCCCAGCGTCGGGAGTGGCTCGACGAGATCCTAACTCCCTATCGGGCCAGAGGGCTGGAATGCGAAGTGAAAGTGCTTTGGCACAACCGTCCCTTCGAGTGCGTCATTCAGGAAGTACTGGAACAGCGTCACGATCTGGTCGTCAAGGCGACTCACAAACACTCCTTCCTGCAAACCTTCATCTTCACCCCCACCGACTGGCACCTGCTGCGCAAATGCCCCTGTCCGGTTCTGCTGGTAAAAGAAGGGCACTGGCAACGGGGGGGCAACCTGATTGCCGCCATCAACTGCTCGAGCGATGACAAGGAGCAGAAGGTGCTTAACGAGCGGATCACCCGCGAGGGGATCGCCATCGCCGAGCTGCTTGGTGCCAGTCTCTATCTGGTCAACACCTACCCGGGCACCCCGGTCAATGTCGCCATCGAACTGCCAGAGTTCGATCCCAACGCCTACAACGATGCCATTCGCAAACACCATGAAGATCTGCTGCGGGAACATGCCGATCAATTCGGCATCAACCACATGTGGACCAAGGTGGCGGAAGGCTTGCCGGAGGAGGTGCTGCCGGACATGGCGGACGATCTGAATGCCACCCTGATGATCATGGGATGCGT
The DNA here is from genome assembly GCF_027707425.1 of Aeromonas sp. QDB63. NCBI lineage: Bacteria > Pseudomonadati > Pseudomonadota > Gammaproteobacteria > Aeromonadales > Aeromonadaceae > Aeromonas > Aeromonas sp. QDB63. Next base: position 65,922 of record NZ_JAPCIS010000016.1, read on the forward strand.
CGGCCGTACCGGCCTCTCTGCCGCCCTGCTTGGCAACACCGCCGAGCACGTGGTGGACAGGCTCAACTGCGACATTCTCATCCTCAAACCCGACGATTACAGCTGCCCTGTGGATGACAGGCGTCATCCTGCATAAGCGTTTCTTGCCCTCCCCCGGGACATGGCTATAATAAGCCGCTTATTTTTGTCCCGGGTTTGAGGCCATGCTAGAAGAGCTTAACGCCAAAGAGAAATACAGTTTCAACAAGCTGCAGAAACGTCTGCGGCGCAACGTGGGCCAGGCCATCGCCGACTTCAACATGATTGAAGAGGGTGACAAGATCATGGTCTGCCTGTCTGGCGGCAAGGACAGCTTTGCCATGCTCGACATCCTGATGAGCCTGAAGGCCAGCGCCCCCATCCATTTCGATCTGGTGGCCGTCAACCTGGATCAGAAGCAACCCGGCTTCCCCGAGCACGTGCTGCCCGAATACCTGAGCACTCTCGGCATCGACTTCAAGATCGTGGAAGAAGATACCTATTCCATCGTCAAGGAGAAGGTACCGGAGGGCAAGACTACCTGCGCGCTCTGCTCCCGCCTGCGCCGCGGCATTCTGTATCGCACCGCCCAGGAGCTGGGCTGTACCAAGATCGCCCTTGGCCATCACCGTGACGACATCCTCGAGACCCTGTTCCTCAACATGTTTTACGGTGGCAAGCTCAAATCCATGCCCCCCAAGCTGGTGAGCGACGATGGCAAGAACGTGGTGATCCGCCCCCTGGCCTACTGCAAGGAGAAAGATCTGGTGCGCTATGCCGAGGTCAAGGCCTTCCCCATCATCCCCTGCAACCTGTGCGGCTCCCAGGAGAACCTGCAGCGCCAGGCCATCAAGCAGATGATGCAGGAGTGGGATCGCCGCTTCCCAGGCCGTCTCGAGACCATGTTCACCGCCATTCAGGACGTGATCCCGAGCCACCTGCTCGATCACCAGCTGTTTGACTTCAAGAGCATCAATCGCGACTCCGGCATCATCGACGGTGGCGACAAGGCATTTGATCCGCCCGAGCTGCCCAAGGCGCCGCTGCTGGACATCGACGAGATGGACATGCTGGACGTGATTGAGGTGCGCTAAGCCCCGTCACCCACAAAAAAGGAGCGCCAGGCGCTCCTTTTTTCATTCTGGCAATCTGCGGACTCGGGTCGCTACTCCTTGTGTAGCCAGGGGGTCAGGCGCAGGATCTCCCCTTGCAGTTGCAGCTTGCCCTGGGCAAACCCCTTCAGCTGCGCATTGCTGAGCAGCAGTTGCCCCTGCTGCCAGGAGACGGCCTCCTGACGGGCACCCTCCACAAGGTAGGCTGTGCCTGCGGGCGCCACCATGGAGATCCGCACCCCTTCCATCTTGGGCAGGAAATACTGGCCGACCATGCCGGCCATCTTGTCGAGCAATCGCTGCATCTGCTGCTGACGCGAGACAAGTTCGGCCAGCGGCACCTCGGGTGTGGCGGGGGCGTCAGCCATCACCTGTACCGACAGATCACAGGCGGCGTGGGCCTCGGTGAGCCCCACCACCACGATCGCCTTGTCGAGGTTGAGATCATCGTCATAGGGCAGACGCAGTTCGCCATCCACCGTGACCTCGGCGGGCACATCCCTGTCCGGGGTCGAGACCCGGGCCGAGGTGAGCCCGCAGCGCCGACCGTTCTGTTGACTGGCCAGATAAAAGCCCAGTCTGGCGTGGCCAAATTCCCCCTTGGCGAAGGTCTTCATCTGGCTGTAGAAGGTGCCGTAGTCGAGTTCAAGGGACGGCTCAGCCTGTCCCAGCATGGGCATCAGCAGGAGCGCCGCCATCCCGTATCGCTTGTTCATATGCCATCCTTTTGCATCATGCTCCGGGCGGGTCGACACCGGCTGACCCCTGGTATTCCATTATGCGTTGAAATGATCCGGGCCCTGCCCGTCGTTGCCACTGGCAACCTCGGTCACTTCGACTGCCACCCCACACAGATCCCGGTAGAGAATGCCCTTGCAGTTGAAGTAGAGCGGCGCCACCCAGATAAGTCCCAGCCCCATGGGGATGAGCGCCAGGAAGAAGAGTGCCAGCATGACCCCGTGCAGCAGCACTATGCTGGGCCAGCCCCGGGCAAAGAGCTTGAGGGAGACCAGAATGGCCTGAGCCGGGGAAAGACCGCGCTCCAGCACCAGAGGTACGGTAAACACCAGCCCCATGCCCACCAGGGCGGAAGGGATGAAGGCCAGCATCACAGGCACACCCAGCAGCTCGAACAGGGGTCCAAACAGGCTGGTGATGAGGCTGCCGAGCAGACTCAGGCTGCCCAGGCGCAGGAAGTGGCGGAAGAAGTCGAACACCTGGCTCGGCCGGGCGCGTACCCCCACCGACTGCTGCAACCCCAGCATGTCGAGGGAGGAGGTCATGGGTGACATGATCACCGTGACCAGCAGGCTCAGGATCAGGGCCATATCCATATCCCCTCCTTCACGGGCGACATAGGGCGTCAGCAAGGTATTGCTCAGCAGGATCCAGATTGCCATGACCCCGGCGATGGCCAGCGCCAATCCGAAACCGGTGCGACGAGTCTGTTGCCACCCCTCTTTCAACACCCCTTGCAGGTCCAGACGATATCCCTGGCTGAGGGACTGTTCGAGGGTTCCACCGATCCGCATTCTATTACTCAATTGACTGTCCAACATTCACTGACGACTGATCCAAGGTGGCACATTATAGCGGTTTGAACCGGCATGCGTAGCCGTTTTTCCTGTTATCTTCCGTTCAGAAAGCCATTGATACCAAAGGCCTTGCAGCCCTACTTGATGAAGTTCCCCTCACCCTTGGCCCCTCTGTCCAACGATGGCGCGCGCTGGCGGACGAGATGTCCACTGGCTCTTCTCTCTCACACAAGGAAAACGGTCATGTCCGAACTGACGCTCTATCTTGCCCCGGGTACCTGTGCCATGGCGGTACGCATCGCTCTGGTGGAGGCCGGTGCCCCTCACCTTGTCAAGCGCCTGGATCTGGCCGCTGGTGAACAGCGCAGCCCCGACTACCTCGCCATCAATCCCAAGGGGCGAGTCCCGGCACTGGTGACGGAGCATGGCGTGCTGACCGAAACACCGGCTCTGCTGCTCTACGTGGCCCAGCGTTTTCCTAACGCCGGGCTGGCCCCATTGGATGACCCCTTCCTCCTGGCCAGGATGCAGGAGGTACACAGTTTCCTCGTCTCCACCGTCCATGTCGCCCATGCCCATGGACGCCGTCCCGGCCGCTGGGCCGACGATGAACAGGCCATGGCTGCCATGCAGGCCAAGATGCCCCAGAACATGCGCGATGGCTTTGACCAGATTGAGCGCCACTATCTGGCCGGCCCCTGGGTACTGGGGGAGCGCTTTAGCCTGGCCGACATCTACCTCTTCGTGATTGCAGGCTGGCTCGAGAGCGACGGGGTTGCCATCAGCGAGTTTCCCAAGGTGGCGGATCACTATCAGCGCATGCTGGCCCGCCCCGCAGTGCAGGCGGCGCTCGCCCTCTGATCTCCTCGCGCCGGGTACGCCTTTTTGTGCGGGCAACATCCGGCGACGCCTCTCAGACGGGGTGCTCTTATGGCACCCGTTTCTTCTGAAATTGCCCTGTCACTGAGATCGTTTTCACATTTTCGTCATCACTGCCTAGACCCGTTAACGGTTAACACCTATCTTTCGCCCTAATGACGAAACCGGTTGCGTAACCGATTGCCCAACTCAATATTCATATGCGGTCCCAGGCCGCCGAGGTGCTGTATGAAACGAGGCAAGCTGCTCAATGCTCCCTTAAGCGCGCTGGTCGCGCAGATGGGCCACACCGACGAGATCACCGTCTGCGACGCTGGCCTGCCCATTCCGGCAGGCCCCGAGCGCATCGATCTGGCGCTGATGGCGGGCACCCCCAGCCTTGAAACCGTACTGACCGCCCTACTCACCGACCTGGTGGTGGAGAAGGTGATCATGGCAAGCGAGATCAAGCAGATCAGTCCCGCCGCCCATCAGGCGCTGGTGGATCAGCTGGAGGCCCACGCAGCCGCCCAGGGCAAGCCCATCACCATCGAGTACTGCCTGCACGAAGCGTTCAAGGCTCGCTCCTGCCAGAGCAAGGCTATCGTGCGCAGCGGCGAGGTGACTCCCTACGCCAACCTGATCCTCTGCGCCGGTGTGGCGTTCTGAATTCTTCAAAGAAGGCCTCTTCAAGGAAGCTGCAAATGAGCACAACCTCCCCCCTCTCACCCATTCTGGAGCTGACCGGGATCGTCAAGACCTTCCCCGGGGTACGCGCCCTCGACGAAGCGGGCCTTCGGGTCTATCCGGGCCAGGTGATGGCCCTGCTCGGCGAAAATGGCGCTGGCAAGTCGACCCTGATGAAGGTGCTGACCGGCATCTACCAGGCCGATGCGGGCTACATCAACTATCGCGGCCAGCCGGTGCACTTCAAGGGCCCCCGCGACTCTCAGGATCAGGGGATCAGCATCATCCACCAGGAGCTGAACCTGCTGCCGGAATTGTCGATTGCCGCCAATATCTTCCTCGGCCGCGAACCGCGCACCCGTTTTGGCAGCATCGACCACAAGCAGTTGCGTGAGCGTGCCAGCGGTCTGCTGGCGCGACTTGGCGTCAAGCACGGCCCGGATACCCGACTCGGGGATCTCTCCATCGGTGAACAGCAGATGGTAGAGATCGCCAAGGCGCTGTCGTTCGATGCCAGCGTCATCATCATGGACGAGCCCACCGATGCGCTGACCGACACCGAGACCGAGCAGCTCTTCACCGTCATTCGTGAACTGCGCGAGCAGGGCTGCGGCATTGTCTACATCTCCCACCGCCTGAAAGAGATCTTCGAGATCTGCGATCGGGTCACCGTGCTGCGGGATGGCAAGTGGATCGGCGAGCAGGCGGTGAGCGATCTCGATGAAGACAGGATCATCGAGATGATGGTGGGCCGCCGGCTGGAAGAGCAGTACCCACGTCTTGAGCGCGAGCTTGGCCCGGTTAGCCTGCAGGTGAACGATCTGGCTGGTCCCGGCGTGCGCGGGGTGAGCTTCTCCCTGCGTCAGGGGGAAATTCTGGGCTTTAGCGGCCTGATGGGCTCCGGCCGCACCGAGCTGATGAAGCTCATCTACGGTGCCAGCCCCATCAGCGCTGGCCAGGTGACGGTGGATGGCCACGCCCTGGTACCCAGAAGCCCGGCCGATGGTCTGGCCGCTGGTATCGCCTATATCTCCGAGGATCGCAAGGGCGACGGCCTGGTGCTGGAGCTGTCGGTGCGCGAAAACATGAGCCTGTGCGCCCTCGGCGAGTTCATTCGTGGCGGTAAGATTGACGGCAAGGCCGAGCGCCAGGCGGTAGGGGACTATGTGCGTTTGTTCAACATCAAGACCCCGAGTCAGGATCAGCTGATCAAGCTCCTCTCCGGCGGCAACCAGCAGAAGGTGGCCATCGCCAAGGGGCTGCTGACCCGGCCCAAGGTGCTGATCCTGGATGAGCCGACCCGCGGCGTCGATGTCGGCGCCAAGAAGGAGATCTATCAGCTCATCAACCAGTTCAAGAAGGAGGGGATGAGCATCATCCTGGTCTCCTCCGAAATGCCGGAAGTGCTCGGCATGAGTGATCGCATTATGGTGATGCACGAAGGGCGCATTAGCGCAGAATTCAACACCCGCGATGCCAATCAGGAGAAGCTGATGGCAGCGGCAGTCGGTAAACAGTGGCAAGCAGAGCAAGAGGCAGCACAATGACAACCCAAACCCTTTCCCGCCGCGGCGTCATGAGCAAGGCCTGGTGGATCGAGAACAAGTCCCTGGTCGCGCTGCTGGTGCTGATCGGCGTGGTCTCCTTCCTGAGCCCCAACTTCTTCACCGCCGACAACCTGCTCAACATCCTGCGCCAGACATCGGTCAACGCCATCATGGCGGTCGGCATGACGCTGGTCATCCTCACCGCCGGCATCGATCTGTCGGTCGGCTCGGTACTGGCCCTGTGCGGCGCCCTGGCCGCCACCATGGTGGCCATGGAGCTGCCCATCGGCCTGGTGATCCCCCTCACCCTGGGGGCCGGCGCCCTGCTTGGCAGCATCAGCGGCCTCATCATCGCCAAGGGCAAGGTACAGGCCTTCATCGCTACCCTGGTCACCATGACCGCCCTGCGCGGCGTCACCATGGTCTACACCGAGGGGCGCCCCATTTCCACCGGCTTCAGTGACGGCGCCGATCACTTCGCCTGGCTCGGGACCGGCTACCTGCTGGGTCTGCCGGTGCCCATCTGGCTGATGGCCATCGTCTTCCTGCTGGCCTGGTACCTGCTCAACCACACTCGCCTGGGCCGCCACATCTATGCCCTCGGCGGCAACGAATCGGCCACCCGCCTCTCTGGTATCAATGTGGATCGGGTCAAGCTCGCGGTGTATGGTCTGTGCGGCATGCTGTCGGCACTGGCCGGGCTCATCGTCACATCCCGCCTCTCCTCCGCCCAGCCCACAGCCGGCATGGGGTACGAGCTGGATGCCATCGCCGCCGTTGTGCTGGGGGGCACCAGCCTGATGGGGGGCAAGGGCCGTATCATGGGTACCCTGATCGGTGCCCTCATCATCGGCTTCCTCAACAATGCCCTCAACCTGCTCGACGTCAGCTCCTATTACCAGATGATCGCCAAGGCCAGCGTGATTTTGCTTGCTGTGATGATCGATAACAAAAGCAACCGTTAACAAGCCACGCCACACACAAGGAATGAAATGATGAAAAAGCTCAATACCCTGCTCGCTGCCGCCATCATGTCCGTGCTGGGCACCGCCCAGGCCGCGGATCACACCCTGGCGATGGTGGTCTCCACCCTCAACAACCCCTTCTTCGTCACCATGAAGGAGGGGGCCGAAGCCAAGGCCAAGGAGCTTGGCTACGAGCTGGTGGTGCTGGACTCCCAAAACGACCCGGCCAAGGAGCTCTCCAACGTGGAAGATCTCACCGTGCGCAAGGTCAACGCCATCCTGATCAACCCGACCGACTCCGAAGCCGTGGGCAACGCCATTCGCCTGGCCAACAAGGCGAACATCCCGGTGCTGACCCTGGACCGCGGCGCAGCCCAGGGTGACGTCAAGGCCCACATCGCCTCCGACAACGTGGCCGGTGGCAAGCTGGCTGGCGACTTCATCGCCGAGAAGCTGGGCAGCGGTGCCAAGGTGATCCAGCTGGAAGGGATCGCAGGTACCTCCGCCGCCCGTGATCGCGGCGAAGGCTTCGCCCTGGCGGTCACCGCCAACAAACTGCAGGTGCTGGCCTCCCAACCCGCCGACTTTGACCGCACCAAGGGTCTGAACGTCATGGAGAACCTGCTGGCCGCCCATCCGACCGTGCAGGCAGTGTTCGCCCAGAACGACGAGATGGCGCTGGGTGCCATCCGCGCCGTGCAGGCCGCTGGCAAAGAGGTGATGATCGTGGGCTTTGACGGCACCGACGATGGCAAAGCCGCCGTGGCCAAGGGTAAACTGGCCGCCACCGTGGCACAGCAGCCTGCCCTCATCGGCGCCATCGGCGTGGAAACCGCCGACAAGGTGCTCAAGGGTCAACCGGTGGAAAAATCCATCCCGGTACCGCTGCAAATCGTCAACAAGTAAGTTGACGGGGGGAGGTTCGCCTCCCCTCTCTTTTTCCGCCAGTGCCGCCTGGTCTGGGTCCACCCAGACCAGGATGTACTCAACCAAGGGTGATAGGAATGAATCGTCTCGTAGTCCTCGGCAGCGTGAATGCGGATCATGTGCTGCGCGTCCCCCACTTTCCCCGCCCCGGTGAAACCCTGACCGGCCACAGCTATCAGGTCGTTCCCGGCGGCAAGGGCGCCAATCAGGCGGTGGCCGCCGCCCGCCTCGGCGCCCCTGTCTCCTTCATCGCCCGCATCGGTGATGATGCCATCGGCCACCAGATGAAAACCGGGTTTGCCAACGACGGCATCGATGTCAGCGCCGTCGAACTCGACCCCAGGCTCCCCACCGGCATCGCCATCATCTATGTGAGCGACGAGGGGGAGAACAGCATCGGCATCTCCGCCGAAGCCAATGGCGCCCTCACCCCGGCCGTAGTGCAAGGTCACGAGGCAATGATCGCCGCCGCCCACACCCTGCTGCTGCAACTGGAAGTGCCGCTGGAGAGCGTGCAGGAAGCGGCCCGTCTGGCTCGTGCCCACGGCACCCGGGTGGTGCTCAACCCCGCCCCCGCGCGCCCGCTCTCAAGGGATCTGCTGGCGCTGGTGGATCTCATCACCCCCAACCAGACCGAGGCCGAGCTGCTGACCGGCGTCAAGGTGACGGACGAAGCGAGCGCCCGGGAGGCTGCCACCCGCTTCCACCAGATGGGCATCGGTGAGGTGATGATCACCCTGGGGTCTCAAGGGGTCTATTGCAGCAAGGGGCAGAAACAGGCGCTCATGCCGGGTTTTCGGGTCAAGGCGGTGGATACCACGGCTGCCGGGGATACCTTCAACGGCGCCTTCCTGGCGGCCGAGCTCGCCGGCGCCGACTTTGACGCAGCCGTACGCTTTGCCCACGGGGCGGCGGCACTCTCCGTCACCCGGTTTGGTGCCCAGAGCTCCATCCCGAGCAAGCAGGAGGTCGATGCTTTCCTCCTTGAACAGACTGCGCAGGGGCACTGATGGCCAATATCAAGGAGGTGGCTGCGCTGGCGGGAGTGTCGACCACCACCGTTTCCCACGTCATCAACGAGACCCGCTTCGTGGCCGCAGAGACCCGGGAGCGGGTCTTCGCCGCCATGCGCGATCTCAACTATGCCCCGAGCCTGGTGGCCCGCAGCCTCAAGGTAAAGGAGACCAACAGCATCGGCATGCTGGTTACCACCTCCAGCAACCCCTTCTTCGCCGAGGTGGTGCGCGGGGTGGAGCGCTACTGCTTCGAGCAGGGTTACAACCTGATGCTGGGCAACACCGAAGGACAGGCCGAGACGGCGCTCTCCTACCTCAAGATGATGCTCAGGAAACGGGTCGACGGCCTGCTCATCATGTGCAGTGAAGGGCAGCAGGAGGTGTTCAACCAGCTCGACTGGCTCAAGAGCCTGCCGGTCGTGGTGATGGACTGGGGCATGGAGAATGGCGAGGTGGATCTCATCGCCGACAACTCCCATCGTGGAGGCTACCTGGCAACCCGCCATCTGCTGGGGCTGGGTCACACTGCCATCGGTTGCATCACGGGCCCCCACAGCCGCGCCCCGGCCAACCAGCGCCAGGCGGGTTTCGAGCAAGCGATGCAGGAGGCCGGGCTCACCGTCAATCCGGGCTGGATCCAGGAGGGAGACTTTGACTGCGCCAGCGGCGCCGCCGCCATGACCCGCCTGCTGGAGCTGCCAGAGCGTCCCACCGCGCTGTTTGTCTGCAACGACATGATGGCCATGGGGGTCATCAGTGCCGCCCATCAGGCAGGGCTGGTGATCCCCCGCGATCTCTCCATCGTCGGCTATGACAACGTGGCGCTGGCCCAGTTCATGTCCCCCCCGCTCACCACGGTCAATCAACCGAAAGAGGAGCTGGGCCGCCTCGCCGTCACCCGGCTGCTGGCGCGCATCAACGGCGAGCCCATCGCAAACCGCATGATCACCGTGGATCCGGACCTGGTGATCAGACACTCCTGCGCTCCCTTTTCCTCACCGGACAGCAAACCAGTTTAAGTGCCAGCAAGCAGCAGAAGGGCGGCCATGAGCCGCTCTTCTGTGTATTGTCTCCTTGGCATCGGCCCCGAGACTGCACAAGCCACCACTCAACTCAGCTTGAGATCATCCTCTTGCTGCGCCTCTCCCAGGGGAGCCAGGCGCAGCAGCCCCAGCGCCGTTGCCAACGGCTGGAGCAGCGCCTCGTACCCGGAGGGTGCTGGCAGCCAGTAGCGAATTGGCCAGCCCGCTTGCAGCAGTTCGGGGGCGCAGCTGCCAAGCTCGCTCAGCGCCAGCATGCAGCCACACTCGCGCATCTTCTCAAGCAGGGTGGCATCCGGTATCAGCGCAGGCAATGCCAGGATCAGTCTCCCCTGTGGCAAGGGGGGCAGGCTCGCCAGCAGAGGGGCCAGCTGGGCAGGCTGATGAAGCCTTACCAGCAAGGTGCCACTGCATGGCTCTTCTGTCAGCCATCGTGCCATCACGGGCCCAAGGACACCACGCTCTTGCATCCAGCCCACGTCACAGGGCTGCTGGCTCACCCGCCAGCGCAGGCTGACCGCCGTCACCGGCACGCCCTGCTCGTCTCTCATCGCCTCGCAGAGGGTCTCCAGGGGGGAAGGGGCGGCCCCCGCCAGCCATTCCCGCAATTGGTGCAGCTGCCGCTGGGCCATGTGGAGATCAGCCTTCATCGCACTCTGATACCACACCAGGGTGGTCCCCTCACGCTTGGCCTCGTTCAATGCCAATATGGCTTGCTCCAATAGCTCATCGGCATCCTCGCCACCCTCGCGCCTGGCCACTCCGAAGCGACACGCCAGATCAAAGCTGCTTTCCCGGGTCACAAACTCAAACTGCAACAGACTCACCTTGACATCCTCCCCCACCTTAGCGCTTCGCGTCACAGGAGGGGGATCCCCATTACTGGGTGATAGCTGCTCGCGCAGTACCGGGTTCCTGCTTCATCGGGCGGCCTGATTGCACCACGCCTCCA
>NZ_JAPCIS010000017.1:0-75504 GCF_027707425.1 Aeromonas sp. QDB63
CCCGAGCGGCCAAAGGGATCAGACTGTAAATCTGACGGCTCTGCCTTCGAAGGTTCGAATCCTTCTCCCTCCACCATCTTTCAGAAAGCCCGGCCTTGTGCCGGGTTTTCGCTTTTCTGCCTTCCACAAATCCCCTTCTTCTCTACAAAAAAACGGGAGGCCAGGCCTCCCGTCAATATATGCACGCTCTCACCCCGAACCTGCTGGCGACAGCTGTCATCAGCAGGTCGGGCAGAGGGGGATAAGCGTCCCCCCAGGCATCTGTCTTGTCATCCGCGCCCCTTACAGGGTGAAGCGATAGAAGATATCCACCGCCTGGGCCACCCCGCTCATGGCCTGCAGATAGAGCCTTGGCATCAGCTCGTAGCGCAGCTTGAATTCGGCGATGGGGCTGAACACCCCGACCCCGTACTGGAACTGCAAGCCGGGCAGCAGGTAGGCCGACAGGGTCACCTGGGTGTCATCACCACTGCCTGCGGTATCGAGGGCCACGTCGCTCATGCCGAGGGACTCCCCGATGCTGGAGACCACGCCGCTCGCCTGGCTCACGGCCCCCGCCACCAGCAGGCCGTTGAAGCCGCCATCCTCGCCGCTGGTCTGCAATCCCTTGCCCCGCAACAGATAGGATAGCTGTTCGGACTGCGCCATTTGCGGCTCGGAATAGACGGTGATCTTCGGCTTGGCAGCCGGCCCCGTCACCCGCACCCCGACGGTCACGTTGTCCTCGATGGTGTCCGGATCCCGATAGGTCTCGATGTTGAGATAGGGCTGATCGATGGGGCCGGAGAAGAGGATCCGCCCCTCCTTGATGATGAGGTTCTGGCCATAGGCCTTGAAGCGCCCGTCCCTGAGCTCCAGTTGCCCGTTGCCCGAGAGCGGCTTGGAGGGATCCTGGCGAATGTTGAGGGCCCCTCCCACCTTGGTCTTGAGTCCCATGGCTTCAAGGCGGACGTCGTCCCCGAGCCGGATGGCGAGCCTGATCTCCATGGGCAGCGGTGCCGCCTTGGGGACCGGCGGCAGATCGTCGTAGATGACGGTGACATCATCGGAGACCGCTACCGCGCTGTCTGGCAGGCTCTTGACCAGGATGCGCGACCAGGGGATGTCCACCTGCCCGGTCACCCTGGTCTCCTCCCCGAGAGAGATGGCGATGTCAGGTGTCACCCTGACCCGACCCATGCCCGGGTACTGGGCTTCCAGCTCCTTGCCCTGAATGGTGAGGCTGCCGGTCACCGGCTGCTGGGCCCAGCTCAGCCAGCCCCCCAGTACCAGGGGGCCCTTGCCCACCATCATGGAGCCGTCGAGTTCGGCCCGGTTGCCTTCTATCTTGAGGCGGGTCACCAGCTTGGAGAGGGTCACCATGTCGGAGTGGGTCTGAACCTCCCCCTCCTTCAGGTTCAGCTCGCCATACAGCAGGGGGGCAGCCAGGGTGCCGTCGAAGCGGGCATCCGCCGAGATGACCCCTTGCAGGGAGCGCACTTCGGGAATGAGGGGCGCAAAGGTCGCCAGCTTCAGATCGTCAAACCTGAGTTGACCGCCGAGGTTGCCGCGGCCGGCGGGATCCCGGATCAGCAGATCGGTGTCGATGTTGCCGATCTGCTCGGAGGCGAAATCGACCCGGATGGCGGCCTGCTGGCGCTCGAAATCGATCCCGAGCTCGAGGCGCTGGTAGTCGGTCTTGAGTTCGTCGGCGACGAAGGTCCCAGGCGTGGTACGCACGGTGGCGTGTAGGGTCGGCTGGTTGCCGCGCCAGCTGGCGCGCCCGTCGGCCGACAGCACCGCCTGCCAGCGGAAATTGTCCGGCAACCAGGGGCGCAGCCGCTTGAGATCAAATTCGTTCAGGGCAAATTCCAGATTGCCCTGGGACTGGGCTATCCGGCTCCCCTTGACGCAGAGACTGGCCTTCTGGGACGCGAGGCAGAGATCCCCCATGGTCAGCTGCTGTTTCGGCAGATCCAGGTCCAGAGACCAGGGGGCGGTCAGCGCCCAGCGCTTGAGGGGGGTCTTGAGCTTCAGCTCGGCAAGGGCGCCACGCCAGTGGTCACCGCGCAGGCTGCCATTCAGGCTGAGGTCTGCCGCCAGGGGATCCCCCTTCATGGTCAAGGTGAGCCCGTGGCGCTCGAGATCGCCGCTCAGGTTCAGGGCGATTTGCGAGAGCTTGGTCTCCCCCTGCGCCAGGCTCGCCACCGTCACCGCCACCTCACCGGCGGGCTTCTCCCCGACCAGGGTGTTGGCCTTGATGACGGTCTCCTTGAGGACGGTGCCCGCGTAGGCGAGTCGGCCCGACACCAGATCGGCATTCACGCGCGGCGCCTGCTGGTTGCCGGTGACGCGCACCTGGCCCTTGATGTCCCCTCCCAGACCCGGGTAGATACCCCCAAGCTTGGGCGCATCCAGATCCGCATCCAGCTTCCAGGCCTGGGTCGTGAGCGAGCCTTTGGCCTGCAGCCGGTTGGGGCCGCTTTGCAGCGCCAGGGCCGGGATGGTCCACTCCATCTTGTCGTTGCCGCTGAGCCTGCCCTGCAAGGCCAGGGGATACTGGTTGAGCTTGCCATCCACCTTGAGCTCGGGCAGGGCCAGCTGCCAGTGGCCCGCCTCATCCAGATCAAAGCGGCTGGCGATCTTGCCCGCCAGTACCCCCTTGATCTCGGGCACCAGCTCCGCCGGGTTGATCCCCTTGAATTCGGTCGTCCCCTGCCACTGGACCCCCTTGCTCCAGGCCAGCTTGCCGTCGAGCTTGAGCTCCCCCTTGAGGGCCCCCAGCAGCAGCTCGATACGGCTCAGCTGGTTGAGATCCCCCTTGCCCGAGAGCGCCACCTTGAAGGGGGGCACATCGGTCCCCTTGCCGGCGGTGTTGAGCGCAAACTGGTAACCGGAGAGCTTGCCCTTGGCGCTCAGGGTGCCCTTGTCCAGCCGATAGCTGGGCTCATCCTTGGCGGGCTTGTGCAGGGGCCAGGAGAGGCTCTTCCAGTCCAGCGCCAGATCGAAGGGCAGATCCGGGTCGAGGGCCGCAAGGGATCCTTTGAGATTGGCGCCCACCGGCCCCTTGGCCTTGAGTGCCAGCCCAAGCTTGCCCACAGAACCGTCCAGGACGAGATTGACCTGCTCCCCCTTGAGCTCCCCGTCCAGCAGCCCTTGACGCGCCTTGGCATCCAGAGTCAGGGCGAGGGGGTAATCCTCGTGCAGGCGCACCTGACCACTCAAGGCCAGATCCGCCATGGCATGGCGCAAGGAGAGCTCCCGGATGTCGATGCGCTCCTCCTCGGCGGTGGCCGACAGCAACAGGTTGTCTAGCCCCTCCACCAGCTCACCTTGCTGATAACGGAACGCCGTGGCTTTCAGCCCCTCCAGCTGGATGGGGAAAGGCAGTCGCACCGCCGGCAGCACCATGGGCTCGGGCTTGCTTGCGGCCTGCGTCTTGTCACCGGGGACAGCCTTGCGCTCGCCGGCCGCCAGGGTGGCGCTTTTCTCATCCGCCGGTTTGGCGCCCTTGTCACTGGCCGCCTCCACCGGGGACGGTGCTACCACCACGTTCAGGCCATCGAGCACGGGGCCGCGCACGATGAGCCCGGCGCGATCCAGGGCGGCGCCAATGTCCAGATCCTTGAGGGTGATCGTCACGCCGGGCACCGCCACATCGAGATCGGCAACCTTGAGGCTGTCGACCTGGATTTTGAGCGGCAACGGATGCCAGACGAAGGGCTCCGACGGCTCTTCCGGCACCGGCTCGGACTCCGCCACCCGGACCACGGGGCGAGTCACCGCCAGAGTCTTGATCCAGAGCTTGCCCTGCAGGAGCTTGCCCAGATCCCAGTCCAGCACGGCCCGCTCCACGGTGACATCCACCAGCTCGTCCTGCCAGCCAACCCCTTCGAAGGTCCAGCCATACCCGAGTTGCCCCGCCACCAGCTCCCCCTTGAGGGAGGGCAGCGCGGCTCTGGCCTGTTGCCACAACCACTTGTTGCCCTGATGGGTGAAGCCCAGCAGGCTGACGCCGATGAGCAGCAGGAAGAAGAGGCCCATGAGCCACAAGAAAATGCGTTTTACCCAGATCACGATGCAGACCCCTGCAAGGAAAGCAGCCGCAGCGGCCAGAAAAGAGAAAGAAGAGGATATGCGCCTGGTTGCCGGGTCATAGTTCCGGCCCCAGTGCGAAGTGCAGCCGCAGCGGCTTGTCCTCCTCGGAGATGCCCACCGCCAGATCGAGCCTGACCTGACCGATGGGGGTGACCCAGCGCACCCCGACCCCGGTGCCTATCTTCCAGGCCTCGCTGTAGTCGACGGTGGCGGTCCCGGCGTCCACGAACAGGGCACCGAGCCACTTCTCGCTGAAGCGGTAGTTGTACTCCAGGCTGCCGACGCTGGCGTAGCGTCCGCCGGTCAGCTTGCCATCGTCCCCCCGTGGCGAAATGGTCTCGTAACCGTAGCCCCGGACCGTCTGATCGCCGCCGGTGAAGAAGCGCAGGGAGGGGGGGACCAGGGAGAAATCATCCCCGACGATGGCCCCCTGTTCGGCCCGCATCAGGAAACGGTGATCTTCGCCCAGGGTGCGCAGCCACTTGCTGCGCCCCCACACCCGCATGAAGCTGATGTCGGACCCCCAGTAGGGGCTCGAGAACTCCATCGTCAGTTGCTGGCGATCCCCCCAATCCGGCACCAGACCGCCGCGCACCCGCAGCCGTGACCAGGAGACGCCGGGGATCAGCAGCAGGCTGTTCCCCTCGTCCTGACCCTGGACGTAGCGCTCGTTCTCCAGGCGCACAAAGACGTCTCTGTCCCAGCTCTCCGGTCGGCGTGTCCAGCGGTGCACCCCGAAGGTGGCCAGATCGGAGCGGGTGTCGTTGTTGTCGGTGTATTGATAGCCCGCCTGCAGGGAGTAGTAATCCCGCAGCGGGTTGCCCACCGGGATCTGGTAGTCGAAGCTGAGCTCCGCTTCTGGCGCCGAGACCTTGGCGGTGCTGGAGAGGCGGTGACCATAGCGGTTCACCCAGGGTTTCTCCCAGGTGGCACTCAGGCGCGGCCCCACGTCCGTGGCATAACCGATACCGGTCTCAATTTCGTGATCGACCCGGTTGGAGAGGGTCACCTGCACCGGCACCCGGTTGCCCTCGGCCTGGCTGATCAGGGGTTTGATGTCCACCTGCTTGAACAGCTTGGTGGAGGAGACATCCTGGGACATCTCCGCCAGACGGATCGCCAGATAGGGGTCGCCGCTCTTGATGTTGATGAGCGGGCGGATCAGGTGCAGTGCCTCCGGCGTCGCGTCATAGCGGATCTCGCCGAAATGGTAACGCGGGCCAGAGCGAAACAGGATGTAGATCTCCGCCTTGCCCTGTTCCGGGAAAACCTTGACCTGGCTCTTGCTGATCTTGGCGTCAAAATAGCCGCGGGCCAGCCCCAGACTGCCGAGATCCGCCTTGATGGATTCATATTTGCCGTGGTTGAGGGGATCTCCCTCCTTCAGGGGCAGCTTGTCCAGCAGCTCGCTGTACACCTCGTCGCTCCCCGCATCCCCTTCCAGCAGGATGTCGAGGCGCGAGATGATCACGGGTTCCCCCCGCTCAATCTCGATCACCACCTTGGCGGGCGTCTTCTTGTCGCGGTTCAGGGTGATCTTGGGCTGGTAGTAGCCATAGACCTGCAGCGCCTTCTGTACGCTCTCGGTGATCTTGGCGCGGGCGGGGCGGTACTGGCGTTCCTGATAGACGGGCAGGGCGTTGAGGTAGGCCTCGACGTTGTCTTTCTGCTCTCCCCTGACCCCCTTGATCTGGTAGGTCAACTTGGCCGCCATGGCGGGCATCGCCATCAGCCAGAGAGCGAGGGCGAGCAGCAAGAGACCGGGCCCGGGGCGACGGGATCGCCCGGATGAAGTGCTCCCGGTGAGAAAAGTAGGATAGCATCCTGTCAAACGTCATTTTCCCCGAATAACATGATTTAAAGATTGTGTTATTTAGTACGATACCGAGACTCATCCCGGGCGAGTGCCGCTCATCCTAGCATAATCGCGACGGCGAAATCCCACGCTCGGGGCCCCTTTGCGTGCCGCTCTGCCGCCCCCGGTGCGGGGATCGCTTCGGCCCAGCAAGGAGCCAGCCGGGTGTGAGGAGCCAAACTGCGCACAATCCGGGCAAGGGGCGAACAAAACGCCACCACCTGCCCCGCCACGCCGGATCTCCCCTGGCGGCCTTGGGCTGGCAGCAGGGTCCGGCTCGTCGCGACAACCCTTGTCGGACACCCCGCATCCGGCGGGTTTCGTCAACCCGTCCCCCTCGACTTGCTCCGTGCCCTCTTCCCCACCCTGCCTGCTATTGAACAGGAAAATAATTTTAAATCAATCACTTGAATAGATGGCACTAAAGCTTCGTTCAATTCAATCGATTTATCCCGCTGCCCCTGCGCTCCTGCCTGTCCCACACTGATCCCAATCATCGCAGGAGAGACCCCATGCACCTACGTAGCGAACAACTGGCTGACTACATCGCCGACCGACTCGAGTTCATCACCTTCCTGGCCTGCTGCAGCGCCCTGCTGGCATTGCTGACCGGCATGAACGGCCAGCAGGCCCTCGCCTTCACCGCGCTCAATCTGCCCTTTGGCCTGGCCCTGCTGCTGGGCATGGCCCTGCTCGCCCCCCTGTCTGCCCACTGGCGCCTGCCCGGCATAGTCCTGCTGCTGGTGAGCGCAGCCCTGGCCACCCTGCAGATGGGAGGCAACTGGCTCAACCCCCTGGCCATCTGGAGCCTCTATGCCCTGCTGGGGCTGGAGATCCTCTGGCAATCCCGGGCCAGGGTCCCCCTGGCCACCGGCCCCCGGAACCGGGTCTCGCGCCCGAGGGGCTGACGTGGAGGCGCAATTGCAGTAATCTTGCGCCCCCTTTCCCCTCGCCGAGGAGCATTCCGATGAAAAAAGCCTGTGCCCAGCACATCCTGGTCAAGACCGAGAAACAGTGTCTGGAGATCAAGGAGAAGCTCGCCAAGGGCGCCGATTTCAGCCAGATGGCCAAGCGTTTCTCCACCTGCCCTTCCGGCAAGCGTGGCGGCGATCTGGGAGAGTTCTCCAAGGGGGACATGGTCAAGTCCTTCGACGATGCCGTGTTCAAGGGGGAGTTGCTGACCGTGCTGGGGCCGGTGCGCACCAAGTTCGGCTTCCACCTCATCAAGGTGCTCTATCGCAGCTGATCCAGGGCGACGAGGCCATCGGTTCTCTGAGCCGCACGCCTGGGATTGATGATCATTTACTAACGTTATCAGGCAATTAAGTTTATCCTTCTGGGCATAGTTCCATCCTGACCCGTGGATCCCTCATATGCACAGCTCTTTGTGGTGGCCGCTGCTGACCTGGCTATTGCCCCTTTGCGGGGCCCTTGGCAGCCGTGCCCATCTCTGGCCCTGGTGGCTCGGCTTCATCCTCTGTCTCGCCAGCGCCCTCCTCAGCCTCGTGCTGCTGCTGCGCCTGCCCTGGCGCTATCGCCGCACCACCAACCTCTGGCCGGATATCTGGGGCATAACTCCCCTGCTGCTGCCCCTGCTGTTTCTCGTCCAGGCGCTGCTCTCCCCCCTCACCAACGACGTCAGCACGGATCCCTACCATCCGCCACGGCTCCAGTGGGCCGAGCAGCTCAGAAGCCCGGAGGATCTCCCGGTCTCCCCCCCGCCCCTGCAAGTATTTCCAGGCAACCCCGGTCCTCTCTATACCCGGGCATCCCCGGTCGAAGTACTCGCGGAAGCCGAGGAACTGATGACGGAGCTGGGCTGGCAGGTTCGCCCGGGCAGCGAGGGTATCGATGCCGTCGTCACCACCGGCTGGTTCGGGTTTCAGGATGACGTGGCCCTGCGGGTCTTTGCCGGGCCCAAAGAGACCCGTATCGACATGCGCTCCGCCTCGCGCCAGGGGCGCAGCGATCTGGGGGTCAACCGGGCACGGATCATCGATTTCCTGAATCGGTTGAACGAGCGCCTGGGCGGGGCCTACAAGCCCAAGATGGAGAAGCTCAAAGAGGAACAAGATGCGCATTGAGGTCAAACCGGACCGGGCCTACGCCTGGTTCATCCGCCCCTTCTTCTGGCTGCAGAAACGCAACTACGGTCAGGTGCTGATCCCGGGCAAGTGCTGGGGGCGCACCCCCAGGCTGTTCGCCGCGGTCGCCACCCTCTACGGCGTCATCAACCGCAAGCGCTCCCCCATCGACCCCGTGCTGCGCTCTCTGGTGACGGTGCGGGTCTCCCAGCTCAACTGGTGTCGTTTCTGTGTCGACATCAACGCCATGACCCTCGTCAAGCGGGCAGGCTCCAGCGACAAGGTGGAGGCGCTGGCCCGGTGGCGCGACAGCCCCTTGTTCGACGAGCGGGAACGGGCCGTGCTGGACTATGCCGAGGCCATGACCGGGCTGGATGGCGTGAGCGACGAGCAGGCCGCCCGCCTCAAGCCCTGGTTCGATGACGACGCCCTGGTGGAGCTCACCGGCCTCATCGCCTTCCAGAACATGTCCGCCAAGTTCAATGCCGCTCTCGACATCGCTCCCCAGGGGTTCTGCCAGTTGCCGGTGCAACCCGAGCGCCCCCTCGACAAGGGACAGGGATGAACCGGGCACGCCTGCTGCTGTTGCTGGCGATGGGGGCCCTGGTCGGCACCTTCTTTGCCCTCGACCTTGACCACTATCTGAGCCTCACCCAGTTGCAGGCACACCAGGCGCGCCTGACCCTTTGGGTCGACCGCCATGTTGTCGCAGCCAGCCTGCTGTTTCTGGTGATCTATGTGCTCACCACCGCCCTCTCCCTGCCGGGGGCGGCCCTGCTCACCCTGGCGGGCAGCGCCGTCTTCGGCATCCTGTGGGGGCTCTTGCTGGTCTCCTTTGCCAGCTCCCTCGGCGCCACCCTGGCCTTTCTCAGTGCCCGCTTCCTGCTGCGGGACTGGGTCGAGACGCGCTTTGGCGACAAGCTGGCGAGCGTTCAGGCCGGCATGCAAAAGGAGGGGGCCTTCTATCTGCTGAGCCTGCGCCTCATCCCCCTCTTCCCCTTCTTTCTGGTCAACCTGGTGATGGGGCTCACCCCCATCAGAGTCAGCACCTACTACTGGGTCAGCCAGCTCGGCATGCTGCCGGGCACCCTCGTCTACGTGCTGGCGGGAAGCGAGCTGGCTACCCTCACCAGCACAGGCAACCTCTTCTCCCCCGGCCTGCTGGCCGCCCTGACCCTGCTCGGCCTGATGCCCTGGCTGATGCGTGCCTTGCAGCGCCGTCTCGCCCTCTACCGGTTGCACGCCCCCTACCGCAAGCCGGCGCGCTTTGACTACAACCTGCTGGTGATAGGTGCCGGCGCCGGAGGTCTGGTCACCAGCTACATCGCCGCCGCGGTGAAAGCCAGAGTGGCCCTCATCGAGCAGCACAGGATGGGGGGGGATTGCCTCCATACCGGCTGCATCCCCTCCAAGGCGCTGATCCGAAGCGCCCGCTTCGCCTTTGAACAGCGCAAGGCCGGGGAGCTTGGTTTTACCCCGAGCCAGAGCCGCGCCGACTTCGCCGCCGTGATGGCGCGGGTCGCCCGGGTCATCGAGGAGGTCGAACCCCACGACTCGGTGGCGCGCTATGAAGGACTTGGGGTGGAGTGCATCCAGGGGCGGGCGCGAGTCACCTCCCCCTGGGAGGTGGAGGTCAACGGCAAGCGCCTGATCAGCCGTCATATCGTGATCGCCACCGGCGCCCGCCCCCGGGTACCCGCACTGCCGGGGCTGGACGGGATTCCCTACCTCACCTCCGACACCCTCTGGCAGCGACTGCGTGAGCCCCCCCGCCATCTGCTGGTGCTGGGAGGGGGCCCCATCGGCTGCGAGCTGGCCCAGAGCCTGGCCCTGCTCGGTATCCCCGTCACCCTGGTGGAGCAAGGCCCTCAGCTGCTGCCCCGGGAAGATAGGGACGTCGCCGGGGCCCTGGCCGCGCAGCTGGAGCACGACGGTGTCACCCTGCACCTCGGCTGGCAGGCTACCTCGGCCGGGTATATGGACGGTAAAGACACCAACCTGCCCATCCGGCTGCACCTGCGCCGGGGGGACGAGACGCTGGTGGTTGAGGGGGACCAGCTGCTGCTGGCCCTTGGCCGGGAGGCCAACGTCAGCGGTTTCGGGCTGGAGGCGCTGGGGGTTGAACTGGCCCCCGGCGGCACCCTGGCCATCGACGGCTTCCTCGCCACCAACTACCCCAGCATCCTGGCGGTGGGGGACGTTGCCGGCCCCTACCAGTTCACCCATTTTGCCGCCCATCAGGCCTGGTATGCCGCCATCAACGCCCTCTTTGGCCAGTTCAGGCGCTTTCGGGCAGACTACAGGGTCATGCCGGCGGCCACCTATACCAGTCCGGAGATAGCCCGGGTCGGCCTCAACCAGAAAGAGGCTCGGGCCCGAGGCATCCCCTTCGAGTCGACCCGCTTCGAGATGGCCGAGCTGGATAGAGCCATCGCCGATGGCGAGTCAGGGGGCTTCGTCGAGGTGCTGACGGTGCCGGGCCGTGACAGGATACTCGGGGCCACCATAGTGGGTGCTCACGCCGGCGAGCGGATCGCCGAGTTTGCCCTCGCCATGCGCCACCGCCTGGGACTTGGCAAGATCCTCGCCACCGTTCACCCCTACCCCACCCTGATGGAGGGGAACAAGTACGTGGCTGGCGCCTGGCGCCGTGCCCGCCAGCCCGGGCGCCTGCTGGCGCTGCTGGCCCGTTATCACCGCTGGCGCCGCGGCGCCTGACTCTGACGAGGCAACCATCATGTTCAAGACCCGACTTCGCGCCCTGCTCCGTCCCCTGATGGCCGCTGTCCCCCTGCTGCTGGCCTCCCCGCTCCACGCCAATGACGCGTCGTGGCAGCAGACCCTGCTGGCCGCCAAAGGACAGACCGTCTACTTCAACGCCTGGGGAGGCAGCCCCGAGATCAATGCCTACCTGGTGTGGGCCAGGCAGGAGATCGCTCGCCAGTACCAGGTCGAGCTGGTGCAGGTGAAGGTGGATGACATCGCCCAGAGCGTGAGCCAGTTGCTGGCCGGCAAGCAGGCTGGCAAGACGTCGAACGGCCCCATCGACCTGCTCTGGGTCAACGGCGAGAACTTCAAGGCGCTCAAGGAGCAGGGGCTGCTGGGGGCCCCCTTTACCGACGAGCTGCCCAACATGGCCCTGGTGGACACCGCCCTGCCGGTGAGTGAAGACTTCACCGTGCCGGTAGAGGGGCTGGAGGCCCCCTGGGGCATAGGCCAGCTCAATCTGATGGTGGATGGCGACCAGGTAGACGCACCTCCCACCTCGGCGGCCGCCCTGCTGGCCTGGGCCAAGGCTCACCCCGGCCGCTTCACCTACCCCAAGCCTCCCCAGTTTCACGGCTCGAGCTTTCTCAAGCAGATCCTGCTGGAGCTGACACCGGATCCGGCGCCCCTCTACCGGGAGGCGACCGATGCCGACTTCCTCCGCGTCACCGCCCCTCTCTGGGCCTGGCTCGACCAGCTTCACCCCGCGCTCTGGCGAAAGGGCAGGCTCTTCCCCACCGGCGGCGCCGAGACCAGGCAGTTGCTCGATGACGGCGAGCTGGCCATGGCCATCAGCTTCAACCCGGGGGAAGCCCAGAGTTCGGTGCAAAACGGCACCCTGCCCCCCACCGTCCAGGCCATCGCCATGGAAAAAGGGGCGCTCACCAACAGCCATTTCCTCGCCATCCCCTTCAATGCCTCCGCCCGGGCCGGGGCCAAGGTGGTGGTCAACTTCCTGCTGAGCCCCGCCGCCCAGGCGCGCAAGAGCGACCCCGCCTTCTGGGGGGATCCCAGCGTGCTGCGCCAGGAGGCGCTGCCAGGCCAGACCCGTCCGGCATTGCGCTTCAAGGGAGTGGCAGAGCCCCATCCCAGCTGGCAAACCCGGCTGGAAGCGGCCTGGGCCGAGCGCTACGGCCACTGATCCATCATGCAGGCGCGCGCCCCTCTTCTCCTCCTGCTGCCCTTTTTGATGCTGGGAGCCTTGCTACTGGGGATCCCGCTCGCCGGGGGCCTGCTGTTGCTGGTCATCGAGGGACTCACCCCCGCCAATCTATCCCTCTTGCTCCCCCAGCCCGGACTCTGGCACTCCGCAGGGTTGAGCCTCTGGGTGGCGGGCGCCTCCACCCTGGGGGCTCTCGGCGCCACCGCCCTGCTGCTCGCCCAGGGGGACGGGCGTCCCTGGATGCGCTGGCTGCGCCGCCTGCTCTCCCCCCTGCTGGCGCTTCCCCACGTCGCCTTTGCCATCGGCATCGCCTTTCTGATCGCTCCCTCCGGCTGGCTGCTGCGCCTCGTCGCCCCCCTGCTTGACATCACCCATCAGCCCCCGGACTGGCAAACCCTCAAGGATCCCTGGGGGCTTGGCCTCATCGTGGTGCTCATCCTCAAGGAGACCCCCTTCCTGCTGCTGATGGCGCTGGCGGCACTGGATCCCGCCAAGGTGGCGCGCCAGCAGTGGCTGGGGGCCAGCCTCGGCTTCAGTGCCCCCCGGATCTGGTGGCGCCTGCTGCTGCCCGCCCTCTGGCCCGCCCTGCGACTGCCCCTCTACGCGGTGGCCGCCTATGGTTTGGCGGTGGTGGATCTCGCCCTGCTGCTGGGGCCGGATGCCCCGCCGCCCCTGGCGGTGCGACTCTGGCTCTGGTATCAGGATGCCGACCCCGCCTGGCGCGGCGCCAGTGCCAGCGGCGCCCTCTTGCTGCTCGCCCTCAACCTGCTGCTGCTTGGCGCCCTCAGGCTGCTGGAGCGGGCCCACCTCACCCTCGGCAAGGCACGCTGGCTGGATGGGCGACGCGCCCCCGCCTCGCCCTGGCCCGCACTCATTGCCCGCATCGGCGTGTGGGGGCTGCTCCTGACCAATCTGCTGGTACTCGCCGCCCTGCTGCTCTGGTCCCTGACCCGGCGCTGGTCTTTTCCCGCCCTCTGGCCGAGCGAATGGAGCAGCCACCACTGGCTGGCTCTGCTGCCGAGCCTGGGCCCGCTGCTGTGGCAGAGTCTGTGGCTGGCCCTGCTCTGCGCCGCGCTCTCCCTGCTGCTGGCGGTGCTCTGCCTCGAGGCGTTGCCTGCGCGCCGCGCCACACGCACCCTCTGGCTTGTCTGCCTGCCTCTGCTGCTGCCCCAGGCCAGCCTGCTGTTTGGATTGCGCCTTCAGACCGACGAGCTGGGATTCACTGGCATAGGCCCAGGCTGGGTACTCTGGAGCCAGTTGATCTTCGTCTTTCCATACGTCTATCTCTGCCTGCACGGCCCCTATCGCCAGTTCGACGAGCGCCTCACCCGGGTGGCCCTCACGCTCGGGGCCAGCCCCTGGGGGGCCTGGTGGCGAGTCAAGGGCCCCCTGCTCGCCCGTCCCCTGTTGTTCGCCTTCGGTGTCGGGGCGGCGGTGAGCCTGGCCCAATACCTGCCGACCCTGCTGTTCGGGGGCGGGCGGGTCGTCACCATCACCACGGAGGCGGTGGCCATCGGCAGCGGCCTCAACCGGCGGCTGGCGGGGCTCTACGGCCTGCTGCAACTGCTGCTGCCCCTTTTCATCTATGCCCTGGCGCTCTGGCTGCCGCGGCGCATCAACCCCGCCCTGAGGCCCTGACCCGATGCTGCACACCTCCACACTCACCCTCTTCCTCGACGGTGCCCCCCTGCTGACGCTCCCCCCCCTAAGGGTGGCCCCGGGCGAGGTGCTCACCCTGATGGGACCGAGCGGCTGTGGCAAGAGCTCCCTGCTGGCGGCCCTGGCGGGAGTGCTGCCACCCGGGGGGCCCATCCGGCTGACCGGGGACATCCTGCTCGGCGCACATCGCCTCACCCCGCTGCCCCCCCAGGAGAGGGGCGTCGGCATCCTGTTTCAGGATGACCTGCTGTTTGCCCACCTGACGGTGGCCGAAAATCTGATGTTCGGCATGCCGGCGCATCTCAAGGGGATGGCGGCAAGGCAGACCCGGGCCCGCGAGGCGCTGGCCGAGGTCGGGCTGGAGGCTCAGGCGGACAAGCTGCCCGGGGCGCTCTCCGGCGGCCAGAAAGCCCGCGTCAGCCTGCTGCGTGCCCTGCTGGCCGAGCCCAGGGCATTGCTGCTGGACGAGCCCTTCTCCCGCCTCGACAAGCCGCTGCGGGTGGCATTCAGAACCCTGGTGTTCGAGCGCCTGCGCACGCAGGCCATCCCCGCGCTGCTAGTGACCCACGACGAAGAGGATGCGCCGGGCACCATCTTGCAGCTGATCCCCCCAGCCATCCCAGAAGAGGAGCACCACCTTGTTTGATCGCCACCTGATCCCGGTTATCCGCCGCCCCCTCGCCGCGCTCGCCCGCCCCCTGTGCCGGGCCGGGGTGAGTGCCAACCAGGTGAGCCTCGCCGGCTTTCTCATCGGCATGCTGGCGCTGCCGCTGCTGGCCTTTGGCTGCTATCAATGGGCGTTGGCGGCGATTCTGCTCAACCGGCTGCTGGACGGGCTGGATGGCGCCGTGGCGCGGGAAACGGGCATCACCGACTGCGGCGGGTTTCTCGACATCACGCTGGATTTCATCTTCTACGCCGCCGTGGTGCTGGGCTTTGCCCTCGCCGACCCGGCCAACGCCCTGGCCGCCGCCACCCTGCTGTTCGCCTTCATGGGCACGGGATCGAGCTTTCTGGCCTTTGCCATCATGGCGGGCAAGCGGGGCATCGAGAGCCCCGTCTACCACCACAAATCCCTCTACTATCTGGGCGGGCTCACCGAGGGGAGCGAAACCATCGTCCTCTTCGTGCTCATGTGCCTCTGGCCCGCCGCCTTCGTGCCACTGGCCTACGGTTTTGCCCTGCTCTGTGCCATCACGACCCTGACCCGGATCTGGAGCGGCTACCACTCCCTGCGCTGACGGGATCCCGGGGGACGCGCCGGCACGGAGCACTTGCGCCTGCACGCCAATGTTTTACCATGACGGCACTCTTTTTCAGGCTCACGAGAACCCTATGCGTCGCCTTGTCTGTGTCCTCTCCCTGTTTCCCCTGATCTACGGCTGCAGCAGCACGCCGGCGCCCAAGCCCGTGGTCAAACCCCAGCCCAACAGCGCCTTCATCAACCAGACGCCGCCGAGCAAACCCTTCTACGGACAGGTGAGCCAGCCCGGGGTCAGCAAGGGGGACTTCGCCAATCGTTCCAACGTGGACAACTTCGTGCAGCGGATGGTGCAAAAGCACGGCTTCGACAGCGCCGAGCTGCACCGGGTACTGGCCCAGGCCGAGCGTTATGACTGGATCATCAAGCTGATGGACGCCCAGGCCCCTACCACCAGACCGCCCACCGGTCCGACCGGCGCCTGGAACCGCTACCGCGCCAAGTTCATCACCCCGGACAACGTACAGAACGGCGTCAACTTCTGGCGTGAATACGAGAGTGAACTCAACCGGGCGCAGCAGATCTACGGGGTGCCACCCGAGATCATCGTCGGCATCATCGGGGTGGAAACCCGCTGGGGTCGGGTGATGGGCAAGACCCGCATTCTCGACGCCCTGGCGACCCTGGCATTTGACTACCCGCGCCGCGCCGACTTCTTCACCGGCGAGCTGGAAGCCTTCCTGGTGATGACCCGGGATGAGGGGATGGATCCCACCGAACCCAAGGGCTCCTATGCCGGGGCCATGGGCTACGGCCAGTTCATGCCGTCGAGTTTTCGCAACTACGCGGTGGACTTCAACGGCAACGGCCACACCAACCTGTGGGATCCGGTGGATGCCATCGGCAGCGTGGCCAACTACTTCAAGGCCCACGGCTGGGAGAAAGGGCAGCCGGTGGCAGTACGCGGCCAGGGACAGCTGCCGGGCTATGAGCACGGCTTCCAGACCCGCTACCCGGTGGCCACCCTGCGCGGTGCCGGGCTGGCTCCCACTGGCAATCTGGGCAACCACAAGGAGGCGAGCCTGCTGCGTCTGGATGTCGGCACCGACTATCAGTACTGGTACGGCTTGCCGAACTTCTACGCCATCACCCGCTACAACCACAGCACCCACTACGCCATGGCGGTATGGCAGCTTGGCCTTGCCGTCAGGGATGCCAGAGGCGGCTACTGAGTCAGCCTCAATGCCAACGAAAACGGGCCCGATGGGCCCGTTTTGCTATTCGTTCTCCAGCAACCAGCGCTTGAGCAGGGCTGCCAGCAGCTCCTGTTCGGCCAAGGTCAATGGGGCCAGCAGGCGGCGCTCGTTCGCCACGTGCTGTTCCACCGCATGGTCAACCAGCTCCCGCCCCGGCTCCGTCAGGCAGACCAGCAGGCTGCGCCTGTCATCGGGGGAGGCTTCACGTCTTATCAGGCCTCGCTGCTCCAGCTTGTCGAGCCGGGCTGTCATGGCACCTGAACTCAGCATGGCGGACTGGTAGAGCGCGGTCGGAGTCAGCGGCTCGCCGGCCCGACGCAGGGTCGCCAGGATATCGAAATCAGACCCCAGCAGACCGCACTCCTTGAGGGTCTCGCTCACTTCGCGCCCGGCGATCGCCGCCATGCGCGCCACCCGCCCCAGCACCCCCATGGGGGTGCAGTCGAGGTCCGGGCGCTGCCGGGCCCACTGGGCCAGCAGCTGATCTACATGATCACTCTCCATTCGGGCTCCATTATCTTTACATGAAGATACTTGATAATAAACCAACTCGCGGCTAATGTATCTTTACTTAAAGATACTTTTTTGCGAGATAACCATGCCGCTGCTGATCGCCCTGCTCGCCCCCCTGCTCTGGGGCAGCACCTATGCCGTCGTCAGTCTCTACCTGACCGACTACTCCCCCTACTGGGTGGCCGTGTGGCGCGCCCTCCCCGCCGGGGTGCTGCTGCTGTTGCTCCATCCCCGCAGACCGCCTCTCGTCTGGAGCAAGCAGTTCCTGCTGGCGTTTTGCAACATCACCGCCTTCTTCGCCCTGCTGTTCGTGGCGGCGTTTCGCCTGCCCGGCGCCGTGGCGGGTACGTTGGGAGCGACGCTGCCCCTCATCCTGATGGGGCTGGCCTGGCGGCAAGACGGTGTCAGACCGACGCTCAAGTGGCTGTTGCTGGGGGTGATGGGGCTCGTCGGGGTGCTCTTGCTGCTCAATCCCTCTGCCAATCTGGATCCCGTCGGCGTGGCGTGCGCCCTGCTCGCCACCCTGCTCATCGGCCAGTCGAGCCGCTGGATGCAACGCTGGCCGGTGGACGATCTGCTGGCCCTGACCGCCTGGCAGCTGCTGCTGGGCGGCCTGATGCTGATCCCGCTGGCCTGGTGGCTGGCCGGCCCCATGCCCCTGCCCCGGGCTGACGCCACTCCCGGGCTTATCTGGCTGGTGATCCTCAATACGGCTCTGGCCTACTGGGCCTGGCTCTGGGGACTCAAACGCCATGGCCCGGAGGTGATGGGGATGCTGGCCCTCACCAACCCCATGGTGGCGGTCTCCTGCGGTGTGCTGATGGTGGGAGAAACCCTGGATGGCCGTCAGTGGCTCGGCATCGGCACCATCCTGCTCTCTCTCTTCCTGATGAAGCTGCCTGCCCGCCCCTTCCTCAAGCGCTGGCAGAACCGCAAAGCCGCCACCGGCAGCGTCGACAACGGCTGATCCGCAGTCAACCCGACACAAAAAGAAGAGGAGCCACCAGGGCTCCTCTTTCACATGGGTTGTTGCCGTAAGGGTCAGACGCCGGCCTTGGCCAGGGCGGCGGAGACAATCTGCTGGGCTTCCTGCTGGATGAGGTCCAGGTGCGCCTCCCCCTTGAAACTCTCCATGTAGATCTTGTAGATGGACTCGGTACCGGAGGGGCGCGCCGCGAACCAGCCGTTCTCGGTCACCACTTTCAGGCCGCCGATGGCGGCATCGTTGCCCGGCGCCTTGGTCAGCTTGGCGAGGATGGGCTCGCCAGCCAGGGTAGAGGCTTCCACCAGGGCCGGATCCAGCTTGGAGAGCACCGCCTTCTGGGCGCTGTTGGCCGGGGCATCGATGCGGCGGTAGCTGGAGCGGCCGAATCTGGCTTCGAGCGCATCGTAGTGGGCCTGGGGATCCTTGCCGGTCACCGCCAGGATCTCGGCCGCCAGCAGCGCCAGGATGAAGCCATCCTTGTCAGTGGTCCAGACGGTACCGTCCTTGCGCAGGAAGGAGGCACCCGCGCTCTCCTCGCCGCCAAAGCCGAACTCGCCGCTGTAGAGACCGTCCACGAACCACTTGAAGCCGACCGGCACCTCTTTGAGGGTGCGACCGATCTCGCCGGCTACCCGGTCGATCATGGAAGAGGAGACCAGCGTCTTGCCGACGGCCGCCCCCTTGGGCCAGCCGGTTCTGTGGGTGAACAGATACTGGATGGCCACCGCCAGATAGTGGTTCGGATTCATCAGGCCCGCCTTGGTGACGATGCCGTGACGATCGTAGTCAGGGTCATTGCCAAGGGCGATGTCGAACTTGTCTTTCAGGGCAATCAGGCTCGCCATGGCGAACGGGCTGGAACAGTCCATCCGGATCTTGCCGTCTTTGTCCAGGGTCATGAAGGAGAAGGTCGGGTCGACCTTGTAGTTCACCACCTCGATGTCCAGACCGTAGCGCCTGGCGATGACGTCCCAGTAGGCGACGCCGGAGCCACCCAGCGGATCCACGCCGATCTTGATGCCAGCCTGCTTGATGGCGGCCAGATCCAGCACGTTTTCGAGATCATCCACATAAGGGGTGACATAGTCGTGTTCCACCACGAACGGGCTCTTGAGGGCCTCGGCAAACGGCATCCGCTTCACGCCGGCCAGGCCCGCTTCCAGGATCGCGTTGGCGCGGTCTTCCACCCACTTGGTGATCTCGCCTTCGGCAGGACCGCCGTGGGGCGGGTTGTATTTGAAGCCACCATCTTCCGGCGGGTTGTGGGACGGGGTGATCACCACGCCGTCTGCCTGGGCCACGGGTTTGCCTGCGTTGTGGCGCAGGATGGCATGGGAGATGACCGGGGTCGGCGTGAAGCCGAGGCCGGCCTGAATGCGGGTCTCGACACCGTTGGCCGCCAGCACTTCCACCGCGCTGGCAAAGGCGGATTCGGACAGGGCATGGGTATCCATGCCGACGAACAGCGGCCCTGTGATACCGGCCTGCTGGCGGTACTCCACCAGCGCCTGGGTCACCGCCAGAATGTGGGATTCGGTGAAGGCGCTGTGCAGGGCGCTGCCGCGGTGACCGGAGGTGCCGAAGGCGACCCGCTGCTCAGGGCGGCTCATGTCCGGCTTGTTGAGGTAGTAGGCGCTGACCAGACGGGGAATGTTGGTCAGATCGCAAAGACGAGCCGGCTGACCGGCGTGGGAATGCTGTGCCATGGCGTTTTCCTTGAGCTGAGCCTTGCCCGGCAAGGCCTGAAGTCATTGATGGGTTAAACGGCGCCGCACACCCGAGCCGTCAGATCCTCGTCATAACCCATGCTGTTCATGAGTTGGGCCACCATGTTCTGCTTGCGGCTGGTATTGGTATTGGTGATCACCCAGAACGGGGTCTCCGGTACCGGCTTGGGCTTGGTGGTGCTGCCACTGGCACGCAGCGCTTCCGGGTCACGGGAAAAATAGACGCGCTTGCGCCCTTTTATCTCGGTCGCCTGGGTGAAGCCTTCCGGGTTGTCCCGATAGAGGGTACTCAATACCAGCATGAAGCGGTTGATGGACTTCTCTTCTTTCTGAAGCTCGCCGGAATCCAGCAACGCCTCCAGCCCCATGGCATCGGCCACGGGTTGCGGTTGCATCGCAGGCGCGGCCGCCACGGTTGCCGTGCCAGCCTGGGCGGGTTGCTCCAGCAGGCGACGCAGGATATCGGACGCACTCTCGCCGATGTGCCGGGTCTGGCTCGCGATAAAGAAGTAGAGATCGTCATCAAGCTCGATGGTTTTCATAGGGATGCGCTGGACTCGTCGAAATTCGGATGCGGCGATTATACATAGGCAGACCCGGCAGCCCAAGCAAGGGGCGGACAGATGTGCATGAATCTCCTTGAGAATACGGCATAATGACGGGCCAAGTGTGTGATCCCCCGCACTGATAGCCGATCCCGGGGAGATATTTTTGAAAAAAAACCACAAAAAAATCCCCCACCAGGAATGAAATCCTTTTCTTTCAGTGTGTTAAAAATTATGGCGATAGAGCCCACGACCGATAAGGTGTCATTTTGCAACAATACCCACGATTGAACTTCAAGGAACAGGGCGAAGGCCCGACTGTCGTGCTGATCCATGGCCTCTTTGGCAGCCTGGACAACCTCGGCCTGCTGGCGCGCCCCCTCTGCAAACAATACCGGGTCATCAGCATCGATCTGCGCAATCACGGTGCCTCCTTTCACTCGGACGAGATGAGCTACCCGGCTCAGGCGGCGGACATCCTGGCCCTGCTGGACCATCTTGGACTTGAACAGGTGGCCCTGGTGGGCCACTCCATGGGGGGCAAGGTCGCCATGCAGGTCGCCAAGCAGGCCCCACACAGGGTCAGCAAGCTGGTGGTGGCGGACATCGCCCCGGTGGCCTATCCCCACGCCCGCCACAAGAACGTGTTTGCCGGGCTCAATGCCACGCTGGCCACGCCCCCCCTGAGCCGCAGCGAGGCGGAAGCCATGCTGGCCGAGCACATCGAGATCGCCGGGGTGCGCCAGTTCCTGCTCAAATCCTTCGCCAAAGGGGAGTCTGGATGGGGGTGGCGTTTCAACGTGCCGGCCCTTGAGCGCAACTACGCCAACATCATGGGCTGGCCCGACGATGAACGCCGCTTCGAAGGCGCGACACTCTTCATCAAGGGGGGCGACTCCGACTATATGCTGCCCGAATACACCGGGGCCGCGATGGCCCAGTTCCCGGCCGCCAAGGCCCGCGTCATCGCCGGCACGGGTCACTGGCTGCACGCGGAAAAGCCGGTTTTGTTCAACAAACTGGTTGTGGATTTCCTGTCGACAGGCGGTTAACAGTTTCAAATCCTTTGTGATATAGTGCGCCCGTCTTAAGGAGTGCGCGCAATCCATGCTGAGTGAACACATCGATCTCATCGAGAGTCTGGGCCTGAAACTGTTCTTCGTGGCCATCTTCCTGCTGATTGGTCTGGCCATTCAGGACGTGCTCAAACGGGGCAATGTGCCCCGCTTCGGCCGCTTCATCGTCTGGCTGGTGCTGTTTCTGGGTTGCGCGGGTTTTGTCGCCAAGGGGCTGATCGAAATGGGCTGGGAAGGCTCAGGGATCGGCTAACTACTTTTCATCTGTGATGTATGGCCAAACAGCAAACTGATCGAACAACACTGGATCTGTTCGCAACTGAGAAGCGCCCCGGCAGGCCAAAGACCAATCCACTCCCCCGCGAGACCCAGCTCAAGATCAACAAGCGCAACCAGCTCAAGCGCGATCGTGAGAACGGGCTGAAACGGGTCGAGTTAAAGGTGGAAGCCGAGTTGCTGGAGCGCCTGAACCAACTTGCGCTGCAACAGAACGTCAGCCGAGCCGAGCTGATCCAATCTATCCTGAAGCAACAGATCGAGTCTGCTCATGCAGCAGGCATCGCAATCTGAACCGTCAAGCATCAACACCAGATACGGGTAACGAAACACTATGGCTAGTGTAGGTCTGTTTTTCGGCAGCGATACCGGTAATACCGAAGCTGTCGCCAAGATGATCCAGAAAGAACTGGGCAAACAACTGATTGAAGTCCGTGACATTGCCAAGAGCAGCAAGGCCGACATCGACAGCTTCGATCTGCTGATGTTCGGCATCCCGACTTGGTACTACGGCGAAGCCCAGGCCGATTGGGATGACTTCTTCCCCGAACTCGAAGAGATCGACTTCAACAACAAGCTGGTGGCCATCTTCGGATGCGGCGATCAGGAAGACTATGCCGAGTACTTCCTCGACGCCATGGGCACCCTGCGTGACATCGTCGAAGCCAAGGGCGCCATCATCATCGGCCACTGGCCGACCGCGAGCTACGAGTTCGAAGCCTCCAAGGCGCTCGTGGATGACAAGCACTTCGTGGGCCTGGGCATCGACGAAGATCGCCAACCCGAGCTGACTGCAGAGCGCGTCAAGGGCTGGTGCAAACAGCTGCACGAAGAGATGTGCCTGGGCGAGCTGGAGTGATCTGATCTCCCTCCCTCTTCATGCAATAAGGGCCCCGACGGGGCCCTTGTTGCATCTGCAGCAGGCATTCAGCCCCCCCTGTGCTGGGGCTTGGATCTGACATAGAGGGTGCGCTTCACCTGGGCCACCAGCTCGCCCTGGCCATCCTGCACCTGCACCTCGAACTCGGGAAAGTGCTTCTCCCCCCCCTCGGTCGCCGCCACGATCGATGCCAGCTTGGCGTCGCTCAGGGTGAACTCCGCCACCAGTTTGCCCTTGCCCGGCTTGATGAAATTGATGCTGCCCGCCTTGTCCCACACGTAGTAGCGGTTCTTGAAATAGCCCATCAGCATCAACGGGTAGATGGGATCCGTCATGGCGAACATGCTGCCGCCGAACTGGGTCCGGTTGGCATTCTTGTTCCACCAGCGGGACTTGAGAGTGACCCGGCAGAAGCGGAAATCGGGGCTCAGGGTTTCTATCTTGATGCCTGCGCCCCAGAAGGGGGGCCAGGCGTTGAGGGCGCAGCGCACCCAGGCGGCATTGCCGAAAAGCCAATCCATGGATCTCATCCGACCAGACTATAAAGAAGTCACATAGTATCAACATTCTCTGGTCGAGCAAGCGGACCTGAATATTCCCATGATGGGCTTGATGAGCTAAAGCCCTTGAATTGCTGGGTTTATTTTTAACTTGGCTACGACCTATAATGACAGGCCAAGCGAGTTCGTGGTTGCCATTACAGCGGCAGTCAATCAGAATAACCACACCTTCGAGAATGCGAATAAATAGAAATGGCAGACAACAACCAAGCGTTAAAAAAGGCCGGGCTCAAGATCACCTTGCCCCGTGTCAAGATCCTGGAAATCCTGCAACAGCCGGACTGCCAGCACACCAGTGCGGAAGATCTGTACAAACGGCTGATCGATCAGGGCGAGGAGATTGGTCTCGCTACCGTTTATCGCGTTCTCAACCAGTTTGATGATGCCGGTATCGTCACCCGTCACCATTTCGAAGGGGGCAAGTCGGTGTTCGAGCTCGCCACCCAGGAGCACCACGACCACCTGGTCTGCCTCGACTGCGGCAAGGTGATCGAGTTCTCCGACGAGGTGATCGAACAGCGCCAGCGCGACATCGCCAAGGCGCACAACATCCGCCTGACCAACCACAGCCTTTACCTGTATGGCCACTGCGCCAACGGTGACTGCAAGCACGACGATTGATTCGGCCGGGTCGGCGCAATAAAAAAGCCAGCATGATGCTGGCTTTTTTGTGTCCGCAATCCGGACCAGAAGCGGCAGGGTCTCCCCTGCCCTCTTCTATCAGGCCTCGGCCTTGCCCCAGACGTCACGCAGGGCCACGGTGCGGTTGAACACCAGGCGCTCGGCGCTGGAGAGCTTGTTGTCGGCGCAGAAGTAACCTTCACGCTCGAACTGGTAGGCAAACTCCGGCTTGGCATCCTTCAGGGAAGCCTCCACCCGGGCCCCTTCGATGATCACCAGGGATTCCGGATTCAGAGCCGCTTCGAAGTCATCCTCGGCGCCCGGGTTCGGCACCTTGAACAGACGGTCGTAGAGACGCACTTCGGCCGGCAGGGAGTGAGTGGCGCTGACCCAGTGGATCACCCCTTTCACCTTGCGGCCGTCCGCCGGATCCTTGCCCAGGGTCTCGGGGTCGTAAGAGCAGTAGATGCAGGTGATCTTGCCGTCCGCATCCTTCTCGACCCGTTCGGCCTTGATGACGTAGGCGTTGCGCAGGCGCACTTCCTTGCCCAGCACCAGCCGCTTGAACTGCTTGTTGGCTTCCTCTTTGAAGTCCGCCTCATCGATGAAGATTTCGCGGGAGAAATGCAGCTCACGGGTCCCCATCTCCGGCTTGTTCGGGTGCGCAGGGGCTGTCAGCACCTCGTCGGCCGCCAGGTTCTCGATCACCACCTTCACCGGGTGCAGCACGGCCATGGCGCGCGGGGCGTTCTCGTTGAGATCGTCGCGGATACAGGCTTCCAGCATGCTCATCTCGACGATGTTGTCCTGCTTGGTCACACCGATGCGCTTGCAGAACTCGCGGATGGAGGCCGGGGTGTAACCACGGCGGCGCAGACCGGAGACGGTCAGCATGCGCGGATCGTCCCAGCCGTTCACGTGCCCCTCGGTCACCAGCAGGTTCAGCTTGCGCTTGGACATGACGGTGTATTCGAGGTTCAGACGGGAAAACTCGTACTGACGGGGGTGACAGTCGATGCTGATGTTGTCCAGCACCCAGTCATACAGGCGACGGTTGTCCTGGAACTCCAGGGTACACAGGGAGTGGGTGATCCCCTCCAGGGCATCCGAGATGCAGTGGGTGAAGTCATACATCGGGTAGATGCACCACTCGTCACCGGTCTGGTGGTGGTGGGCAAACTTGATGCGATAGATGACGGGATCGCGCATCACCATGAAGGGGGATGCCATGTCGATCTTGGCGCGCAGGCAGGCGGAGCCTTCGGCCATCTCACCGTTTTTCATCTTGGCGAACAGAGCAAGGTTCTCTTCCACGCTGCGATCGCGGAACGGGCTGTTCTTGCCAGGGGCGGTCAGGGTGCCGCGGTATTCGCGCATCTGCTCCGGGGAGAGCTCGTCCACATAGGCCAGCCCCTTCTCGATGAGCTCGATGGCGTAGCCGTGCAGCTTGTGGAAATAGTCGGAGGAGTAGCAGATCTCGCCGCTCCACTGGAAGCCCAGCCACTGGACGTCCTGCTTGATGGACTCCACGAACTCGATGTCTTCCTTCGCCGGGTTGGTGTCATCGAAACGCAGGTTGCACTGACCCTGATAGTCGCGGGCGATGCCGAAGTTCAGGCAGATGGATTTGGCGTGGCCGATATGGAGATAACCGTTCGGCTCCGGCGGGAAACGGGTATGCACGCTGCTGTGCTTACCGCTGGCCAGATCTTCATCAATGATCTGACGAATAAAGTTAGTTGGGCTGTTCGCCTGACTCATGGCTCACCTCAAAAATGCGTCACTGGCGGACGTTGTGCCGGCTGGCACCCTCATACCCCCGCCGTCAAGCCGGGTATGATCCCTCATTACGCGCCCTGCCTCAACCTGAATTTGGCCAATTCGGGTCATTGGCGCACCAAAAACGGCGAAACGGGAGAAATTGCAGAGATCCCGATCAAAAAAAGCCCCGCACGGGGCGGGGTCTCAAGTGATGAAAAACAGACAAAACACACACAACAAAGGTTCACACGCAGAGTCAACCTTTCCCAAACCCGATGGCCATCGACCTTGGGAAAGGCGGGTCTTGCGACCCACCTTGCGTTATGGATTGAAGGCTAGCTATCAGTTCAGCTCGGTGACGCGGCTGGTACGCTTGCCATCGAAGCTGGTGGTACGCAGGTAGACCTTGCCATCCACGGTCGGCTTGGCGGCAGCGTCGTAGGCGCTCCAGCTCTTGCCATCCAGGCTGTACTGGATGGGCAGACCCGGCAGATCCACATTCGCTTCCAGCACACCGTTCACCACCTTGGCACCCGGTACGGAGAGGCGATATTCCACCCCGGCCTGGTCCAGTTTCGGCAGCACGCGCTGACCCAGCACGTTGGCAAACTGGTTCCACTCCTTGTTCAGGGTGGCCTTGTTGACATGCTTGGTGGTGCCGGAGAACTCGCGACCCTTCACGTAATCGAGCTCGAAGCCGCCCTTGTGCCAGGCGCGCTCGGCCACGGAGAAGATGCGCGGATAGACCATGTATTCGTACTGGGCATCGGTGCGCACGGTTTCACTCCACTGCTGACCGGAGATCCCCTTGAACTTGACCGGATCCTGGTCACCCTTGGCCACGAAGGCGTTGCCGTCGCGGTCAACCGAGGTCTCGGCGTTCTGCGGCAGGTTTTCCGGGGCGAAGGCAAACACCTTGCGGGTGTCGTTGAAGCGGGTTGCCCAGTAGTAGCCGCGCTCGGCCGGGTGTACCTCGTTCGGGAAGTCGAAGTAGAGGTAATCCGGGTTGGAGAGCACCACGTCATAGCCCTTGTGCGCCCACTTCATCGCCTCGTTGAAACCACCCCAGTAGAGGGTTTCCCAGAAGTTGACCCGGGTCTTGTCGGTGGCGAATACGCTGGCATCCGTGGCGTACTTCAGGCCATCTTCCCACGCCTGCAGGGTGGAGAAGCCGTGGCCCTTGACCATCTCGCTCACTTCCTTGGCAAAGTAGACCGGCAGCTCGGCCACGTCCTTGATCTTGCCATCGTCGATCATCTTCTGGCACATGGGGGACTTGCCGAACGGCTTGTCCTGCTTGCTGGAGTCGACGTTGCCCTTCCAGGCCATCAGGTCTTCTTTCTTGGTGACGGCCGGATCCTGGTAACCACCGCCCTGCATGATGTTCTTCGCCTCGTCACCACCGTAGTGCCAGGCGGTCAGCGGCTGGCCGGCGGCCTGGTGCATCTGGGCCACTTCGTCCATCACCTTGGCCACGAAGGTGGCGGCACCCGGCTGGCAGGGGTTGATGAAGGACATCTTGTCGTAGAACTGCACCGAGGTGACGTTGGAGGTATCGGCCGGGTCAGTCAGACGGAACTGGTTGGCCTCGGCTTCTTTGCCCTCGCTCATCAGATGCTTGTAGCGCGCCTCCATGGAGACCACGGCGGCACGGGCGTGGGCCGGCATGTTGATCTCGGGGATCACGGTCACACCGCGGGCCTTGGCATAGCGTACCAGGTCGATGTAGTCCGCCTTGCTGTAGAAACCGGAGCCCTGGTTGTCGCTGCTGGGGCCGGAGCCGAGCTGCGGCATCAGGCACTTGGTTTCGGAATCGTCGTGGCAACGCTGGCTGCCGACATCGGTCAGCTCCGGCAGGCCCGGGATCTCCAGACGCCAGCCTTCATCGTTGGTCAGCCCCAGGTGCAGCACGTTGAGCTTCATGGCGGACATCTGATCCACCAGCTTCTTCATGGTCTCCGGGCTTCTGAAGTGACGGGCCACGTCGGTCTGCATGCCACGGTATTCAAAGCGCGGCGCATCCTCGACGCTCATCTGGCTCACCAGCTTGTCGTCAACCCCCAGCAGAGAGATCAGGGACTGGGCGCCCCAGAAGGCGCCGTCAACGTCGTGCCCCTGAATGACGGTGCCCTTCTTGCCGATGGTCATGTCGTAGCCTTCGGCCTGCTTGAGCTTGCTGCCGAGCTTGATGGTGACCGGGTAGCCGGTGTCGGAGAGGGTAACACCCAGCTTGGTCAGTTGCGCCTTCAGGGCCTCGGCGCGATCGCTCGGCAGGTCAAGGGCATTGAGCTTGATGGTGGAGAAGTCGATTTGCGGGCCGGCCTTGACCACCTGCTTCATGGGGCTTGGCAGGATGCGGTCGTCAATCTTGCCGGCAGGCAGCAGGGTGCTGGTCTGGTTCGCGGCGAAACGGGTCTCGCTGTTCATCAGGATGTTGTTGTCATCCTTGGTGCGCTTCCAGCCATCGGCAGGCATCGGCTTCTCGTAGGTGCTGGCATCGTCGATGTTGCTCATGCTGGCCAGCACTTTCGGCTCGGCCCCTTCACTGGCGACATACCAGTTCGGCATGATGTCAGATTCGAACAATACCCAGTATTCCACCACCAGGGGCACCTCGACCGTGGCGTCCTTGGCAAAGCCCTGGAACTTCTCGGTCGGCGTCAAACGATAGAGGTCGCCGGTCAGGTGGGTGATGGTGAACTGGTCGTTGTCCACCCGCTGGATGCGGCGGATGGAGGAGACATAGATGCTCCAGTCCTTGGAGGTGACGTCGGCACCGGTATTGGTCAGGTGCAGCTTGGCAACGCCGCAGCTCGCCCACTCGGAGCCCAGGGCCTGGCAGTCAAGACCGGCGCCGGCACCGTCATTGGTGACGACTTCGTACTTGACGACGAGGTTGCTGGCGAGGGCGTCGACCACCGCTTGCCTGGCAGCATCGGCTGCAAGTGCGGGAGCGGCGAAAACGGTAGACATGGCAATGGCTAACAGAGAATGTTTCAAGTTCATAACTGCTGCTCTCATTTGAAGTAAAGGTTGGATTTTCTTGGCTTTTTTTATATGGGGCCCCGAGGCGGGGCCCTTAGTTATGTCAACAATGGACTTAGACTTGAGGTGAGCGAGTCGCTCGATTAACGCAGGGCTTTCATCTCACCGGCGATGATCTCGGCCAATGGGCCCAGAATCACCTGCAGGTTCTGCTCACCGAGCTTGACCACACCGGCCGCGCCCAGGGCTTTGAGCTTGCGCTCGTCAACGATGCTGCGGTCTTTCAGGGTCAGACGCAGACGGGTGATGCAGGCATCGATGGTCACCAGGTTCTCCTGACCACCCAGCACTTCCAGATACTGCTTGGCCAGCTCGGTGCGGTCGGTGGTTTGAGCCTGTACCGGCACGGCTTCGTCATCTTCACGACCCGGGGTTTTCAGGTTGAACTTGGCGATCACCGCGCGGAAGACCACGTAGTAGAGGCCGAAGAAGACCAGACCCTGTACCAGCAGCATGTACCACTGGGTCGCCAGCGGGTTGCGGCTGGAGAGCACCATATCCACCAGACCGGCGCTGAAGCCGAAACCGGCGATCCAGTGCATGGAGGCTGCGATGAACACGGAGATACCGGTCAGCAGGGCGTGGATGACGTACAGTACCGGCGCCACGAACATGAAGGAGAACTCGAGCGGCTCGGTCACCCCGGTGAAGAAGGCGGCAAAGGCGGCAGCGATCATGATGGACGCAACCTTCTCTTTGTTCTCTTTCTTCGCGCTGTGGTAGATGGCCAGTGCGGCACCCGGCAGACCGAACATCATGATGGGGAAGAAGCCGGCCTGATACATGCCGGTCACGCCCACGACAGCCTTGCCGGCGTCGATGGAGGACTGGCCACCCAGGAAGTTCGGGATGTCGTTGATGCCGGCCACGTCGAACCAGAACACGGAGTTCAGGGCGTGGTGCAGACCGACCGGGATCAGCAGACGGTTGAAGAAGGCATAGATGCCGGCACCGGTGGAGCCCATGCTGACGATGGATTCACCGAAGCTCACCAGGCCACCGTAGATGACCGGCCAGACGGCCATCAGGATGAAGGAGACGACGATCATCACCACGGAGGTCACGATCGGCACCAGACGACGACCGGAGAAGAAAGCCAGCGCCTTGTGCAGCTCCACGCTGCTGAAGCGGTTGTAGAGCTCGGCAGCGATGACACCACACAGGATGCCGACGAACTGGTTGCTGATCTTGGCAAAGGCTGCCGGCACCTGGTCGGCCGGGATACCCTTGATCTGGGCCACGGCGCCCGGGCTCAGCAGGGTGGTGACCACCAGGAAGCCGACCAGACCGGCCAGCGCGGCGGAACCGTCTTTATCCTTGGACATGCCGTAAGCGACGCCGACGGCGAACAGAATGGGCATACTGTCGATGATGGCGGCGCCCGCCTTGATCAGAAACGCAGCCAGAGGGCTTCCGCCACCCCAACCGTTCGGGTCAATCCAGTAGCCAATCCCCATCAGGATCGCGGCGGCAGGCAATACCGCTACCGGCACCATCAGGGCACGGCCGATCTTTTGCAAATAACCGAGAATGTTCACGGTTCCTCTCCTTAGTTGGTGTTTTTCTAGAAATTAAGTGCTTATCACGTTCGACGCATAAGCCATCAAGGCTTGATTGGCAGTCTATGTGTTTTATTTCGCTGCGCAAATTAATAAACCAGCTTTCGTGATCATTATCACTCAACAGAGATAAAGGTAGCCGATAGATGTGGCTTAGTTCGCAATCTTTATTTACGCTATAAAACAACTTGAATCCGTGTCTGGTCCCTTGCCGTCACTCCCTGTGCGGCAACCGTACTGAGGTATATAGAATGCGCCTGATCCCGTTGAAGTCTGCCAGCCAGGTGGGTCTCTGGTCTGCCCGTTACATCGTTGACCGCATCAATGCGTTCAAACCCACTGCCGAGCGCCCCTTCGTGCTGGGTCTGCCCACTGGCGGCACCCCGCTCAACACCTACAAGCGCCTGATTGAGCTGCATAAAGTCGGCGAGGTGAGCTTCCAGAACGTGGTCACCTTCAACATGGACGAGTACGTGGGGCTGCCCAAGGAACACCCGGAGAGCTACCACAGCTTCATGCACAACAACTTCTTCAATCACGTGGACATTCGCCCGGAAAACATCAACATCCTCAATGGCAACGCCGAGGATCTGGTGGCCGAGTGCCAGCGCTACGAAGACAAGATCAAGTCCTACGGCAAGATCCACCTGTTCATGGGCGGCGTCGGCAATGACGGCCACATCGCCTTCAACGAACCGGCCTCTTCCCTGGCTTCCCGTACCCGGGTCAAGACCCTGACCGAAGACACCCGCATCGCCAACTCCCGCTTCTTTGGCGGCGACATGGAGCAGGTGCCCAAGCTGGCTCTGACCGTGGGTGTCGGCACCCTGATGGACGCCGAAGAGATCCTGATCCTGGTGGTCGGTCACGCCAAGGCCCAGGCCCTGCAGGCCACCGTGGAGGGCAGCGTCAACCACATGTGGACCATCTCCACCCTGCAACTGCATCCGAAAGGGATTGTGGTGTGCGACGAACCTTCCACCATGGAGTTGAAGGTCAAGACGGTGCGCTACTTCCAGCAACTGGAAGCCGACAATATCAAGCACCTCTGAGGAGCTCCCATGTACGCTCTGACTAATTGCACTCTCTACACCGGCAGCTGCGTGCTGACCGGTTATGGCGTGGTCATCGATGGCGACAAGATTGTCGCCATCTCCCGCCAGGCAGAACTGCCCGCCGGCATCGAGCAGATTGACCTCCAGGGCGCCAACCTCAGCGCCGGCTTCATCGACGTCCAGCTCAACGGCTGCGGTGGCGTCATGTTCAACGGTCACATCACCACGGACACCCTGGCCACCATGCAGGCGGCCAACCTGAAATCCGGGACCACCAGCTTCCTGCCGACCCTGATCACCAGCCCGGATGCGGACATGAAGCAGGCCGTTGCCGTCACCCGCGACTACATGGCCGCCCACCCCAACGAGGTGCTTGGCGTCCATCTGGAAGGGCCCTATACCAACCTCAAGCGCAAAGGGATCCACCCGGCCGAACAGATCCGTCAGCCCGCCGACGAGATGATCGACTTCTTCTGCGACAACGCAGACGCCATCGCCAAGATCACCCTGGCGCCGGAGCGCAACAAGCCCGAACACATCCGCCGTCTGGTGGAAGCCGGCATCCTGGTCTCCGCCGGCCACACCGCCGCCAACTACGACCAGGCCATGGCGGGCTTTGACAACGGCATGCGCTTTGCCACCCACCTCTACAACGCCATGACTCCGACCCTGAATGGTCGCGAGCCCGGCGTGGTCGGCGCCATCTACGATCGCAAGGATGTCTATGCGGGCATCATCGTCGACGGCCACCACGTACACTGGGCCAACGTGCGCCTGGCGCACAGGATGCTGGGGGAGCGGCTGGTGCTGGTCACCGATGCAACCGCGGCGGCAGGTGCACCGGAAGGCTTTGAGAAATTTGATTTTTGCGGCGCAACCGTCTATTTCCGCGATGGTCAGTGCGTCGATGAGAATGGTACACTCGGCGGCTCCGCCCTCACCATGATCGAAGGGGTGGAAAATCTGGTCAAACAGGTCGGATTGCCGCTCGACGAAGCACTGAGAATGGCCACCCTTTACCCCGCTCGCGCCATTGGATGGGACTCGCGTCTCGGTAGTATCCAGGTCGGAAAAATTGCCAACCTCACCGTCTTTGATCAGGCCTTCGCGGTCTGCGGGACCGTGGTTAACGGACACTACACAACACAGTGACACTATGACTGGCGGACAAATAGCAAACGTAGATCTTATCAAGCAGGTAAACAGTGCGGTCGTCTATCGCCTCATTGACCTGCAGGGGCCCATCTCGCGGGTCAAAATTGCCGAGTTGAGTCAGCTGGCCCCGGCCAGCGTGACCAAGATAACCCGGCAACTTATCGAGCACGGCCTCATCAGGGAAACCTCGCCGCAAGCCTCCACTGGCGGGCGCCGCGCCATCTCCCTGACCACCATCAAGCATCGCTTCCAGTTTGTGTCCGCCAAGCTGGGTCGCGGCTACCTGCAGCTCTCCCTGTATGACCTCGACGGCAAGGAGCTCGATCAGCACATCACCCAGGTGACCGAGATCGAGCAGCAACCCGTGGTGGACATGCTGCTGCGGGAGATTGGCGCCTTCATCGACGCCAATCAGGATCGCAGCCGCAACCTCATCAGCATCGCGCTGACCATGCCGGGTCTGGTCAACCCGGAATCCGGCATGGTCATCTACACCCCCACCTACCAGATCCGCAACCTGGGGCTCGCCAAGCTCCTGGAGCACCACTTCAACCTCCCCTGCTACGTGGGCAACGACACCCGTTCGCTGGCGCTGGCCGAGCACTTCTTCGGCGAGTCCCGCGACTGCATGGACTCCATCCTGGTGAGTGTCCACCAGGGGACGGGCTCGGGCATCATCACCAAGGGCAAGGTGTTTCTCGGCCAGAACCGCAACGTCGGCGAAATAGGCCACATCCAGGTCGAACCCCTTGGCAAGCGCTGCCACTGCGGCAACTTCGGCTGCCTCGAGACCATCGCCTCCAACGAGGCCATCGTCGACAAGGTGAAGGAACTCATCAGCCGCGGCCACCTGAGTTCGCTGCAAGAGAAGCACATCACCATCCAGGAGGTGTGCAAGGCGGCGGTGGCCGGTGACGAGCTGGCCCGCAGCGTGATCGAGAACGTGGGGGAGCACCTGGGGCGCGCCATCGCCATCACGGTCAACCTGTTCAACCCCCAGAAGGTGCTCATCGCCGGTGAAATCACCGCCGCCGAAGAGATCCTGATCCCGGCCATCCGCCGCTGTGTCGAGCACCAGTCTCTGCCAAGTTTCCATCGCGGCCTGCCTATCGTGAAGGCGCGCTTCCAGAACCAGCCCACCATCGGCGGCTTCGCCCTGGTCAAGCGCTCCCTGCTGGAAGGGGATCTGCTGCAGATCATCATGGAGCAGAAGTAAGGTCCACCCCTTCGGACACGAAAACGGCAGCCAGTGGCT
Organism: Aeromonas sp. QDB63; assembly: GCF_027707425.1. Taxonomy (NCBI): domain Bacteria; kingdom Pseudomonadati; phylum Pseudomonadota; class Gammaproteobacteria; order Aeromonadales; family Aeromonadaceae; genus Aeromonas; species Aeromonas sp. QDB63. Next base: position 33,074 of record NZ_JAPCIS010000017.1, read on the forward strand.
GCCGTTTTTTTATGGTCTGTTTTCGCCGGTTCACCCCGCCCGGCACGGCTTGAACAGATCCAGCTTGCCGTCATAGACCTGGGTCTGCACGTCCATGATACCGAGCATGGAGTGGAACAGGTTGTCGTGGGAGAAGCGCTTGCTGGCTGCCTCCTGTTGCAGGCAATCCAGATTGAGCTGACGGTCTGCCTGCAACTGGGGAGAGAACCAGGTCAGGAGCGGCACCCGGGTCTGATCGTCCGGTGCGAACTTGTAGGGGGTGCCGTGCAGATAGAGCCCCATGGCACCGAGGGATTCACCGTGATCCGACAGATAGACCAGCCCCACGTTGTACTGGCTCTCCAGGCTCTTGAGCTTGTCGATGAGCTGGGCCAGCACCTTGTCGGTGTAGCGGATGGTGTTGTCATAGGTGTTCACCAGCTCTTCGTTGCTGCAGTTCTCGATGTCGCTGCGCGGGCAGTCCGGCAGGAAGACGCGATCGGCGGCCGGGTAGCGGCGATAGTAGGTCGGACCGTGGCTGCCCATCAGGTGGAAGGCCACCAGCTTGCTGCCCTGCTTGCCCTGCATGTCGGCGATCTGCTGATCCAGCCCCTGCAACAGCACCTCGTCATGACAGGCATTGCCGGAGCAGTATGCGGGGAATGCCTTGGGCTCAATCTCGATGGTGGGGACGTTTTTGCACACCCCCTTGCAGCCGCCGTCGTTCTCCTTCCAGAGCACCGAGATCCCGGCATGTTGCAGCACGTCCAGCAAGCCATCCTGGGACTGGGCCCTGGCCTCGTCATAGCCGCGCCGGGTCATGTTCGAGAACATGCAGGGCACGGAGAGCGCAGTGGCGGTGCCGCAGGAGCGCACGTTCCTGAACGAGACCACATTGGCCTCCTTCTCGGTGAAGCCGTTGGTCTCCTTCTTGTAGCCGTTGAGGGAGTAGTTCTGGCTGCGGGCCGTCTCCCCCACCACCAGGAACATCAGGGTCGGCTTCTCATGCTGGCCGATCACCCTGGCATCGGTGCCGATCTGCTGGTAGGGAATGGGAGTGGCGAAGACCACATCCCGGGCGTACTTGTAGAGCCCGTGCACATAGTTGGCGGGCACTATCTCCTTGCCGAGGGACTTGTTGTTGCGCCCGACCGAGGCGTAATCCTGGTAATAGAGGGCGGCAGCCCCCATCAGAAACAGCAAGGAGAGGGCGATGGAACCGAGGCGCAGACCCAGCCCCTTGTACCAGGGACGGGGATACTCAATCTTCACCCACAGCAGGACCAGCACCGGCAGCAGGCCGGTCAGCAGGAACCAGAGCACCACGGAGCCGTTGAGGTAGGAGCCCGCCTCCCCGCTGTTGGTCTCGATGATGTTCTGCATCATGCCCATGTCGAAGATCACCCCGTACTTGAGCATGGCGTAGCTGACCAGGGAGCCGGTCAGGATGAGCAAGGCGAAAAAAGGCTTGAGCAGATAACGGAAGGTAAAGGGCAGGAACACCGCGTTGAGGGCCGCCACCAGTACCAGGGGAATGGAGAGGACAAACCCCGCCTTGACGTGTTCAAGGGCGCTGAGAATGCGATAAAAGTGCAGGAAAATGGGCCAGTTGAAGACCAGTGCAAACAGCAGCACCAGCAACAGATTGACCTTCATCACTCCCAGAGTGAGACGCATAGAGAGACTCCGACAAACCAGTGGAACTAACAACCTGCCAGCAGGCTTCGTGGTGACCATCCCGACACTCGGCCCTGAAAAACAGGACAAGAGCCAGGGAGGTCCAGATACGGGGTCATCCTAGGACGGCAAACTTAAGCGAACATTAAGAGAGGAAATCGAACCACAAGGAGGAGGTGCGCGGTCTGGCACATAAAAAAACGGCAGCCCGGGCTGCCGTTTTTGCGAAGGTGAACAAGGTGTCGCACCTGTGTGTTCGCGAACCTGAACAGGGTCGCGAGAGGCAATTACAGGGTCGCGGCAATCTCGTCGGAGCCGGGGAAGAGGACCGTTGTGGTCACCCTCCCCTTGCCCTGGGGGATCACAGCGCTCCCGAGAGGCAATCACAGGGTCGCGGCAATCTCGTCGGAGCAGGGGGAGAGGACCGTTGTGGTCGCCCTCCCCTTGCCCTGGGGGATCACAGCGCTCCCGAGAGGCAATTACAGGGTCGCGGCGATCTCGTCGGAGATGGAGCCGTTGTGGTACACCTCCTGCACGTCGTCCAGATCTTCCAGCATGTCGATGAGGCGCATCAGCTTGGGCGCGGTCTCGGCATCCAGTTCCGCCTCGGTGGAGGGGATCATGGTCACTTCGGCGCTCTCGGGCTTGAAGCCGGCGGCTTCCAGACCGTCCAGCACGGTGCCGAAGTCGTTCGGAGTGGTGTAGACCTCGATGGTGCCATCTTCTTCGGTTACCACGTCGTCGGCACCGGCTTCCAGCGCGGCGTCCATCAGGGCGTCTTCATCGGCGCCCACGAAGGTCAGCACCCCCTTCTTGGTGAACAGATAGGCCACGGAGCCGTCGGTCCCCAGGTTGCCGCCGCACTTGCTGAAGGCGTGGCGCACTTCGGCCACGGTACGGTTGCGGTTGTCGGTCAGGCACTCCACCATGACGGCGGAACCGGCCGGGCCGTACCCTTCGTACACGATGGTCTCGAGCTGCTCGCCGTCACCGCCGCCGGCCCCACGGGCGATGGCGCGGTTGATGGTGTCGCGGGTCATGTTGCTGGTCAGGGCTGCCGCCACCGCCGCACGCAGGCGGGGGTTGTTGGCAGGATCGGCATCACCCAGACGCGCGGAGGTGGTGATTTCGCGGATCAGCTTGGTGAAGATCTTGCCGCGCTTGGCGTCTTGCGCCGCCTTGCGGTGTTTGATGTTGGCCCATTTACTGTGACCTGCCATAGGGACTCTCCGTTATAGTTGGAAATTTCAGTAACACTGGTTGCGCCCAGGGGGAAACGGGAAAGGCCGCATCGCTGCGGCCTTTGTTGCCGATAACGGCTTATTCGTCACCCTTGACGGTGGTCGCAATCGCCAGCTCGCCCAGTTGGGCCGGGTTGGCAAAGCTCGGGGCGTCCGTCATCAGACAGGCGGCCGCCGTGGTTTTCGGGAAGGCGATGACATCCCGGATGTTGTCGGTGCCGGTCAGCAGCATGCTGAGGCGGTCCAGACCGAAGGCCAGGCCAGCGTGGGGCGGGGTGCCGTATTTCAGGGCATCCAGCAGGAAGCCGAACTTCAGGCGCTGCTCGTCCGGGGTGATCCCCAGGATGTCGAACACGGTGGACTGCATCTCGCTGTTGTGGATACGCACAGAGCCGCCACCCACTTCGTAGCCGTTGATCACCATGTCGTAGGCGTTGGCGTAAGCGCCCACCGGGTTCGCTTTCAGCTCGGCCGGGCCCAGGTTGCTCGGGGCGGTGAAGGGGTGGTGCATGGCCGCCAGGCCGCCTTCGCCATCTTCCTCGAACATGGGGAAGTCGATGACCCAGAGCGGCTTCCAGACGTTCTCCACCAGGCCCAGATCGCGGCCCACCTTCAGGCGCAGGGCGCCCATGGCATCGCACACCACTTTCTTGGAGTCGGCGCCGAAGAAGATGATGTCGCCATCCATCGCGCCGGTGCGGGCCAGGATCTCGCGCACGATGGCGTCAGAGAGGAACTTGGCCACCGGGGACTGCACCCCTTCGAGGCCGCTCCCGGCTTCGTTGACCTTCATCCAGGCCAGGCCCTTGGCACCGTAGATGCCGACGAACTTGGTGTACTCGTCGATCTGCTTGCGAGACAGCTCCGCGCCGCCCGGTACCTTCAGGGCCGCCACACGGCCTTTCGGATCCTTGGCGGGGCCGGCGAACACGGCGAACTCCACCTCGGTCAAGAGATCTGCCACATCGACCAGCTCCATGGGCAGACGCAGGTCCGGCTTGTCGGAGCCGAAGCGGCGCATGGCTTCGTCGAAGGTCATGATGGGGAAGTCACCCAGGTCCACGTTCAGGATGTGCAGCCAGAGCTTGCGGATCATCTCTTCCATGATTTCACGCACCTGGGGCGCGGTCATGAAGGAGGTCTCCACGTCGATCTGGGTGAATTCCGGCTGGCGGTCGGCACGCAGGTCTTCGTCGCGGAAGCACTTGACGATCTGGTAGTAGCGATCGAAGCCGGACATCATCAGCAGCTGCTTGAACAGCTGGGGGGACTGCGGCAGGGCGTAGAACTTGCCCTTGTGCACACGGCTCGGCACCAGGTAGTCACGGGCCCCTTCCGGGGTCGCCTTGGTCAGCATCGGGGTCTCGATGTCGAGGAAGCCGTGCTCGTCCATGAAGCGGCGCACGAAGGCACTGGCCTTGGCACGGGTCTTCAGGTACTTGGCCATCTCGGGGCGACGCAGATCCAGGTAGCGGTACTTGAGGCTCACCTCTTCGCTGTTGACCTGGTTGAAGTCAAGGGGCAGCGGCTCGGCACGGTTGATGATGGTCAGCTCGTGGGCGAACACCTCGATGGCACCGGTGGCCATGTCGCTGTTGCGCTGGGAGTCGGGGCGGGTACGCACCACACCGGTCACCTGGATGCAGAACTCGCCGCGCAGCTCGGAGGCCAGGGCAAAGGCGTCCGGCTTGTCCGGATCGAAGAACACCTGCACGATGCCCTCGCGGTCGCGCATGTCGATAAAGATGAGGCCGCCGAGATCACGACGACGATGGACCCAACCGCACAATGTAATGGTCTGCCCGGCATGGGCCTCATTGACCTGTCCGCAATAGATAGAGCGCATGGACTTCTTCCTTCGAAATGGTAGAGAGACGGTTCATCCTGGGTCGCCGGGCACGACTGGCAAGCACCGTCTGTCTCACAGCTGGCCAGATCCTGCTTCTTGCCCGGTTTGAAATCTGTCTCGGGTCATCCGGCTCCCCGAGCCGGATTCTTGCCGCCGTCCCAGGCATGCCCCCGCTCCCGACCGGGATGACGAGTGGGCGCCGGGGTATCGGCTGGCGTCGTTGTCTGGCCACTGCCGGGCCGCGATCATCGTCACCCGGGGGCTCGGTCGCGCGCATTACGACAATGTGGCAAACAAAAGGGTTGGCATTATAGAGGAAAACCTCCATTTGGGTAAAATGGCCCGCAGCCCCCTTTACCCTGTTTTTTGTTGTTCTGGCGCAAAAAGGAGGGCAAAAGTGCGCCAACCTGCCGACAGGAACCATCATGAGCCTCTATTTGGGCCTGCCCCAGTGGTCACACCCGGCCTGGCCCGGCCAGTTGCTGGGGATGAATGCCAGGCCCGCCGAGCACCTCGCCGACTATGCCAGGGTGTTCAACTCCGTGGAGGGCAACACCACCTTCTACGCCTCGCCGACCCCGGAGACGGTGCAGCGCTGGGCCGATGCTGTCCCCGACCACTTTCGCTTCAGCTTCAAGTTTCCCAAGGAGATCAGCCACCAGAGCGATCTGGTGAGCGTGGACAAACAGGTGACGGCCTTCATCCGCCTGCTGGCCCCCTTGCATGACAAGCTGGGGCTGCTCAAGCTGCAACTGCCCGCCCGCTTCGGGCCAGAGGGGCTGGCCCGTCTGGATGCCTTCTTCGCGCGGCTGCCCCAGGATTTCACCTATGCCCTCGAGGTGCGCCACCCCGATTTCTTCGCCAAGGGGGAGGCGGAACGGGCCCTCAACCGGATGCTGATGGCGCGGGGCATCAATCGCATCATGCTCGACAGCCGCCCGCTCTTCTCGGTGCCCGCCACCACGGCCGCCATGATCGATGCCCAGGGCAAGAAACCCAGGTTGCCGGTCCATCTGCTGGCCACGGGGGGGGCCCCGGTGGTGCGCCTGATTGGTTTGCCTCAAATCGAGGACAATCACCCTTTTTTGCCACCATGGTTGCCACATTGGAAACAATGGCTCCAGGAGGGCAAGGATCTCTACCTCTTTGTTCACACCGCCGACAATGCCCGGGCCCCCGAACTCGCACGGCAGATCAGCCGCCTGCTCGGCCAGGAGATGGCCCCCTGGCCGGGAGAAAACGATCGCGCCCGCCAGGGGGTGCTGCCCTTTTGAGCGACCCCCTCCCCGCCCCTTCTCCATCCCCAAAAAAAGCCGCTTTTTTTGTGGTCCCACCGGGGTTGGCGTCAAGACAAACGCCCGCCTTTCCTCTACACTAGCGCCCCAAGTAAGGTCCCGGGCCTGGGTGCATGGCAATGCGTTGCCCACCCCAGCCCGGCACCCTGAGGGCCCGGACCATGGCCCGTTGCGAACAGGGGCAGCCCGAAGGATCCCGGAGCAAGCCACCCCGTTCGTCAACCGGTGACGACGCCATTTCGATGCCCGTCCACCCAAGATTCAATTGAATAAAACAGCCGCCCACCACACCGGCTGTCAGGTTGCGTCAGCATGCACGATCAGATTTTTGCCGCCCCTATCGCCCGTCTGGGAGACTTCTGCTTTGACGAGCAGGTCGTCGACGTCTTCCCCGACATGATCCAGCGCTCGGTGCCCGGTTACAGCAACATCATCTCCGCCATCGGCATGATGGCCGCCCGCTACGCCCAGCCCCAGAGCCGCCTCTACGATCTCGGCTGCTCCCTCGGCGCCGCGACCCAGGCCATGCGCCGCCACGTCACCCAGCCCGGTTGCCACATCACGGCGGTGGATCTCTCCCACCCCATGATCGAGCGGGCCCGCGCCCACCTCTCGGGCTTCAAGTCCGAGGTACCGGTGGATCTGGTGGAGGCGGACATCTGCGACATCCCCATCGAGAACGCCTCCGTGGTGGTGCTCAACTTCACCCTGCAGTTCGTCGCCCCCGAGAAGCGGGCCGCCCTCATCGCGCGCATCTTTGACGGCCTGCGCCCCGGCGGCATCCTCATCCTGAGCGAGAAGTTCCGCTTCGATGACGAGCAGGTCAACGAGCTGCTCATCGACTTGCACCTCGACTTCAAGCGGGCCAACGGCTACAGCGAGCTGGAAATCAGCCAGAAGCGCACCGCCCTTGAGAACGTGATGCGCACCGACACCCTGGCGGTCCATCAGGCGCGCCTGCGGGACGCCGGCTTCACCCACCTGGACCTCTGGTTCCAGTGCTTCAACTTCGGCTCCATGATTGCCATCAAAGCCAGCGACACCAACTAAGCCATGATCGATTTCGCCCATTTTTATCAACTGATCGCCAAGAACCGGTTGAGCCACTGGCTGCACACCCTGCCCGCCCAGCTGCACGCCTGGCAGCACGACAACCTGCACGGGGATCTGCCGCGCTGGAACCGCGCCCTCGCCAAGCTGCCCGTCGTGGCCCCCGGCCGGATCGAGCTCAAAGAGCGGGTCGCCATCGGCGGCCCCGATAGCCTGGGAGAGGGTGAGCGCAAGAAGACCGAGAGCCTGTTGCGCCAGCTCATGCCCTGGCGCAAGGGCCCCTTCCATGTGCACGGCATCCACATCGACACCGAGTGGCGCTCCGACTGGAAGTGGGATCGGGTGCTGCCCCACATCAGCCCGCTCCAGGGCCGCTACGTGCTGGACGTGGGCTGCGGCAGCGGCTACCACCTCTGGCGCATGGTGGGGGAAGGGGCGAAACTGGCGGTCGGCATCGACCCGAGCCCGCTGTTCCTCTGCCAGTTCGAAGCCATTCGCCACTTCGCAGGCAACGACCAGCGCGCCCACCTGCTGCCCCTCGGTATCCAGGAGCTGCCGGCGCTGCGCGCCTTTGACACCGTCTTCTCCATGGGGGTGCTCTATCATCGCAAGTCCCCCATCGAGCACATCGAGCAGTTGCGCAACCAGCTCAAAGACGATGGGGAGCTGGTGCTCGAGACCCTGGTGGTGGACGGCGACGAAAACCAGGTGCTGATGCCTTCCGATCGCTACGGCAAGATGCGCAACGTCTGGTTCCTCCCCTCGAGCGCGGCCCTCACACGCTGGGTCGAGCGCTGCGGGTTCACCGAGGTGCGCATCGTCGACGAGAATATGACCAGCACCGACGAACAGCGTCGTACCGACTGGATGATTAACGAGTCCCTGAGTGACTATCTGGATCCACACAATCCTGCACTCACGGTCGAAGGATACCCGGCACCCAAACGTGCCGTACTGATCGCCAGAAAGGCCAAAGACTAGCCGATGGCGGCTGTGGAAGTTACACTGACCCAATTCCAGGAAGCACAGTTAAATGAATGACATGAAAAGCAAATTAAAAGGAATGACCCTGCTCTCCCTGCTCAGTCTCGGCGGGTGTGTCAGTATGGAAAAAGCCCCCCCGGCCCCGACCCTGACGCTGGCCGAGCTGCGCAACGAGATCTCGTTGAGCGAGCAACGTCTGCAAACATCCATGGAACAGCAACAGAAGCAGTATGTGCAGCAACAGCACCTGCTGGTTCAGCTCAACACCGATGTCACCAACATGAAAGAGTCCGTAAAGAAAGTCGACAGCAAGCTGGCTACCCTGCCTCCCGAGCCGCCCAAGGCCATGCCCATTCCCACCGAGAAGTGCCCGGCGCCGAGCCAGGGCCACACCATCGATGGCAAGCTGCTGGTGGGTGAAGCGGAGTGGATCTGGGTTGACGCCGCCAACGACGCCTTCCAGGCCCGGGTCGACACCGGCGCCACCACCTCCTCCATCAGCGCCCAGGAGATCACCATCTTCGAGCGCAACGGCAAGAACTGGGTGCGCTTCTTCCTGAGCCACCAGGAGATGGACGACAAGATCCAGATTGAAGCGCCCCTGGTGCGTCACGTGCGGGTCCGTCAGGCTTCCGCCGACGATCTCGACCGTCGCCCCGTGGTCCGCCTTGCCGTGCGCATCGGCGACATGACCGAGAAGGCCGAATTTACCCTGAAGGACCGCAGCGACATGACCTTCCCCGTGCTGCTGGGCCGTGAATTCCTCAAAGACATCGCCGTGGTCGACGTGGCCCGCGAATATATCCAACCCAAACCCAAGCTCAAGGATGTGAAATAATCCATGGTTTCCCGTAAGCCGTTCTATCTGCTGGTCGCCCTGCTCTACATCGTCGGCCTGGGGATGACCTTCTATCATCACATCGCGCTGGACGTCCCGCTCACGCCGGGTGAAAAGCGCCAGATCTGGTCCATCGAAGCCAAACTCGAGTTCGAGGCCACCGGCGAGCCGGTGATCGCCTCCCTGGCCATTCCGGGCACCCAGCCCGGCTTCACCCTGATGAACGAGAACGCCGCGAGCCCGGGCTATGGCCTGTCGTTCGTGGAAAAGGACGGGGATGCCCGCGCCGAGTGGTCCATCCGCACCGCCTCCGGCCGTCAGGAGCTCTACTACCGGGTCGACATGATGGCCGATGCCCATGCCAAGCCCGCCGCCAACCCGCAGCCGCCCGCCATCGAGAAGCAGATCGAGAGCGAGCCCTACGCCACGGCCATGAAGCAGATCCTGGAGCGCGCCCAGGAGCGCTCCGCCGACGGCTACACCCTGACCCGCGAGATCATCAAGGAGATCGAGAAGCAGGAACAGAACGCCGAGCTGCTCAAGTCCCACAAGAGCCGCGCCAATCTGATTGCCGAGCTGCTCAACAACGCGGACGTCCCGGCCCGGGTGGTTCACGCCCTCAGCCTGGAAGATGGCCGTCGCCGTCAGGAGCTGGTGGATTACCTGCAGGTCTTCAACAGCCCGACCGACTACAAGCTGTTCAACCCGCAAAGCGGTGAACAGGGTCAACCGGCCAACCTGCTGCTGTGGGAGTACAACTCCGGCGCCCTGCTGGACGTCACCGGCGGTCACAACTCCCGCGTCACCTTCTCGATGATCGAGCAGGAGCAACCGGTCAACGTGGCCCTGGCCCAGAAGTTCGAAAAATCCGAGATGATGAACTTCTCGATCCACAGCCTGCCCCTGGAAGAGCAAGCCCTGTTCAAGGGTCTGCTGCTCATCCCCATCGGCGTGCTGATGGTGGTGTTCCTGCGGGTCATCGTGGGGATCAAGACCTCCGGCACCTTCATGCCGGTGCTGATCGCGGTCGCCTTCATCCAGACCTCGCTGGTCACCGGCCTCATCGGCTTCCTGCTGATCGTCGGCACCGGCCTGGTGATCCGCTCCTACCTCTCGAGGCTGAACCTGCTGCTGGTCGCCCGAATATCGGCGATCATCATCATGGTGATCTCGATGATCGGCATCTTCTCGGCGTTCGCCTTCAAGCTGGGGCTGACCGACGGCATGAAGATCACCTTCTTCCCGATGATCATCCTCTCCTGGACCATCGAGCGCATGTCCATCCTGTGGGAAGAAGAGGGTCCCAAAGAGGTGTTCCGCCAGGGCGGCGGCTCCCTGCTGGTGGCGGTCATCGCCTACCTGGCCATGGACAACGAGCTCATTCGTCACCTCACCTTCAACTTCCTCGGCCTGCAGCTGGTGCTGATGGCGACCGTGCTGTTGATGGGTAACTACACCGGCTACAAGCTGAGCGAGCTCAAGCGCTTCAAGCCGCTGGTGGACGAGATGAAGTCTGGTGCCACCCCGGGTAAGGACAAGTAACAGATGTGGTTCTGGCAGAAATACACCAGTCCGTGGAGCCTGTCCCAGGCTGGCATCCTCGGCATGAACAAGCGCAACCACTCCTACATCAGCCGCTACAACCCGCGCCGCCTCTATCCGCTGGTGGATGACAAGCTCAAGACCAAGCGCATCGCGCTGGATGCGGGGGTGACGGTGCCTGAACTCATCGGCACCATCCGCGAGCAGCACGACGTGACTCGCATCACCGCGCTGGTGAAGGACTGGCCGGGCTTCTGCATCAAGCCGGCCCGCGGCTCCGGCGGCAAGGGGATCCTGGTGATCCTGCGCCAGGAGGACGGCCTCTTCTACAAGCCCAACGGCAGCGCCGCCAACGGCCAGGATCTGGAGCGCCATGTCTCCAACATCCTGGCGGGGCTCTATTCCCTCGGCGGCAAGCCCGACGTGGCGCTGGTGGAAGGCCTCATCAACTTCGATGACGTGTTCGACGGCTACTCCTTCGAAGGGGTCCCCGATGCCCGGGTGATCATCTTCAAGGGGTTCCCGGTGATGGCCATGATGCGCCTCTCGACCTCGGCTTCCGACGGCAAGGCGAACCTGCACCAGGGCGCCGTGGGGGTGGGGCTGTGCCTGCGCACCGGCCGCGCCCTGCGGGCGGTGCAGTTTGGCAACCCGCTGCGCCACCACCCGGACACCGGCCTGGATCTCTATGATCTGAAGGTGCCCCACTGGGACACCCTGCTCAACCTGGCGGCCTCCTGCTACGAGATGTCCGGTCTTGGCTACATCGGGACCGACATGGTGCTGGACAAGTTCCGCGGCCCCATGCTGCTGGAGCTCAACGCCCGTCCGGGCCTTGCCATCCAGATCGCCAACGGTCGCGGCCTGGTGCCCAACCTCAAGACCATCGAGAAGCTGGGTCAGGTCAAGATGAACGTGGAGCAGCGGGTCAACTTCGCCAAGGATCACTTCGGTATCTTCGACGAATAGTCCGCCCCCCTTCTGCAAAAACGCGCCCACCGGCGCGTTTTTTTATGGCCGTTCCTGCGCGCAGGGCGCCCCGCCCGAAGGCCGATCCCCGTCACATCCCATGGCGGCGCCCCTTCAATGGCGCGGCACAAGGGGATAAGCTCCTGACCAATGAGGGGTGGCCTGCCCATCGGAGCAGGCCACCCCATGTGCGTGAGGCAGTGCGCCTGCCAGGGGGCACCGATTTGTCGACGACAACGGGGCTTCTCGATGGTAAATTAATCAAATCAAATAGATAGCATCGATCGGGTTTCTCCTATGCAACGTTGGCCCAGCCTGAAGCAGCTCCAGTATCTGGTCGCTCTGGACGAGCACAAGAATTTCAACCGCGCCGCCAAGGCCTGCCATGTCAGCCAGTCGACCCTGAGTACCGGGATCCAGACCCTGGAGGACATGATGAACCTGCAACTGGTGGAGCGGGATCACAAAAGCTTCATCATGACGCCGGTCGGCATGGAAATCGTGGCGCGGGCGCGCAACCTGCTCTCCGATGCCCGGGACCTGATGGAGCTGGGGCAGCAGCAGGGGGGCGTCATGCACGGCACGGTGCGCCTGGGCTGCATCCCCACCATCGCCCCCTTCCTGCTGAGCAAGCTGCTGCAGGTGTGCGGTAAGGCCTATCCGGATCTGGAGCTGCTGCTGCGGGAAGACACCACCACCAATCTGCTCAAGCAGCTGGAGCAGGGGCAGCTCGATCTGCTGATCCTGGCGCTGCCGGTGGAGATCGGCGGCTTCCACAGCAAAACCGTCGGCCAGGATCCCTTCCACATGGTGATGCCCTCCCACATGGCTGCGGGCCTGCACATGCCGTTCGACTACAAGGAGCTGCCCAACCAGAGCATCTTCCTGCTGGAGCGGGAGCACTGCCTGACGGAGCACGCGGTGAGCGCCTGCCGGCTGCGGGACAAGAGCAAGATCAACCCCTTCGCCGCCACCAGTCTGCACACCCTGGTGCAGATGGTGGGGGCCGGTCTTGGCACCACCTTCCTGCCCCAGATGGCCATAGATGCGGGCATCCTCGACAACACGGACCTGGTGGCCATTCCCCTGCCCGGGGAGAAACCCTATCGGGAGATAGGCCTGGTGTGGCGCCCCAGCACCACCCGGGTACAGACCTTCTACAAGATTGCCGAGCTGCTGACGCCGCTCATTACCCCCAAACCGGCGGGGTGATCCAGTGGCTGCCCCCACAGGCGGCCACTCGTCAATGCCGTTGTCATTCAGGTTCCAGGCAGGATCATCGTCTATGATGAACCCCGTGCCCTATCAAGGAGTTGAGATGTTTCGCACCTTGCTGCTGCCCCTGCTGGCCCTGCTTCTCGCCGCCTGCTCCAGCACGCCGGAGCCTCCCCCTCCCGTGCGCCAGAGCGGCGCATTCGACAACTTCTATCAGCAGTGGCGCGGCGTGCCCTATCGCATGGGCGGTACCAGCCGCGCCGGTCTCGACTGCTCCGCCTTCACCCAGCTCGCCTACAGCCAGGTGCTGGGCTTCACCCTGCCCCGCACCACGGAATCCCAGGCGAGCCTCGGCCGCCCGGTGGACAGATACCGTCTCCAGCACGGGGACCTGGTCTTCTTCAAGACCGGCTGGCAGCAGTACCACGTCGGGGTCTACACCGGGGCAGGTGAGTTCATCCACGCCTCCACCAGCAAGGGCGTGATCCGCTCGCGCCTCGACAACGTCTACTGGAACAGCCGCTACTGGCAGGCCCGCAGGCTGGTCCAGTAGGTGCGACCCCCAACATGAAAAGGCCCCGAGGGGCCTTTTCATGTTGTTGCCGGGTCAGTGCTTGCGGTGCCAGCGGGGCGAGGTGGCACGCTCCCCCCAGGGGGTCATGCAGGGCAGCAGGGCCCCCTCGATGACGCCCTCATGGCTCGCCAGCGCCAGGGCAATCTTCTCGTGGAGCAGGCGCAGCAGGTTCTTCTCCTGGCCCGCCAGGGAGTGGCCTGCGGCGAAATACTCCTGCTGATGTTGCAGCGCCAGCTTCTGGGCAAACTCATAGGTATTGAAACTGTCCGGCATGTGCGCGATCACGTCATCCAGCCGAGCCAGCAGGCTATGCAATTCCCTGGTCATGTGCGGTTCTCCCTCCGAGTTGGTGACCCACAATTACCCCTTATTGGATATAAGGCCAATCCGGATGCCTCAAAAATGGGAGCCCGGACACAGTTCCGGACAACGCTGCCCACTGGCAGCCACCCTCTGCCCTCGCCCGGTTTACAAGTCGGCAACGAATCGCTAGATTTGGACCGACTAATCAGTCGGTCACTTTTCGTGCGGAGCATGCCATGGACACCACCGTCACCCCCGCCTCACCGGACAAGTTCTCCCTCCCCGAGCAGCTGCATCGGCTCAGGCAGGCCAGCCAGGCCACCCCCATGCCGGATCTGGCGTCCCGCCGCGCCAGACTTGATGCCCTCAAGCAGGGGCTGCTGCGCCACAAACAGGCACTGTGTCAGGCCCTGGCCCGGGACTACGGCCAGCGCAGCGACTACGACAGCCTGATCGCCGATGTGCTCCCCTGCGTCATGCAGATCAACTACACCCTGAAACGGCTCAAGGGGTGGATGAAACCGGAGTGCCGTCATTCCGGCCTGCTGCTGGCCCCCGCCAGGGTCGAGGTGCACTATCAGCCCCTCGGCGTGGTCGGCATCATGGTGCCCTGGAATTTCCCGGTGATGCTGAGCCTCGGGCCCCTCATCGGCGCCCTCGCCGCCGGCAACCGCGCCATGATCAAGCTCTCCGAGTTCACCCCTCACACCAACGCCGTGCTGCGCACCCTGCTCGATGAGGCCCTCGGCGGTGACGAGGTGGTGGTCATCGAGGGGGATGCGGGGATCGCGGCCGCCTTCAGCGCCCTCCCCTTCGACCATCTCATCTTCACCGGCTCCACGGCGGTGGGTCGGCTGGTGATGGCCGCGGCCGCCCCCCAGCTCACCCCCCTCACCCTGGAGCTCAGCGGCAAGAGCCCCTGTCTCATCGCCCCCGACATGCCCCTGGCCCTGGCGGTGGAGCGGATGATCTTCGGCAAGAGCCTCAACGCCGGCCAGATCTGCGTGGCCCCCGACTACGTGCTGCTGCCGAGGGGGCAGGAGCAGGCCTTTATCGAGGCCTATCAGGCCCATTTTAGCCGCCTCTACCCCCAGGGGCTCGAGAGCCCGGATTATGGCGCCATCATCAACCCCCCCCAGTACGAGCGGCTCATCGCCTGGCTGGAGGAGGCGAGGCAGGCCGGCGCCCAGATCCACTCCTGCGTCACGCCCGCCCGGGATGACGCCACCCGCAAACTGGTGCCCCACCTGCTGACCGAGGTGCCCGGCCACTGCCAGGTGATGCAGCAGGAGATCTTCGGCCCCCTGCTGCCCCTGGTGCCCTATGACGACATCGAGGAAGCCCTGGCCTATGTGGCGGCCCGGGCCCGCCCCCTGGCGCTCTATCTGATGAGCCTGGACGAGACGCTGCAGCGCCGCCTCATCCGGGAGACCCACGCCGGGGGCATGGCCATCAACGAGAGTCTGTTCCAGGTGGCGGCGGACGATGCCCCCTTCGGCGGCATCGGTCCCTCCGGCATGGGCCACTATCACGGCCGCGAGGGGTTTCTCACCTTCTCCAAGGCGAAAACCGTGCTGCGTCGCGGGCGCTTCAGCACAGGCTCCCTCATTCATCCCCCCTATCGGCGCTGGTACCAGCGGCTGATGATGGCCCTGTTCCTGCGTTAGGAGGCGAGATGCGAGAAACCATGACCGACAAACGCCGCCAGATTCTGGATGCCGCCCTGGCCCTGTGCGCAGAGGATGGCCTGCAGGGCGCCGCCACCGCCCGCATCGCCAAGGCGGCCGGGGTGGCCAATGGCACCCTGTTTCATCACTTTCCCAGCAAGGAGGTGCTGATCCAGAGCCTCTACCAGGACATCAAGCTGCGCCTTGGCGCCGCCATCACCGAGGCCGATGCCGCCCTGCCGCTCCAGGCGCAGGCCCGCCACTACTGGCACCAGGCCATGGGCTGGATGCAGGCCCACCCCCGTGAGCTCAGGTTCGTGCTGGGCTTTTTCCACTCCCCCCTGCTGGCCCGCTCCCTGCGCAGCCAGATCCTGGCTGAGACCCTGCATTTTCTGCCGAGCCTGCTCGCCCGGGGCCAGGCCAGCGGCGAGCTGATGTCGGCCCCGCCGCCCCTGATGCTGGAGGTGTGCCAGGGCCAGTTTCTGGCCTGCGCCTCCCTCTTTGTCGATCAGCCTGAACTGGGAGAAGACCCCCACTGGCAGGAGAGCGCCTTCACCCTCTTCTGGTCCGCCATCAGCGGAGGTTCTCATGCGCCCTGACGCCCTGCTTGCCACCGGCAGGCGCCTCTGGATTGGCAGCCTGCTCTGGATCATCGGCCGCACCCTGTGCCGCGCCGCCCGGGTCGACGAGGCGGTGCGCCGCGAGCTTGCCCCCCTGCCGGATGGCCTCACCATCAGGCTGGAGGTAAACGGCATGACCCGGGGGCTGAGTCTCTACAAGTTCGCGGGGCGCTGGCACTGCGGTGAGGAGGCTGGCAGGGCGCATTCGACCTGTGCCCATGACGGCCCCCACCCCCTGCGGGTGCGCTTCAAGCACCCCGCCGTCGCCTTTCGCGCCCTCAGTTTTCGCCTCGGCATCAACCAGGCCTTTTGCGAAAACCGGCTGCTGGTGGAGGGGGATCTCGACGCGGCCATGCACCTGGTGCGAGCGCTTGAGCAGTTGCAGAGCCTGATCCTGCCCGCCTTCATCGCGCGGCCCCTGCTTCGCCACTACCCGGACCCGCATCGCAAGCTCGCGCGGGCCTGCCACATCTATCTGGGTCTTCTGACCGGTTGAACACGAGGAGAACGGGATGAGCCGTTATTACGATTTTTTCTGCCCGGTCAAGCTGATGGCGGGGGAGCAGGCACTGGAACAGTTGCCGGATGCCCTGAGGGGATTGGGAGCTGGCCGCCCCTTGCTTCTCACCGACAAGGGGGTCAGCGGCAGCGGGCTAGCCACCCTGCTGGCCGATGTGATGGCCGAAGGGGCCTTGCCGGTCGCCGCCATCTGGGACGAGATCCCGGCGGACTCCTCCACCGCCGTGGTGGAGCGGATCGCCCGCCACTACCGGGAGCTGGGCTGTGACAGCCTGCTCGCCCTTGGCGGCGGCTCCGTCATCGACACCGCCAAGGCGGTGAACATACTGGCGACCCTGGGGGGCGAGCGGCTGCTCGACTATGCCGGAGCGGATTGCCTGACCCGTCCCCTCAACCCCCTGGCGGTGGTCCCCACCACGGCGGGGACCGGCTCCGAAGTGACGCTGGTGGCAGTGATCAAGGATGAAGGGAGCGGGCGCAAGGTGCCCTTCACCTCCCCCTTCCTGCTGCCCCGGCTGGCGGTGCTGGATCCCCGCTTCACCCTGGGGCTGCCGCTGCCCATCACCGCCGCCACCGCCATGGATGCCATGACCCACGCCATCGAGGCCTTCATCGGCAACGGCAAGAACCCGGTCAGTGACGCCCTGGCCCTGATGGCGGTGGAGAAGATTGCCACCGCCCTGCCCAGGGTGCTGGCCCACCCGACAGACAAGGGCCTGCGGCTGCAACTGGCAGAGGGCTCCACCCTGGCGGGCATGGCGTTTTCCAACTCCATGGTGGGGCTGGTGCACGCCCTCGGCCACAGTCTGGGGGCACGCTGCCACCTGCCCCATGGCCTCTGCATGAACCTCTTCCTGCCCACCGTGCTCGACTACAACCGGCCCGGCATCGACCCCGAGCTCGCCCGCCTGCTGCTGCCCCTGGTGGGGCCGGAGTGCTTTGCCGCGACCCCGGCCGAGGGGAGACCCCAGGCCACCATCGAGGCGTTGCAGGCACTGCGCGATACCCTGTGGCAGACGGTCAAGCTGCCCCGCACCCTGCGGGAGGCGGGCCTCACCGACAAGGCGCTGCTGCCCGGGATCCGGGATCTCGCCATCAACGACGGCGCCCTGCTCTACAACCGCAAGGATGCGGACAGGGAACAGTTGCTGGCCCTGCTGGAGCGGGCCTGGGAGTAGCAGGCCCCTTGCCCGTCAGACATCGGGGGTGAAGACCCCGGTGGAGAGATAGCGATCCCCCCGATCGCAGATGATCGCCACCACCACCCCCTGCCCGATCTCCGCCGCCACCCGCAAGGCCCCGGCCACGGCGCCACCCGAGCTGACACCGCAGCAGATCCCCTCCTCCCGCGCCAGGCGGCGCATCATGACGAGGGACTCTTCCAGTGTCACATCCAGCACCCCATCGACCCGCGCAGGCTCGAAGATGGCGGGCCGGTAGGCCTCGGGCCAGCGGCGAATGCCGGGGATCTGGCTCCCCTCGGCCGGTTGCAGGCCGATCACCGCCACCGCCGGGTTTTGCTCCTTGAGGTAGCGGGAGACCCCCATGATGGTGCCCGTGGTGCCCATGGCCGAGACGAAGTGAGTGACCGCCCCGCCGCTCTGGCGCCAGATCTCGGGGCCGGTGGAGCGGTAGTGGGCATCCGGGTTGGCGGGGTTGTTGAACTGATCGAGCACCAGCCCCTCCCCCCGCGCCTGCATCGCCAGGGCGAGGTCTCGCGCCGCTTCCATGCCCTCTTCCACCAGCACCAGCTCGGCGCCGTAGGCCTGCATGGCGTCGCGCCGCTCCTGGCTCATGTTGCTCGGCATGATGAGTCGCATCCGGTAACCCCAGGACGCCGCCACCATGGCCAGCGCGATGCCGGTATTGCCGGAGGTGGCCTCGATGAGCCGGGCTCCTGGCGCTAAGTGACCACTCGCCTCTGCCTGCCTGATGAGGTTCAGCGCCGCCCTGTCCTTGACGGAGCCGGCGGGGTTGTTGCCCTCCAGCTTCACCAGCAGGGTGACGCCGGGGTGCGGATTGATGCGGCGCAGCGCCAGCAGCGGGGTGTTGCCTATCAGATCGTCCAGGGTGGCGAAGGCCATGACGGATCCATCCTCTCTCAATGTTCTATACCTTGCCTTGCGACCATTCGCAGGCCGGCCAGTGTAAGCGAGCCCGCCATGGGCGCAAAGAATGGCGTTGGCAAACCCTGTCCGCCATGTTCTGATCTTCCCATTCACCCAGAGAGGACTCCCGATGAGCGACATCCTTCACCAGGCCGATCAGCAGCAGTTTGTCTGCACCGTGGACGGCAAGCTCTCCCGCCTTGCCTATCGCCGGCTGGACGCCACCACGGTGGACGCCTACAGCACCCAGGTTCCCCCCGAGCTGCGCGGACAGGGGATTGCCGACAAGCTGGCCCGCCGCTTCTACGACTGGACCCTCTCTGAGGGGCTCACCATAGTGCCGAGCTGCAGCTACATCGACGTCTGGTTGCGCCGCAATGCCGGTTGAAGCCGGGGCGCTGCGGGAGGCGCACCTGCGGGCCTGCACCGAGGCCCTGCTGCGGGCCGATCACCCGCGCATGGATTGCCTCCGGGCTGCGCGGGAGCTGGCGCTGCCCGACTGGGCCCTGGGGGCGGGCTTCGTGCGCAACCTCATCTGGGATCACCTCCATCACAAGGCCGAACCCACCCCGCTCAACGACATCGATCTTATCTATCTGGACAGCGCTGATCCGACTGGATTGAAGGAGGCCGATCACGAAGCCTGGCTCGCCGCCAGGATGCCAGGCCAGTTGTGGGAGGTGCGCAACCAGGCCCGCATGCATCTGCGCCAGCAGGTGCCTCCTTTTGCCAGCTCGCTCTCGGCCCTCAGCCACTGGGTGGAGATACCCACCTGCATCGGAGTCCGCCTGTTGGCAGATGATGCGTTCGAGTGGCTGGCCCCCTACGGCTTTGCCCCCAACTGGTCCCTGGTGGTGAGCCCCAATCCGCGCTGTCGCCAGGAGAGCTGTATCTTTAGCGAACGGGTCAGGGCCAAGGAGTGGCAACGCATCTGGCCTGACCTTGTGGTGAACTGGCCATGAGCGGATTGCAAAGGGCCGACAACCTTGGGCACACTAAGAAAAAGATGTTTGTAACTCAATGGGTTAAATAATGCGCGACTTCTTCTCTCTCGAGCGCTGGCTGCCGGGGCTCGCCGCCTTGCTGCAATACCAGCGGGCCTGGCTGATGCCGGATCTTCGCGCTGGTCTCTCGGTCGCGGCCGTGGCCCTGCCCGTGGCCATCGCCTATTCGGAGCTCGCCGGGGTGGGCGCCATCGTCGGCCTCTACTCCTGCATCCTGCCCATGGTGGTGTATGCCCTCTTTGGCACCTCCCGTCAGCTCATCGTCGGTCCGGATGCCGCCACCTGCGCGGTGATCGCCGCCGTGGTAACGCCGCTCGCCGCCGGGGATCCCACCCGTCACTGGCAACTGGTGATGACCATGACCGCCATGACCGGCTTCTGGTGCCTCATCGCCAGCCGCTTCAAGCTGGGGGTGCTGGCAGACTTTCTCTCCCGCCCCATCCTGATGGGGCTGCTCAACGGGGTGGCCATCACCATCATGGTGGGCCAGCTCTCCAAGATCTTCGGCTTCACCTTCAGCGAGCGCTACCTGATAGAGCGGATCCTGAACGGCACCAGCTACATTACCCAGACCCATCTGCCCACCCTGGCCATGAGCCTGACGGCCCTGCTCACCCTGCTGCTGGCCAAGCGCTACAGACCGGCCTGGCCCTCCTCCATGGTGGCCATGGTGGTGACGGCGGCCCTGGTGTGGCTGTTCAATCTCGGCCGCGTCGACATCGCCACCCTGGGGACCATCGGCTCGGGGCTGCCCGCCTTCCAGATGCCGGACTTTCCCCCCGGGCTTATCCGTGAGCTGGTGCTGCCCGCCCTCAACCTCGCCATGGTGAGCTTCGTCTCCATGATGCTCACCGCCCGCAGCTTCGCCGCCAAGAACGGCTACGAGATTGATGCGGACAAGGAGTTTAGGGCGCTGGGCATGGCGAACCTGGCCGCCGCCGCCTCCCAGGGGTTTGCCATCAGCGGGGCGGATTCGCGCACCGCGGTGAACGACGCCAACGGCGGCAAGAGCCAGCTGGTCTCCATCATCGCCGCCGCCGTCATCGCCCTGGTCACCTTCTACCTGACGGCGCCGCTGCAATACATTCCCACCGCCGCCCTCGGCGTGGTGCTGGTGATGGCCTCCCTGTCGCTCACGGATTTTCGCGGCCTCTGGGCCCTGCGCGACTCGGATCGCGCCGCCTTCTGGCTCGCCCTGGTGACCTTTGTCAGCGTGCTCACCATGGGGGTCATTCCGGGCATCACCCTCGCTGTCCTGCTGGGGCTGTTCCAGTTCCTGCGCAACGTGATGCGCCCCACCGACCAGCTGCTCGGCATGGACGACGAGGGCGTGGTGCGCACCCTGGGGGACAACGAGCAGGCCAAGGCGATTCCCGGCATCCTGGTCTACCGCTTCAACTCCCCGCTCACCTACTTCAACGCCCCCTACTTCAAGCGGCGGGTGCTGGCACTGCTGGTGCAGGATCCCCACAATCCCAGGTGCCTGGTGGTGGATGCGGTGGCCTGCTTCACCCATCAGGACATCAGCGTGATGAGCATGGTGGGAGAGCTGCACAAGGAGCTCAAGCGGCGCGGCATCCACATGGTGATGGCCGGTCGGCACGGCCAGATGAGCCAGTGGTTCAAACAGGCGGGTATCCGGGTCGGCGAGGATGGCATCATCCTCTGCCCCGACATGTACCAGGCCCTGCGCATGACCCGCTGTTACCGGGAGCCGGTGTTCCGGGATGACGAGGGGGTGGAGAGCACCACGGATGCCCTGCTCACCCGCTGGCCGCACGATGACGACCTGCCCGACTCGGCGCGCCTCACCCGCCCCAGCGAGCAGGAGGCCGGCGCCACGCCGGTCTGAGACACATCCTCTGGTCGCAGGCCCCCTCCTCCTGCGACCAGGATTGCACCCCGCCCCCGCTTGGTGTTAAATGCCCCTCCAGTTGGCCCTGACGAGGGCCATCGCCAGCACCTGGATATCCCATGCAGACTCAATCCCACGCGGGCCCGGGCTCCCTGTTCGCCCTGACCTGGCCACTGTTCATCGATCTGGCCCTTCACTTTCTGACCGGGGCCCTCAACACCTTCATGGTGGGCCACGTCTCCTATCAGGGGGTGGCGGCCCTCGCGGTGGGCAACCAGGTCTTCGATCTCGCCATCACCCTGTTCAGCTTCGTCAGCATCGGCACCAGCGTGGTGATCACCCAGTATCTGGGGGCGGGAGACAAGGAAAAAGCCCGCGTCGTCATCCACACCGCCATCGGCTTCAACCTGCTGGTGGGACTGGTGGCCGCGGTCGGCGTCATGGCGGGGGCCGGCACCATGCTGGCGCTGATGAACCTGCCTGCCCACCTGATGAGCGACGGCAGCCTCTACCTGCAGATCATCGGGCTTTGCCTGCTGCCGGAGGCGGCGGCCCTCTGTCTGGCCGCCACCCTGCGTGCCCACGGCCACACCCGCCAGGCCATGTACGTGACCCTCATCGTCAACCTCATCACCTTCGTCGGCAACCTGCTGCTGCTCTATGGCTGGTTCGGCCTGCCCCAGCTCGGGGTCGCCGGGGTCGCCATCAGCACGGTGGCCGGGCGCATCGTCGGGGTGGTGCTGCTGGTATGGCTGGTGGCGCGCAAGACCGGCATCCGGCTGCGTCTGCCCGAGATCGTCCGCCCAAGCCGCGCCATGCTGGACAAGGTGCTGCACATCGGGCTGCCAGCGGCGGGGGAGAACCTCTCCTGGATGCTGCAGTTCATGGTGGTGACCGCCTTCGTCGGCCTGCTCGGCGACAAGGCGCTGGCGACCCAGTCCTACTTCTTCCAGATCTGCCTGTTCATCCTGCTGTTCGGCCTCTCCATCGGCCTTGGCAACGAGATCATCATCGGCCACCTGGCGGGGGCCCGACGCTTCGATCAAGCCTATCGCCAACTGATGAAGAGCCTGAAACTCGGCCTCATCGTCACCGCCGCCATCGCCATCGCCGCCGCCCTCAACGGCCGCGCCATCATCAGCCTGTTCACCGACGACGCCGACATCATCACCCAGGTGGCGCAGCTCTTCCTCATCAGCCTCATCCTCGAACCCGGTCGCACCTTCAATCTGGTGGTGATCAACGCCCTGCGCGCCACCGGGGATGCCCGTTTCCCGCTCTACATGGCGCTCGTCTCCATGTGGGGCATTGCCGTTCCCCTGGCCTATTTCCTTGGTATCATGCAGGGCTATGGCCTGGTAGGCATCTGGCTGGCCCTCGCCTGCGACGAGTGGGTGCGCGGTCTGGCCATGTTCTGGCGCTGGCGCAGTCGTCGCTGGCAAAACAAAATTCTTGTCGAAACATAAGCGGAATCACCATGAAGAAAATCGGACTCTTGTTGACGGCCATCCTGCTCAGCCCGCTCGCCATGGCGCAAACCGCCCCGGCGACCCCCAAGGCGCAGGCTCCCCAGACCTGGTATGTGGCCCCCATCGTCATCGACGAGACCAGCGAAGCCCAGAAGGCCCTGACCAAGGAGTTCACGGCCCAGATGATCAAGACCATCAAGATCAACGAGTACCAGACCGGCAAGGCGGTGGGCAAGACCAAATCGCCCAAGTGGCTGATCCGCACCAAGCTGATGCCCGCAAGCCAAGAGCCCCTGGTCGGCAAGAAGCACCCGCAGGGCCTCACCTACGGCAAGGGCATCCCCACCCAGGAGATCGTCGGCGAGCTCATCATGAACGGCACCCTGGTGGCCCACATCGGTCAGGGCTGGCGCGAACCCATCGTGCCGGGCACACCGGTGGCGGAGAAGATCTCCATCGCCAACTACCAGTACGCCATCGGCAACGAGGCCAAGGCGCCGGATCTGGAAGAGCTGGCGGCGCAGATCGGTTTCGAGGCAGGCAAGGTGATTGCCAGAGACGGCAAGCCCCTGCCCGAGAAGAAAAAGAAAAAAGAGTAAACGGCTCACCCGTTTCCAGTCAGGGGCCTCGCGCCCCTTTCTGTTGCCCGCCCCGTTGCAGACCCCCTCTCCCAAATGTGAAGCGGATCCCGCTTCTTTCCTCTGCTGCCCCAGGGTCAGCAGGCAATCATCTTGTAATTCAAACAGTTAAAAATCGCCCTTCCCATGCAGCAAATCCGTGGCCCCGAATTGGATCGGGATCACGTTTCTCCCCGGCAGTAAGGGGTACTTTGGTCTTGCAGGCACAATCAAACGACAACAAGGAGGCTTCATTACATGTTTCCGGAGTACAGAGATCTCATCTCGAAACTGAAGAGCAGTGATGTCCATTTCCAGAAGAAGTTTGACTTGCACAACGACCTGGATGTGGAGATCAGAAAGCTGGAGAAACACCACGCCAGCGACTACAGCTCCGAGGTGAAGGATCTGAAAAAACAGAAACTTAAACTGAAAGAGGAGATATACGACATCCTCAAACAACATCCACACTAGACGCCTCGACGAATACCTGGATAAGCAACTTATCCTGCCAGCCCGGCCCGACGCCGGGCTTTTTGTTGGCCGCCCCAAGGCGCGGCAACGGCCACTTCCCTTGGCACCGGAAAACGAAGCGGGCCAATGGCCCGCTTTGTCTTACCTGTTTCACCCCATGATCACACCGGCGGATGGAAATGGCTGGCCTCGCGGGTAGCCATCTCCTCGTAGGTGGCCCACTTCTGCCACGCCACTTTTTGCGCCACCTGCATCAGCCGCTGTGCCTCTTCCGGGTGGCTCTGGGCCAGCACCCGATAACGGGTCTCCTCCTGCCGGTATTCGGCGAGCGGGATGGAGGGGCGCAGGCTGTCGAGGCTGAAGGGATTCTGCCCGGCACTGCGCAGTACCGGGTTGTAGCGCATCAGCGGCCAGTGGCCCGAATCGACCGCACGCTTCTGTTGGGCCAATCCCTGCTCCATGTCGATGCCGTGGGCGATGCAGTGGCTGTAGGCGATGATAAGGGACGGGCCCGGATAGGCCTCCGCTTCCCGCAAGGCCTGCAGCGCCTGCTGCGGGTTGGCACCAAAGGCGATGCGGGCGACATAGACGTTGCCGTAGGAGATGGCCTGCAACGCCACATCCTTCTTGGCCAGCGTCTTGCCTCCCGCCGCGAACTTGGCGACGGCGCCGAGCGGGGTCGATTTCGACATCTGGCCACCGGTGTTGGAGTAGACCTCGGTATCCATCACCAGCACGTTCACATCGCGGCCGGAGGCGAGCACATGGTCGAGCCCTGATGAGCCGATGTCATAGGCCCAGCCATCGCCGCCGATAATCCAGACCGAGCGCCGCACCAGCTGATCAATCAAGGAGAGCAGCTCGCGGGCCTTGCCGGATTTCACCTCTTCCAGCCGCTCCCGCACTTGCGCGACCCGGGTGCGCTGGGCGCGGACCTCCGACTCCAGCCGCTGCGGGGCGCTAATCAGGGTATCGACCAGCTCGGCGCCCAGCTCCCCCTTCATCGCTTCAAGGGCCGCCACCGCCTGACCGTGATGCTGATCGGCGGTGAGACGAAAACCAAAGCCAAACTCGGCGTTGTCCTCAAACAGGGAGTTCGACCAGGCCGGCCCCTTCCCTTCGCCATTCTTGGCCCACGGCGTGGTCGGCAAGTTGCCGCCGTAGATGGAGGAGCAGCCGGTGGCGTTGGCCACCAGCATGCGATCCCCAAACAACTGGGTCAGCAGCTTGAGATAGGGGGTCTCGCCACAACCGGCGCAAGCGCCGGAGAACTCGAACAGGGGTTCGAGGAACTGGGTGCCGCGCACCGTGGAGAAATCCACCCGCTCGCGGGCAGGCCACGGCAGGCTCTCGAACCAACGCTGCGCCTGCTTCTGACCAGCCAGATGGGGGGCCTTGTCCATCATGGCGATGGCGCGCTCGCCTTCATGGCTCTCATCCGCTCCGGTCCGCACTGGACAAGCCTGCACGCACTGGCCGCAGCCGGTGCAATCCTCCGGATAGAGCTGCAAGGTGTAGCGGCTGTCGGGGAAGCCCTTGGCGGTGACGGGCACCGACTGCGCTACCTCGGGGGCGGTCGCCAGCCAGTCCTGATGGTAGAACTTGGCCCGCAGCGCCGCATGGGGGCAGACAAAGACGCAGTTGCCGCACTGGATGCAGATATCCGAATTCCAAATCGGGATCTCGCGGGCGATATCCCGCTTCTCGAAGCGGCTGGTGGCGGTGGGGTAAGTGCCATCCACCGGCAGCATGGAGACGGGGATCAGATCGCCGCGCCCCGCCAGCATCTCGCCAGTGACCCGCTGGACAAACTCGCTGCCACCCGGCGCCAATGGCAGCGGATAGTCGCTGATCTGCTCCTCACCGGCCGGGATGACCACCTGATGGAGGTGGGCCAAGGTGTCATCCACCGCCGCGAAGTTGCGCTCGACCACTTCGGGCCCCTTGCGGGCATAGCTCTTCTCGATGCTCTCCTTGATCAGCGCAATCGCCTCATCCCGCGGCAAGATGCCGGCCAGGGCGAAGAAGCAGGTCTGCATGATGGTGTTGATGCGATTGCCCATGCCGTTACGCTCGGCCACCCGATCCCCATCGATGCAGTAGAGGCGGATATCGAGGGCGCGGATGCGGGCACGCAGCCGCTCGGGCAGCTCGGCCCAGACCCGGTCGGGCTCATAGGGGGCGTTGATCAGCAGGGTCGCCCCTTCGGCGGCGTGCTCCAGCAGGTCTACCGACAGGGCAAAGCCCCACTGGTGGCAGCCGATAAAGCTCGCCTGCTCGATAAGCCAGGGGGCGTCGATGGGCTCGGGGCCAAAGCGCAGGTGGGAGACGGTGCGCGAGCCCGACTTCTTGGAGTCGTAGACGAAGTAGCCCTGGGCGTGGAAGCCCTCCAGCTCGCCGATGATCTTGATGCTGTTCTTGTTGGCGCCCACCGTGCCATCGGCACCGAGGCCGAAGAAAAGCGCCCGCACCCGGCTGGCAGGTTCCAGATCACCGATGGGGTGCCAGGCCAGACTGAGGCCGGAAACGTCGTCCACTATCCCCACGGTAAAGCGCGGGCGCGGCGCATCGGAGGCCAGCTCCTCGAACACCGCCGCGCACATGGCGGGGGTGAACTCTTTGGAAGAGAGGCCATAGCGACCGCCACTGAGCCAGGGCAGCCGCTTGATAAGGCCGCGCTGCAAGCCGTCGATGAGGGCGCTCTGCACATCCAGCAGCAGCGGCTCGCCGCCTGCCCCCGGCTCCTTGGTACGATCCAGCACCGCCATGCGCCGTACGCTCTGCGGTAGCGCGTCGAGCAGCGCCTGCACCGGGAAGGGGCGATAGAGGCGAATGACCAGCACCCCGGTCTTGCGATCCTGCTGGTTGAGCCAATCCACCGTCGTGCGGGCGGTGGCCGCCCCCGAGCCCATCAGCACGATGACGTCGGTGGCATCGGGCGCGCCGTGGTACTCCACCAGCCGGTAGTGACGGCCGGTCAACTCGCCGAGGCTCTCCATGCACTGCTGCACCCGCGCCGGCACCGCTTCGTAGAAGGGGTTGACGCTTTCGCGGGACTGGAAATAGGTATCCGGGTTCTGGGCGGTGCCGCGCATCACCGGATGATCCGGGTTGAGGGCCCGCGCACGGTGGGCCCGCACCCAGTCGTTGTCGATCAGCGCCCGGATCTCATCTTTGTGCAGGGCGGTGATCTTGTTCACCTCGTGGGAGGTTCGGAACCCGTCGAAGAAGTGGATAAAGGGCACCCGGCACTGCAGGGTGACGCTGTGGGCGACCAAGGCCAGGTCCTGCGCCTCCTGCACCGAGCCGGAGGCGAGCATGGCAAAGCCGGTGCTGCGCGCCGCCATCACGTCCTGATGGTCGCCAAAAATCGACAGCCCCTGCGCCGCCAAGGATCGGGCCGCCACATGGAACACCGCCGAGGTCAATTCGCCGGCGATCTTGTACATGTTGGGCAGCATCAGCATCAGCCCCTGACTGGCAGTGAAGGTGGTGGCGAGCGCCCCCGCCTGCAGGGCGCCGTGTACCGTGCCGGCCGCCCCCCCTTCACTCTGCATCTCCACCACCGTGGGGATGTTGCCCCACAGGTTGGTCTGCCCCTGTGCCGCCCAGGCGTCGGCCAGTTCGGCCATGGTCGAGCTCGGGGTGATGGGGTAGATGGCACACACTTCGCTCAGCTGGTACGCCACCCGGGCTGCGGCTTCGTTGCCGTCAACCATGATCAGTTCATGTTTCATTGGGACTCCTCCGGTTGGCGAAGCTCGATGGCGTGGCAGGGGCACTGGTCGTGGCAGGCACCGCAGCCGGTGCAGCGCTCGGCATCCACCCGATACCCCAGACCCGGCCCCAACTTGGCGATGGCCTGCTCGGGGCAACTGCCGTAGCAGCCGTCACACTCGAAGCAGTTGCCGCAGGAGTAGCAGCGCGCCGCCTCGTAGCGGGCTGCCGTCTCGTCCAGCCCGCCGATGATCTCGCCAAAGTCGTCCCGCGCCGAGGGCGGTTTGACCGGCTGGCTGCTGGCCGGCGCATGGGTCTGGAACCAGAGCTGCAACTGCTCCGGCCCCACCAATGAATAGGAAAGCGGCTTGTGGTAGAGGCGACCGCGCAGCCAGGCATCCATGTGGCGCGCCGCCTTCTTGCCGTGGCCGGTGGCGATGGTGACGGTGCGCTCGGAAGGCACCATGTCACCGCCGGCAAACAGACCCGGTACATCCGTCATCAGGTTCTCGCCAACCTGTACTACTCCCTCCTTGTTGACCCGCACGCCGGGGATGCTCTCCAGCACCGAAAGGTCGACCTCCTGACCCAGCGCCAGAATGAGGGAGTCTGCTTCGAGGGTTTCAAACTTGCCGGTGGGCACCGGCTTGCCCTCGGCATCCAGCGCCATCACCTCCACCTCGATGTTGGTACTGTCGAGCTGGCGGATGGTGCGCAGCCAGTTGATCTTGATCCCCTCCTCCTCGGCCTCATCGGCTTCAAAAGCGTGGGCTGGCATATGGTCCCGGTCGCGGCGGTAGATGATCATCGCCTCCTCGACCCCGAGGCGACGAGCGGTACGGGCCGCATCCATGGCGGTGTTGCCGCCGCCGTAGATGGCCACCCGCCGTCCCAGTTTTGGCGGTGGCAGTCCTTTCTCTTCGGCCAGACTCGCCTGTTCTAGGAAGCTCACCGCATCGAGGATCTTGCCCGCCTCCCGGGCCGGAATATCGACCCGCTTTGCCAGATGGGCACCGATGGCCATGAAGACGGCGTCAAAGCCCCCCTCGTCACGCGCCTTGAGCACATCCTCCACCTTGTGGTTGAGGGTCAGGGTGACACCGGCCGCGACGATGCGGGCCACCTCCCGATCCAGCACATCGCGAGGCAGGCGGTAGGCGGGAATGCCGAAACGCAGCATGCCGCCCGCCAGCGGCCCTGCCTCGCGGATCTCCACCTGATGGCCGAGCCGATTGAGGTGCCAGGCGCAGGAGAGGCCGGAGGGACCGGCACCGATCACCAGCACCTTCTTGCCGCTGGCAGGGGCAGGTGGCACAGGCAGCCAGCCCCGGGCCAGCGCCTCGTCGCCGAGGAAGCGCTCGATGGCGTGGATGGAGACGGCATCATCCACCTGGGCACGGTTGCAGGCGCTTTCGCAGGGGTGATAGCAGACCCGCCCGTGGACCGCAGGCAGGGGATTTTCTTCGATCAGTCGTTGCCAGGCCGCCTCAAAGCGGCCTGCTTCGGCCAGGGCGAGCCAGGCCTGGATGTTCTCGCCAGCCGGGCAGGCGTGGTTGCAAGGTGGCAGGGCCGGCCGCCAGACGGGCAGCCGGGTGCGGACCGGGCCTGTTCCCGTTTTCTGGGAGAGATCCGGCTGTGGGGTCATATCCAGTTGTTTGCTCATACATTGCTTTCTTCTTTTTGTGTGACAGGCCCCATCCGATGGCGCTTGATACCGTTTTGCCTGGGCAGACGGTGGCCGGAGAGGGAAGAAACGAAAGCGTCAGAAACTGGAAGCTGGCCCGATGATGGGCCGTTTTTTGTACGACATGGTGGATCAGGATCAATAAATGTTGCGCTTTATGGGTCGCCCCCTTCACAACCGGATCCCCGTCACACCCCGCAGCCATTCGGGCCTGTCGCCCGAGCCCCCTCGCCGCCCTCGACATGGGCAGCAGGAGAAGATTGCCGCCCGGGGCAGGAATCGTTATCTTCCCCTCTTCACAGGAATCGCCACAGCACAAGGACCAGGACATGCCGACCCTCGCCAGCATACATCTCTACCCCATCAAATCGACGGCAGGCATGCCGCTGGAGCGCGCCCAGGTGACCCAGGAGGGACTTGCCGGGGATCGCCGCTACATGGTGGTCAAACCGGATGGCACCTTTATCACCGCCCGCACCCATCCCCAGTTGCAGCAGGTGGTGGCCACCCCCGTCCAGGGGGGGCTGCAACTGCGCTATCCGGGTCTGCCCCCCCTTGCCCTCATGGAGGCGGCATTCAGTCGCGCCCCTCAGCACACCGGTGTCTGGGGGGATCGCTTTACCGCCTTGCACACCGGGCCCGACGCCGATGAGTGGCTGAGCCGGGTGGCGAGGGAACCGGTGCGCCTGCTCTGGCTCGGGGAGGCATCCGATCGTTTTCGGGAGAAGACCGGCACCCGGGTAAGCTTTGCGGACGGCTACCCCTTGCTGCTCATCAGCCAGGCTTCCCTTGAGGATCTCAACCTGAGATCCGATGCCTTGCACCAGATGAGCCAGTTTCGTACCAACCTGGTGGCGAGCGGCACCCGCCCCTTCGAAGAGGATGGCTGGAAGCGGATCCGCATCGGCGAGGTGGAGTTTCGGGTGGACAAGCCGTGCAGCCGCTGCATCATGACCACGGTGGAGGCAGGCACGGAGCGCTTCAATGCCCTGAAAGAGCCGCTGGCCACCCTCACCCGCTACCGCCGTGGCGAAGATGGTGAGGTCTATTTCGGCCAGAATCTGGTGGCCCTGAACGAGGGGTGGATTGAGGCGGGCAGCGAGATCGAGGTGCTGGAGCGAGCCCGGGCGCCGGTCTACCCCAACGCGGCCCCGAAAAAGCGGGAGCTGGTGTGCGTCGCCCGGGAACCCCTGGCCCGGGATCT
This sequence comes from Aeromonas sp. QDB63, assembly GCF_027707425.1. Lineage (NCBI taxonomy): Bacteria > Pseudomonadati > Pseudomonadota > Gammaproteobacteria > Aeromonadales > Aeromonadaceae > Aeromonas > Aeromonas sp. QDB63. Next base: position 63,528 of record NZ_JAPCIS010000017.1, read on the forward strand.
GGAAACCTTCTGGTTCGAGGCCGCCGACGGCGAGCCCCTGCCCGACTACCTGCCTGGCCAGCACCTGCCCATCAGCCTCGATATCAAAAACACACGGGTTCAACGCCGCTACACCCTGAGCTCCACGCCGGAGCGGCCCGAGCGTTACAGCATCAGCGTCAAGAAGCTGGCCGATGGCCGCCTCTCCCCCTGGCTGCACCATGAGCTGCGCGTGGGCGATCACCTGCTGGCCGCCCCCCCGGCCGGCGAGTTTCACTTAGGGTCCGAGCGCAGGCTGCTCCTGCTCTCGGCGGGATCCGGTGTCACCCCCATGCTCTCCATTGCCCGCACTCTGGCACTACGGGGGGAGCTCGGTGACGTCCACTTCATGCACCTGTGTCGCAGCGAGGCGGATATTCCTGCCGCCAGCGAGCTGCACGCCATGGCGCAGCAGGGAATGACCCTCACCCTGATCCTGAGCCAGCCTGACAAACACTGGCAGGGACTCAGCGGCCGTCTGAATGACGATCATCTGGGCCGGATCCGGGATTTGCAGGAGCGGGAGGTGTTCATCTGCGGCCCCCACGGCTTCATGGCCGATGCAGCCAACCGGCTGACCGCCCTCGGCGTACCGGCCGGGCGCATCCGCCAGGAGAGCTTTGGCGGGGCCCTGCTCTCGGTGGCCCGCCCCCATCAGGCGGTGCAACTGCGTATCGGCGAGCGGGAGTTTGCGGGCAACAACCAGGGCACCGTGCTGGATCAGGCCAACAAGCAGGGGGTAGAGCTGCCCTGGAGCTGCCGTGCCGGCATCTGCGGCAGTTGCAAGCAGACCCTGGTCTCGGGCGAGGTGGATCACCCCGATGCCCCCGCCATCAGCGCCGCCGAGCGTGCCGAGGGCAAGATCCTCACCTGCTGCGCCGTGCCCCTGACGGATCTGGTGATCAAATAGGGTGATCGGGGGGCAAAACCCCGTCCCCGGAATGCAAAACGGCTGCCCGAGGGCAGCCGTTTTCTTTAGATGACTGGCTATCAGCCACGCAGGGCGGCGATGCGCTGCTCGATGGGCGGGTGGCTCATGAACAGCTCGCTCATGGAGCGCTTGCCGTTGATGCCGAACGCCATCATGGAACCCTCCATCTGCGGCTCGGCACCGCGGGCGAGACGCTGGAGCGCGGCGATCATCTTGTCGCGGCCGGCCAGCTTGGCGGCACCGGCGTCGGCACGGAACTCGCGCTGACGGCTGAACCACATGACGATGATGGAGGCGAGCACGCCGAACACCATCTCCAGCACGAACACGGTGATCATGTAGGCGAAACCGCCGGTGCTGCTGCTCTCTTCCTCGTTGTTGGAGCTGAAGAAGTTGCTGATGACGCCGGCCACGATGCGGGCGAAGAACATCACGAAGGTGTTCACCACCCCCTGGATCAGGGTTAAGGTCACCATGTCGCCGTTGGCCACGTGGCTCACCTCGTGGGCCAGCACGGCTTCCGCCTCGTCGCGGCTCATGCTGTAGAGCAGACCGGAGGAGACGGCGACGAGGGAGTCGTCACGGCGGGCGCCGGTGGCAAAGGCGTTCATCTCGGGGGAGTCGTAGATCCCCACTTCCGGCATCTTGATGCCAGCCTCACGGGCCTGACGGGCAACAGTGCTCACCAGCCAGTGCTCGGTCTCGTTGCGGGGCTGCTCGATGACCTGGACGCCATAGCTGCGCTTGGCCATCCACTTGGACATCAGCAAGGAGATAAAGGAACCCCCAAAACCGAACACGGCGCAGAACACCAACAGACCGGAAATGCTGGACTTGTTGATCCCCAGAACCGAGAACAGGATATTGAGTACCACCCCCAGCACCAGCATGACGGCCAGGTTGGTCACCAGGAATAGCATAATTCGCTTCATATTGACTCCTTGTGAGATATGGATGCATGGTTCGGGGCGCCCCAGGGGCGACCGATGCCACACTTGCCCCAGATAATAGACAGACTCGATGAATGTTTGCTGAATGTCTGGCCTCAGAGCAAGGGCGACACATCGAGACAGTGGTGCAAATCCACCTCATTCACCGCGTCCACGAAGGGGAGTTCCCCCAGAAATGGGGCCGGCAACATGGCTTTCAAGGTGTCCAGGTTCTCCTCGTAGCGGCTCATGTGCGGATCCACCCGGTTAATGACCCAGCCCGCCAGGGTCAACCCCTGCTGGCGAATGGCGCTGACGGTGAGCAGGGCATGGTTGAGGCAGCCCAGCCTGGCCCCCACCACCAGGATCACCGGCAGCCGCTCCTGGGCGACCCACTCCGAGAGCAGACGCTGATGATCCAGCGGCAGGAACCAGCCCCCCGCCCCTTCGACAATGACGAGATCGGCCCCAGCTCCCTCAATCTCCCGCAAGCCGGCGGACAGCCCCTCGAAGGGGATGCTCGCCCCCCGCTCACGGGCGGCGATATGGGGGGCGATGGGCGGCTCGAAGGCATAGGGATTGACCTGCTCGTAGGGCAGCGCAACCGTGGCCGCCTGCTGCAACAGCAAGGCATCCAGATTGCGAAGCCCCTCCGGGGTGCGGGTGCAGCCCGCCGACACCGGTTTGTACCCGGCGCAGCGAATGCCTCTGGCGGCAAGCGCCAGCAACAGGGTGCGGGCCACCAGGGTTTTGCCCACGTCGGTGTCCGTGCCCGTGATGAAATAGGATGTCCCCATGATGATTCCTCGATGCAGTGCAGGGGCGCAGAGGCGCCCCGATATCCATGGTGAAAGGCAGGCGCGCGTCCTGCCGCTGAAGGGGTGGGTGCGCCGGGTCTTTTTGTGTCAGCGCCGCACCAGGCGCCCGAGGCAGACCTCGTAGCTGGCGGCCAGCAGGCCGTCCGGTTGACGGTGGCGCTCGTAGGCCTCCCCCAGTCGCACCAGGCGCTGGCGATGACCCAGGCCCGCAGACCGCTCGTCGTTGACCTGGCTCGCGCCTATCCCCTTGAGGTCGCGCAGCAGTCCGCTGAGCGCCGGGTAGGCGAGGGACCAGGTCAGCGGGCAGAGTGCCGGGGCCTCGAAGCCCCCGTCACGGGCCGCCTGCTGCAACTGAGGCAACGTCAGGAAGCGATTGACATGGTCACGACCATCCACGGCCCGCCAGGCCTCCCGCAGTTGCCACAGTGACCCCGAAAGCAGGGTCGAGAAGAAGACCTGTCCACCGGGTTTGAGCACCCGGTTGAGCTCGGCAAAGGCCTGGGCCGGCCGCTCGCACCACTGCAGGGCCAGGCTGGAGAAGACCCAGTCCAGGCTCTGGTCGGCAAAGGGCAGTGCCTCCGCATCGCCGCACACCAGGCGGGCTCCGCTGCCGCGAAGGGCCGCCTGGGCCAGCATGCCGGGTGCGAGATCCAGCCCGGTCAGCGTCTCGCAGCGCGGCGCCAGGGCAGGCAGGAAGAAACCGGTGCCGCAACCCAGATCCAGCCCGGCCCCTGAGCGCACCTCTTTCACGCCCCCCTCGTCCATGCGCGCCAGCAGCGACTGCCCCACCTCCTGCTGGAAGCGGGCGTGGGCGTCGTAGTGGCGGGCCGCCGCCCCGAAGCGGCGGGCGAGCTGCGCCTTGTCCACTGACTGGAAACGCTCATGCACCATGGGCGCCCCCTCTCTCGTCGGTGGATGGGCGGGGCCCCAGGGCCTCGAGCAGGCGATCCACGTCATCTTCGCCATGGGCGGCGCACAGGGTGATGCGAAGGCGCGCCGTGCCGACCGGCACCGTGGGCGGGCGGATGGCGCCGGCCCAGACACCGCATTCCCGCAGCCGCTCGGCCAGTTGCAGGGCAGCGACGCTCTCCCCCACCAGCAGCGGCTGGATGGGGGTATCGCTTGCCCCAAGCCGCCAGCCGAGCGCCTGCGCCCCCTGCCGGAACCGGGCGACAAGGCGAGCCAGGTGGGCACGGGCCTCGTCGGCTACACGTACCAGCTCGATGCTCTGGCGCACGGCGCACGCCTGGACGGGGGGCATATGGGTGCTGTAGACATAGTGGCGGGCAAAATTGACCAGGTACTCCACCAGCTCGCGACTGCCACCCACAAAGGCGCCGGCCACCCCGAGCGCCTTGCCGAAGGTCCCCATCTGGATGTGCACGCTGGCAGGAGCAACCCCCTGGGCCGCCAGGGTGCCGCGCCCCTCGGCACCCAGCACGCCGAGGCCGTGGGCATCGTCAATCATCAGCCAGTTGCCGCTTCGGGATGCGAGTGTGGCCAGCTCAGCCCAGGGGGCCTGATCCCCGTCCATGCTGAAGACCCCTTCCGAGACGATCAGGCCCCGGTTTGGCTCAAGCAGCCGCTCAAGGGCCGCCATGTCGTTGTGGCAAAAGCGCTTCATCTTGCAGGGGAGCTGGCTCCCCATCTCCTGCAGGGAGGCGTGGTTGAGCCTGTCCTGCCACAGCAGGTGATCCTTGCCGAGCAGGGCCTTGAGCACCGCCTGATTGGCGGAGAAGCCGCAGTTGAACAGCAGCACCGCCTCCACGCCGAGCCAGTCGGCAAGCGTCTCTTCCAGCTGCTGGTGAGCGCGACTGTAACCGGTCACCAGGGGCGAGGCGCCTGCCCCTGCGCCATATTGCGCCACCCCCGCCGTGAAGGCGGCCTTGATGGCGGGGTGACCGGCAAGGCCCAGGTAGTCGTTGCCAGAGACGTTGAGGTAATCACGCCCCCCGACCCGGATCCGCCCACCGCTCGCGGCCTCCACCGGGGTGCGGCGGCGCAGCAGGGCGGCCTGCTCACGCTCGGCCAGGGCCTGCCCCAGTGCAAAGGGGCCGGTGACAACGGGGGTCATCATGTACGGACGGCTTCTGCGCGGGGACGAGTGGCGTCGTAGAAGAGCTCGCTGGGCTCGCTCTGGCGACTCACCTCGGCCAGCAGCTCCTCCTCTTGAACCTGATCCGGCTTCTGGGCCCGCTGGGCGGGGCGAATGCCAAGGCGCTTGAAGAGCTGCATGTCGCTGTTCTCGTCCGGATTGGGGGTGGTCAGCAGCTTGCAGCCGTAGAAGATGGAGTTGGCCCCGGCCATAAAGCACATGGCCTGCATCTGCTCGTTCATCTTCTCCCGCCCGGCGGAGAGGCGCACGTGGGAGGCCGGCATCATGATGCGCGCTACGGCGATGGTGCGGATAAATTCGAACGGGTCCAGGTTCTCCTGGTTCTCCAGGGGCGTCCCCTTCACCTTGACCAGCATGTTGATGGGCACGCTCTCCGGGTGGCGCGGCAGATTGGCCAGCGCCATCAAGAGGCCCGCACGGTCTTTCGCCTGCTCCCCCATGCCGACGATGCCGCCGGAGCAGACCTTCATGCCGGCGCCGCGCACATGCTCCAGGGTGTCGAGCCTGTCCTGATAGGTGCGGGTGGTGATGATGTCGCCGTAGAACTCCGGCGAGGTGTCGAGGTTGTGGTTGTAGTAATCGAGCCCCGCAGCCCCGAGACGCGCCGCCTGATCGGCGGTCAGCATCCCCAGCGTCATGCAGGTCTCCATACCGAGCCCGCGCACCTCTTCAATCATGCGCAGGATATAGGGCATGTCCTTCTCTTTCGGGTTGCGCCAGGCCGCCCCCATGCAGAAGCGGGACGAGCCGTTGGCCTTGGCCTCCCGGGCCCGCTCCAGCACTTTTTCCACCTCCATCAGCCGCTCGGTCTCGAGCCCGGTGTGGTAGCGAGCGCTCTGGGGACAATATTTGCAATCTTCCGGGCAGGCCCCGGTCTTGATGGAGAGCAGGGTGCTTACCTGCACCTCGTTCGGGTCGAAATGGGCGCGGTGCACAATCTGGGCCTGGAACAGCAGATCGTTGAATGGCAGGGCAAAGAGATCCTGAACCTCGGACAGGGTCCAGTCGTGACGAAGGGCGTGGGCACCCGCGGTGAGAGCATTCATACATGGCTTCCGGTTGTTATTGGTGGGATCCTGCGCCGCGCTCAAGAGAGCGTTCGCCGCAAGACCCGCCAGCTGGACAGCGCGACGCCAGGGCGTGCGCGAAGCCAAGTGGCTGAAATTGTTGGCTAGTGTAGAGAGCACGCGTAGACTGTCAACACCGACCAGATCAAATCAATTGACAACAGAACACAAAATGACCAACCAAGAATTCGACCTGCACCACGTCTGGCACCCCTATACCTCCCTCACCCATCCCCTGCCCTGCTATGAAGTGGCCAGCGCCAAAGGGGTGACCCTCACCCTGACGGACGGGCGCGAGCTGGTGGATGGCATGAGCTCCTGGTGGGCCTGCGTTCACGGCTATCAGGTGCCGGAACTGGACGCGGCCGCCACCGTCCAGCTCGGCAAGATGTCCCACGTGATGTTTGGCGGCCTGACCCATGCCCCGGCGGTCGAGCTCTGCCGCAAACTGGTGGAAATCACCCCGAAGGGGCTGGATCGGGTCTTTCTGGCGGATTCCGGCTCGGTGGCGGTGGAGGTGGCCCTCAAGATGGCCCAGCTGTACTGGCATGCCAAAGGGACGCCCCGCGCCAAGTTCGTTGCCCTTCGGGGCGGCTATCACGGCGACACCTTCGGCGCCATGAGCGTGTGCGACCCGGATGGCGGCATGCACGAGCTCTACCAGGGCTTCCTGCCCGAACACCATTTCGTCGAAGCGCCAAGCTGCCGCTTCCACGCCCAGTGGGACGAGCAGAGCGTGGTGGAGCTGGCCACCCTGGTGGCGGATCATCACGAGGAAATTGCCGCCATCGTGCTCGAACCCATCGTCCAGGGGGCGGGCGGCATGCGCTTCTATCACCCCCGCTACCTGCAGTGGGTGCGCGCCCTGTGCGACGAGTTCGGCCTGCTGCTGATTGCCGACGAGATAGCCACCGGCTTTGGCCGCACCGGCCAGCTCTTTGCCTGCGACTGGGCGGGGATCAGCCCCGACATCATGTGCCTGGGCAAGGCACTCACCGGCGGCTACCTCACCCTCTCTGCGACCCTGACCACCGAGCATGTCGCCCACACCATCTGTGACGGCAAGGCGGGCGTCTTCATGCACGGCCCTACCTTCATGGGCAACCCGCTCGCCTGCGCGGTGGCCAATGCCTCCATCGATCTGCTGCTCGCCTCCCCGTGGCAGGCGCGAGTGCAAGCCATCGAACACCAACTCAAAACCGAACTGGTGGAGCTGACCCTGCACCCGGCGGTGGCCGATGTCCGGGTGCTCGGCGCCATCGGGGTGGTGGAGATGAAGGAGCGGGTGGACGTGGCGCGCATCCAGCGCAAATTTGTCGAACTGGGCGCCTGGATCCGTCCCTTTGGCAAGCTCATCTACCTGATGCCCCCCTTCGTCATCACCTCTGAAGAGCTGCGGGTATTGACCGGCGCCATCCACGAGGCCATCACCAGCGGCGAATATTGAGTCCGGATGAACGGGCCCTGCATGAGAACGCAGGGCCTTTTGGCGCTTTTTCATCAGAATGTGAGCAAGACACCAAAACCCGTCCGGCGAGGAGAGTAGACTGCGCGGGTTTTACCCAACAGATGTACCAGTCCCATGCGCCTCTCCATTGCTGCCAAGATCAACTTCTTCCTGCTCTTCATCTTCTCCATGGTGTTGGTGTTTTCCGCGGCCTATCAGGCGGTGCGCGAGCGTGACCTCATCCTGACCCTCATCAAGGAGCAGAGCCGCGAGCAGACCGAGGCCTACTTCGACGGCCTCAACATGCTGATGCTGACCGGCAAGATGGACGCCCGCGACACCCTGCGCGCCAAGTTTCTCGATCACGCCCACGTGGAAGATGCCCGCATCGTGCGCGGGGCGGCGGTCAACAAGCAGTACGGGCCGGGCCGTGACGACGAGGCCCCGAAGGACAGGTTTGATGCCCTGGCGCTGGCGGGCAAGGGGAGCCTGGAGGTAGAGCATGACGGCATGCACAGCCGGCTGGTGGTGACCCGCCCGCTGCTGGCCAGAAAGGATTTTCGCGGTACCGACTGCACCAGCTGCCACCAGGTGCCGGAAAACACCGTGCTGGGGGCGGTGCGTTTTGACTACTCCCTCGACACCCTGTTTACCCGGGTGGAGCAGAACATCCTCACCTCGGCCCTGAGCCTCACCCTCATCTTCGGGCTGGGACTCCTGCTCACCCTCTGGGTCATCCGCACCTGGATAGTCCGCCCCCTCAACCAGCTGACCCGCTCCATGGAGGAGGCCACCGATCGCAACGACTTCGGCCACAGGCTGGAGGGGGATGAAGGGGACGAGATTGGCCGGGTGGCGCTCGCCTACAACCAGATGCTCGACAGCGTGGAGCGCCAGATAGGCAAGCGCCCCGCCTCTCAGGGGCTGGATGACGGCGACGGCCCTCAGCCCCGGTAGTAAAGCAGCAGGCAGGCCACCAGGATCAGCAGCAGGATGAAGAGATTGACGTGGCGGGCATCTTCCTGCCGACGGCTGCGGCCACGGGCCAGCACCAGCACCACCAGGGTCAGCAGGCAGCAACCCCAGAGCCCGCGCTCCAGCCAGGGGGTGAGCAGGGGGTCCCAGCTCTGGCGCACCTTGACGCCCCCATAGACCAGAAAGCCGTAAGCCACCTCTGGCCGGGCGAAGTGATAGAGGGAGAGCAGGGCGACAAAGCCGCCCCAGCAGAGGATCACCAGCCCCTGCAACACCCGTATCCAGCCATCCGGCCCCCGCCTGCGCTCCTTCACCCTCACCCCCGTCCAGCCGCCATGATCCATGCACGATGCATGGGGAAATCCCCGCAAGGGTCCGACATTTTTGCTTGTTTATCAAACCTGCGCGGGTAAGATGAACGGCTTAGTCTGCCATGGTGGGCCAACTGCGCCCGGGCCAGACCCCTAGTGTTGCAAATAGCGCTGCAAGAACAAGCTGGAGACAATATTTCGATGACGCACGCATCCGTAGTTGATGTGCTGGCCGGTAAGTATTCGGTCGGCACCACCCTGACTGTGAAAGGGTGGATCCGGACCCGCCGCGATTCCAAGGCGGGGATCTCATTTTTGGCCGTTTCCGATGGCTCCTGCTTCCATCCGGTGCAGGCCGTCGCCCCCAATACCCTGGCCAATTACGAGAATGAAGTGCAACGTCTGACCACAGCTTGCTCCGTCGAAGTGACCGGCACCGTGGTCGAGTCCCAGGGCAGCGGCCAGGCGTTCGAACTGCAGGCCACCGAGGTCAAGGTGGTGGGCTGGGTCGAAGATCCGGACACCTACCCCATGTCTGCCAAGCGCCACAGCATCGAGTACCTGCGCGAGCAGGGCCACCTGCGTGCCCGCACCAACATCGTCGGTGCCGTGACCCGGGTGCGCAACTGCCTCTCCCAGGCCATTCACCGCTTCTTCCACGAACAGGGCTACCTCTGGATCGCGGCGCCCCTCATCACCGCCTCCGACACCGAAGGGGCCGGCGAGATGTTCCGCGTCTCCACCCTGGACATGGAAAACCTGCCGCGCACCCCCGAAGGCAAGGTGGACTACGACAAGGACTTCTTCGGCAAGGAGACCTTCCTGACCGTGTCCGGCCAGCTGAACGTCGAAACCTACGCCTGCGCCCTGTCCAAGGTCTACACCTTCGGCCCGACCTTCCGCGCCGAAAACTCCAACACCAGCCGCCACCTGGCCGAGTTCTGGATGGTGGAGCCGGAAGTGGCCTTCGCCGATCTGGAAGACAACGCCGCCCTGGCCGAGGCCATGCTGAAGTACGTCTTCAACGCCGTGCTGACCGAGCGCCGCGACGATCTGGAGTTCTTCGCCCAGCACGTGGACAAGGACGCCATCGGCCGTCTGGAGCGCTTCGTCGCCTCCGACTTCGCCCAGATTGACTACACCGACGCCATCGACGTGCTGCAAAACTGTGGCAAGAGCTTCGAGTTCCCGGTCTCCTGGGGCATCGATCTCTCCTCCGAGCATGAGCGCTACCTGGCCGAGGAGCACTTCAAGTCCCCGGTGGTGGTGAAGAACTACCCGAAGGACATCAAGGCCTTCTACATGCGCCTCAACGACGACGGCAAGACCGTCGCCGCCATGGACGTGCTGGCCCCGGGGATCGGCGAGATCATCGGCGGCTCCCAGCGTGAGGAGCGTCTCGAGGTGCTGGACGCCCGTCTGGCCGAGATGGGCCTGAACAAGGAAGACTACTGGTGGTACCGCGACCTGCGCCGCTACGGCACAGTGCCGCACTCCGGCTTTGGTCTGGGCTTCGAGCGTCTGGTGGTCTACGTGACCGGCATGGGCAACGTCCGCGACGTGATCCCCTTCCCCCGTACCCCCCGCACCGCCGAGTTCTAAGGCGACCGCCTGCTCGCACAGTGCAAGAGCCGACCTCTGGGTCGGCTTTTTTATGCCTGTCGTTTCCCCCTCGTCTCCCTCCTTCCCACGACCCTGGCCCGGTTTTGCCTTTGGTAAAGCGGGTTGGCCGTAGTTTTTATGCACTTAAATCGGAAAAAAGCGGGTTGTTGAAGCAACGCAAATTTTTACCCCTTTAGGGGTGACAGAATATCCATAACCCTTCAGGGGTAATTGACGACAGCGGATCCCGGGCAGCTGGCCGATGGGGACATGGATAAAACACACGAGGTAATGGAATGATCTTGATGGAATTTTTGGTGGTACTCGGCTGCTTGCTGCTGGGAACCCGCTTTGGGGGCATGGGGCTTGGTCTTATCAGCGGCATCGGCCTCTTCCTGCTGACCTTCGTCTTCGGCCTGGTGCCGGGCGAGCCGCCGGTGCAGGTGATGCTGACCATACTCGCGGTGATCGGCTGCGCCGCCACCCTGCAGACTGCCGGCGGCCTCAACCTGATGATGCAGGTGGCCGAACGCCTGCTGCGCCGCCACCCCCAGTACATCACCCTGCTGGCGCCGCTCACCACCTGGACCCTCACCTTCCTGTGCGGCACCGGCCACGTGGTCTACACCATGTTCCCCATCATTGCCGATATCGCGCTGCAGAAGAACATCCGCCCGGAACGCCCCATGGCGGTGGCGTCCGTCGCCTCCCAGATGGCCATCTGCGCCTCGCCGGTCTCGGTGGCCGTGGTCTCCATGGTCTCCATCCTGGCGGCGGCCCACGGCGTGGGTCAGGCCTATGGCCTGCTCGACATCCTGATGATCGCCATCCCCTCCTCCCTCACCGGTGTCATGGTGGCGGCCCTCTGGAGCCTGCGCCGCGGCAAGGATCTGGACAAGGACGAGGAGTTCCAGGCCAAACTCAAGGACCCCGCCCAGCGCGACTTCATCTACGGCGGCGGCGAGACCCTGCTCAATACCAAGTTCCCGAAAGAGGCCTATTGGTCGACCTGGATCTTCTTCGCCGCCATCGCCGCCGTGGTGCTGCTGGGTGCCGACGAGGCGCTGCGCCCCGTCTTCACCATCAAGGACAAGACGGGCCCCCTCTCCATGAACCTGGTGATCCAGATGATGATGCTGATCGCCGGCGCCATCATACTGATGCGCTGCAAGGTCAAGCCGGGGGAGATCGCCAACGGCGCCGTCTTCAAGGCGGGCATGGTCGCCATCTTCTCCGTGTTCGGGGTCGCCTGGATGAGCGAGACCTTCTTCCAGGCCCACATGCCGCTGCTCAAGGAGTCCCTCTCCCACGTGGTGCAGGCCCAGCCCTGGACCTACGCCCTGGTGCTCTTCCTCATCTCCAAGCTGGTGAACAGCCAGGCGGCGGCGCTCACCGCCATCGCCCCCATGGGGCTGGCGCTGGGGGTGGAGCCCAAGCTGCTCATCGCCTTCCTGCCGGCGAGCTACGGCTACTTCGTGCTGCCGACCTACCCGAGCGATCTCGCCTGCATCGGCTTCGACCGCTCCGGCACCACCCGCATCGGCAAGTTCATCATCAACCACAGCTTCATCCTGCCCGGCCTCATCGGGGTGGTAACCTCCTGTACCCTGGGCTTCATCCTGACCAGCATCCTGCTGTAACAGGCATCCAGTGCGAGCGGCTCCCCCGTGGGAGCCGCTTTTTTATGGCTATGTCCCAATTACGTGTTGCATGGGGCGCCCCAGCGCCTCATGCAAGCAACGTGGTACATTCACTTCCCGCCC